>NZ_CP163421.1:1575000-1902201 GCF_041429775.1 Glycocaulis abyssi | reverse complement strand
GCGCCAAGGCTCGACGTAAGCCCACTATAGGGACTATATAGCCCGCCACGCGCCGCGAGGGGGCGAAGGCTGATTCCGGCAAGGCGAGGAAAAAGCCTGCCCATTGCCAGACAAGAGGAGCTGCATGGCGAAGGAAGAATTGCTGGAGTTTCCCGGTGAGGTCACCGAACTCCTGCCGAATGCCACTTTCCGGGTGAAGCTGGAAAACGACCACGAGATCATTGCCCACACCGCCGGCAAGATGCGCAAGAACCGCATCCGCGTGCTGGCCGGTGACAAGGTGCTGGTTGAAATGACGCCCTACGACCTGACCAAGGGCCGTATCACCTATCGCTTCAAATAGGGCGGCAGCCATGCCCGCAGATGCGCGTCTTGTACTGGCGAGTGCCTCGCCGCGCAGGCGTGACCTGCTGACGGGAATCGGCTTCCCGCCCGACGCGATTGCCCCCACCGATATTGACGAGACCGAGCATGCAGGAGAGCTGCCGCGCGATCTCGCCCTGCGCCTGACGCTGGCAAAGCTGAGCGCCGCGACCGGCCATGACGACGCCTATGTGCTGGCCAGCGACACCGTGGTCGGCGTGGGCCGGCGCATACTGCCCAAGACCGAAACCGAAGACGAAGCGCGCGCCTGCCTGGCGCTGATTTCCGGGCGCAATCACCGCGTCTTTACCGGCGTGGCGGTGCGTGCGCCCGATGGCCGGGTGTCCAGCCGCCTCTCCATGACGCGCGTGGCGGTGAAACGCCTCAGCGCACAGGAAATCGATGAGTACATCGCCAGCGGTGAATGGCAGGGCAAGGCGGGCGGCTATGGCATTCAGGGCCGGTTCGGCGCGCATATTATCCAGATCACCGGCAGCTATACCGGCGTGATGGGCCTGCCCGTCTACGAGACACGCCAATTGCTCATCGGCCTTGGCTACCGTCCGGGGGGCGCGGGCTGATGCGCATTATCGTCGCTGACCATGTAGGCGAGACCCGCGCCGCGATCTTTGAGGGCGACCGCGCGGTCGAGCTGCATCTGGAGCGCTGGAGCGAGCGGAAAGCCCGTGCCATACGCGGCGAGATTTACCGCGCCCGCGTGCGCCGTATCGAGCCGCAGCTCAATGGCGCGTTTCTCGATATCGGGCGCGGCCCCGATGGCTTCCTTCCCTTCGGCGCAGCTGGCCGCCCGGCCGGTTTCCATGAAGGCGCCGGCATTGGCGTGCAGATCGCCCGCGAGGCGTTTCAGGAGAAAGGCCCGACCCTCACCCTGCATGAGGTGGAACCCGGCGATGCGCCAGAAGCCCTTCTCACCGCGCCGCCGCTGGCAGAGCGACTGTCCGGGCTGAACGACGCGCCGATCATACAGGCCGCCAAGGCAGGTATTGATCTTGACGCCGAATTCGACGCCGCGCTGGAAGCCGATGTGCCGCTGAACGGCGGCGGACGCCTCATCATCGAGCCGGTAACGGCGCTAACCGCCATCGATGTCGATGCCGCGGGCCGCACGGGCGGGAAGGGTAATTTCGCCTTTGACCTGAACCGGACCGCCGCGCGCGAAGCGGCGCGCCAGATACGCCTGCGCGGTATTGGCGGCGTTGTGGCCATCGACTTTTTGCCGTTGAAGAAAAAGGGCGATCAGACGGCGCTTGAGGCAACGCTGAAATCGGCCTTCAAGAACGATCCGGCCAAGGTGGATATCGCGCCCTCATCGCGCTTTGCCATTGTCGAGCTGGCCCGCCAGCGCCTCGGCCGCGCTCTGCATGAACAGATGTGGGAGCGCTTCGGCGTGGAAAACCTCGAGACCTCAGCCCTCGCTGCCCTGCGCGCGCTGGAGGCCGAAGGCAGGTCCGCCCGCGCCAGCCAGCTTGTGCTGGAAGCTGGCCCGGACGTGCATGCCTGGCTCTCCCGCGATCCTGTGGGCTGGAACAAGGCGATGGCCTCGCGCCTCGGCGCACGCTTCACGCTGAAACTCTCCGACCGCCTGCCGCCGCGCGGATTTTCCGCCGGGAGGGTGTGATGAGCGCCAAGGCGAAATGCCCGATCTGTGGCAAGCCGGTCGTGCACGAATTCCGGCCCTTCTGCTCGAAACGCTGTGCCGATCTCGATCTGCAGAAATGGCTGTCCAATTCCTACGCCGTGCCCGGCGAGCCCGTCCCGCCGGAAGCCCTGCCCCCGGAGGAGGGGGAGTAGGGGTAACATGTCGGAGTCCCGGTCTCCGAGCCGGGATCCATAGTTTTATCCTCTGTCCACATACAGAGCGTTTCACCGGCGCAAGCCGGTGCCCAGACTTCTTCTGGGTCCCGACTTTCGTCGGGAAAACGAAGTGGTTGGAAGCTTCACGCATTCAAAAGAGGTTCCGGCGTCCTGCCATCTGGTAAGCACCCCCGCCCTTCCCGCATGCGCCTTGCCACGCTAAACACCCGCCAAACATCCAGACGGAGGAAGCCCCATGGCCGATATTCGCAAATGTCAGGTTCTCGTTGTCGGCGGCGGACCGGGCGGCTACCCGGCGGCCATCCGCGCAGGCCAGCTCGGCCTTGATACGGTGATCGTGGACAAGCATGGGCTCGGCGGCACTTGCCTCAACCGGGGCTGCATCCCCTCCAAGGCGTTCATCCACGCCGCTTCGAAGTATGAGGACATGGCCGGGCATGTGGGTGAGGGGTCGCTTGGCATATCGCTCAAAACCGCGCCCGTTCTGGACATGGCAGGCGTCACCGCCTGGAAGGACACTATCGTTGGCAAGCTGACGAAGGGCGTCGGCCAGCTGCTGAAAAGCGCCAAGGTCGAGGCCGTCTCCGGCTGGGCGGTATTCTCCGACGCCAAGACCTGCACGGTGGAGATGGAAGACGGCAAGACGCTGACCATCGAGGCCGAGAACGTGATCCTGGCCACGGGTTCAAAAGAGACCGAGCTGCCCTTCCTGCCTTTCGGTGACAAGGTAATCGGCTCCACGGCTGCGCTGGAACTGACCGAACTGCCCAAGAAGCTGGTCGTCGTCGGTGCTGGCTATATCGGGCTGGAGCTGGGGATCGCCTTTGCCAAGATGGGCAGCGAGGTCAGCTTCGTTGAGGCGGCTGACGCCATCCTGCCGCTTTACGATAGCGAGATGACGCGCCCGATCACGCAATGGCTCAAACGCCACAAGATCAATGTCCATCTCAAAGCCCGCGCCAAGGGTGTGGAGGAAAAGGACGGCAAGACCTTCCTCGTCTTCGAGGATGCCTCCGGCAAGGCCGAAAAGCTCGAAGCCGACCGCATCCTCGTCGCCGTGGGGCGCAAGCCCGTGACCGAAGGCTGGGGCCTTGAGACTATGGGCCTCGACATGGATGGCCCCTTTGTGAAGATCGACGATCAGTGCCGCACGCCGATGCGCGGCGTCTACGCCATTGGTGATCTGGTCGGCGAGCCCTTGCTGGCCCACAAGGCGACCGCCCAGGGCGAGCTTGTCGCCGAAGTGATCGCCGGCCATCGCCGCCGCTTTGATCCCAACGCCATCGCTGCCGTGTGCTTTACCGAGCCGGAGATTGTCGGCGTCGGCCTGTCACCCGATGAAGCGAAGAAGAAGGGCGAGAGCGTTATCACCGGCAAGTTCCCGCTGGCCGCCTCAGGCCGCGCGCTCTCCATGGAAGGCGGGGCTGATGGCGGTTTCGTCCGCATCACCGCGCGCGAGAGCGATCATGTGATCCTCGGCATCCACGCCGTCGGCAAGCATGTGAGCGAGCTGTCGGGCGAGTTTGCGCTGGCTATCGAGATGGGCGCACGCCTTGAGGACATTGCCGGCACGATCCATGTCCACCCGACCCTGACCGAGTGCTTTGCCGAAGCCGCCCTCGCGGCGCTGGGGCATCCGATCCATATTCCGGCTTGACGCGGAACAATCATCAGTCAATTTGCCGCCTTCTGACGAGGCCAGCTGGTCCTTTACCACGCAGGAAAGGCCGTTTTCCCCTGCCTGCCTGATCCCATGTGACTTGCGCTGCTTAGTATTTGTCTGACAATATTGCCCTCAACAGCAAGGCCAGCAGATGCCAGCCGGGGAGGGAATACAATGATCAGGCGCGCCGGGATGCATGTGAGGCGGAAGCTGCGGGCTGGTCTCCGGGGCAGTGTTCTGGCGGCCCTTCTGCTGCCTGTTGCCGCCAGTCCGGCCCTCGCGCAGGGCGATACGCCCGCCTATCAAGATACTTCCTTAAGCGCTGAGGCGCGCGCGGCGGATCTGGTGTCGCGCATGACGCTCGATGAAAAGGCGGCGCAACTGATCAATGACGCACCGGCCATCCCGCGCCTTGGCGTGCGCGAGTACAATTGGTGGAATGAGGGCCTGCACGGCGTGGCAGGCGCGGATATTGCGACCGTCTTTCCTCAGGCGATTGGCCTTGCCGCTACCTGGAACGAGCCGCTGATCCGCGAGATGGCCGATGTCATCGCCATTGAGTTCCGGGCCAAGCATGTCGAGACGCGTCACCGTTTCGGGGGGAGTGACTGGTTTGCCGGCCTCACCGTCTGGTCGCCGAACATCAATATCTTCCGCGATCCGCGCTGGGGCCGGGGGCAGGAAACCTATGGCGAAGACCCGTATCTCACCTCGCGGCTGGGCGTGGCTTTCGTGCGCGGGCTGCAGGGGGATGACGAGAACTACCTGATGACAGTCGCGACGCCCAAGCACTATGCGGTGCATAGCGGGCCGGAGCCGAGCCGCCACCGCGACGATGTCCACCCCAGCCCCCGCGATCTGCACGAGACCTATTTGCCTGCTTTCCGCGCCACCATAATGGAGGGCGGGGCGCACTCGATCATGTGTGCCTATAACGCGGTCGATGGTGTGCCGGCCTGCGCCAACACGCCCTTGCTCCAGCGTTATCTGCGCGAGGATTGGGGCTTTGAGGGCTATGTGGTGTCCGACTGCGAGGCGGTCGCCAACATCTATAATGCGCACGAGCATGGCTATACGCAGACGTCCGAAGAGGGCGCAGCGGTGGCGTTCCGGGCGGGCATGGACCTTGTCTGCGGCGGTGGCGGAGAGGCCGACAATATCCTCGGCGCGGTGCGTCAGGGGCTTTTGAGCGAAGCCGATCTCGACACAGCCCTGGGCCGCCTGTTCACCGCGCGCATGCGCCTTGGCCAGTTCGATCCGCCCGCGCGTGTCTTCCCGCATATCACGCCTGCCGATAATGACACCGACGCGCACCGCGCCCTGTCCCTGCGGGTCGCTGAAGAGTCGCTGGTGCTTTTGAGGAATGAGGGCGGTCTGCTGCCGCTGCGCGCTGCGCCGCGCTCCATCGCCGTGATCGGCCCTAATGCGGACAATTACGAGGCGCTGGTCGGCAATTATAACGGCACGCCCTCACAGCCGGTCACGGTGCTGGAGGGTCTGCGGCGGCGTTTCCCGGACGCTGATATCATCCACGCCGAAGGGGCTGGCCTGCTCGATCCGGTGCTGGAGCCGGTCCCTGACAGCGCCTTCTGCCGTGATGCGCGGTGCAGCCAGCCCGGTCTGGACGTCGCGCATTTTGCCTCCCCGGAGATGGAGGGCGCGCCGGTCTCGACCGGTATCGAGACGAATGCCACTATGAGCTGGGAAGGCGAGCTGCGCAGCGGCGCAGTGCGCTGGACAGGCTATATCACCGCGTCCGAAACCGGTGAGCACCGCTTCCGCTATGTCGCCAATGGCGGCTACCGCATCTGGATCGGAGACGAGCTGATCGTCGATGCCTGGGGCGTTGACTGGCGGCCGACCCTCGTGACGGGCGCAGCCATGCTGGAAGCCGGGCGCAGCTATCCCATCCGCGTGGAAGCCTTCCAGCGTACCGACAGGGGCGACGAGCGCCTGATGTGGAGCCTGCCGAGCGATACGGGTGCGCAACAGGCTCTTGCGGCGGCGCGTGAGGCCGATCTCGTGGTTTTCGTGGCAGGTCTGACCCATCAGCTTGAAGGCGAGGACCTGCCCATCGCTGTGCCGGGTTTCCTCGGCGGGGACCGGACCAGCCTTGATCTGCCCGCCACCCAGCAACGCCTGCTGGAGGAGGTGACCGCCATTGGCACGCCGGTCGTCCTTGTGCTGATGAATGGCAGCCCGCTCAACATCGACTGGGCTGACCGGCACGTACCCGCCATCATAGAGGCGTGGTATCCGGGCGGGCGGGGCGGCGACGCCGTTGCGCGTCTTATCGCCGGGGATTTCAGCCCGGCCGGACGCCTGCCGGTGACCTTCCACCGTTTCGTCGATGAGCTGCCACCCTTCGAAAACTATTCCATGACCGGGCGGACCTATCGCTATTTCACAGGGGAGGCGCTCTACCCGTTCGGCTACGGCCTGTCCTATTCCAGCTTCGGCTATACGCGCCCGCAGGTCTCGCGCGCGCGGGTACGGGCAGATCAATCCGTTACGGTGTCGGTGGATGTCACCAATACCGGCGCGATGGACGCCGACGAGGTGGTGCAGCTTTATGTCAGCCATCCTGGCGTACCGGATGCCCCCATCCGCTCGCTTGCCGGTTTCCAGCGTTTGCATCTGGCGCGCGGCGAGACGCGCACCGTGCGCTTTACCCTCCAAGACCGCGCCCTCAGCCTGGTCGAGGCTGACGGCATACGCCGCATCGAACCGGGCCCGGTGGCGCTGTGGGTTGGCGGCGGCCAGCCGGGCGGGCGTGATGGTCTTCAGCCCGCCGCTGGCGTGGAGGCTCGCTTCGAGATCAGCAGCGCAGCGGTATTGCCGAACTGATTCCTAAAATCTCGCCCCCACGCGCACATAGGCCACACGCCCGCGCGGATCATGCACCTTGGTGTCATAGCCCAGAGGCGTCGGTACAAACGGCGCGGCCTCGTCGGTGATGTTCAGTGCGCCTGCGGTCAGGGTCAGGGCGGTGCCAGAAAGGTCGAGCGTGTAGCGGCTCTGCAGGTCGAGCACGGTCCAGCTTGCGACATCGCTGCCCGCGCCCTCATCATTGCGGTATCCGGCGATGTGACGCACGCCAGCGCGCGCGCCGAACGCCCCGCTGGTCCAGTCCAGATAGGCGCTGGCACGCCAGTCCGGCACCGAACGGGCGAAATTGGTGAAGTTGCGATTGCCCAGAGCGTCAATCTCGCGATTGAGCACAGGGTCCACAATGGTGAACTCGCCAATCCAGCTGGCGTCCACGCCCCAACCGAGCGCTCCGCCCGCCAGATCGACCGGATCACCGCGCAAGGCGAGGTCAATGCCAGACGCATCGACGCGCGGCGCATTGACGAAGGCGGCGCGCACCAGCACCACATCGCCCGCCGGGGAGAGCTCGATACGCGGATCGTCAAACTGGCCATTATCAGCCAGATCGGCGGCGATGATCGCATTGGCGCTCTCGCGCACGATGAGGTCCTCATAGCGCACCCGCCAGCCATCAATGGTGGCGTTCACGCCTGAAACCCGTGCAGACAGGCCGGCCGAGAAGGTTTGCGCGCGTTCGGGATCAAGGTCCGGATTGCCGACCGTGCGCACCGGGCGGAACAGGGCCTGTGTGCCGATGGTCAGCGATTGCAGCGTGGTCGTGGCCGAGACCTCCTGATGCAGCGACGGCGCGCGGTAGGAGCGCGACCAGGAGGCGCGCAGCGTCACGGCCTCGGTCACGTCAAAGGCCGCCGCCACGCGCGGATCGGTAGAGGAAAAACCACCCTGGCGCTCATGGCGCGCGGCCAGCTGCAGGCGCAGGCGCTCTGTGACTGGCAGAATCGCATCGGCGAAGAGTGCTTGCGCGCTGCGCGCGCCCGCATAGTCCGGCCCGCCGACGATGAAGAGGAAATTGTCCGCGTTGAAATCATCGCCATGGTCAACACGGTAGGATTCGCGGCGCAGATGCGCGCCGAACGCCGCCGAGACCGGGCCTGCCGGCAGGGTGAGAAGCGCATCCGTTGCGGCGGTGAACTCAGCCGTCACAAGGTCGGCGTGTGAGTTGCGGATGTTCTCGCCGATCATGTAATCGATGACGGTCGGGTCATTATAGCGCGGGTCGGACGGGTCAGTGACAAGCCCGCCGGAGCCGAACGGGTTGAAGAAGAAACAGCCCTGCGACTGATCGCCAGCCGCCACGCCTTGCCCCGGCGCGCGCACCGGGCAGTCCGCCCCGCCAAAGCCCAGGATCGCGGCATCGAAATTATCGGCCAGCGTATCGGTGATCGTCGCGCGCAAGCTGTTGCGCGAATATGTCAGATCGGCGCTCAGCGTCCAGTCGCGGTTCAGAGCTTGCATATCGTGTTCAAGGCTGGCTTCGGCGCGCCAGGTGCGGTGTTCAAACTCGCGCCGCGCTGCGCCCGCGCGCTCGCCCAGCGGACGGCCGAGCCAGACCACATCGCGCCCGAACGGGTTGGCGGGGTGACTGGCGGAGATGGTGGGAAAGCGCAAGTTTGCCAGCGAGGGCGAATTGCCCCGCTCCACATTCTGCGCATTGCCCGCGAGGCGCAATGTCAGGCGCGTATCGCCGAAATCGCCCGAAAGCGCGGCAAAGCCGGAAAGCCGCTCCTCATCGGTCAGCACCGAGAAGAACTGGCCAAAATCCAGCCCGCAAAAGCCGGTCTGGCCGAAGGCGGTCTGTGCGCCGGTGGCCATGGGCCGTCCGCCCGCCGCCACGCAATCAGGGTCGAGTATGGGAGCCGGGCCACCGCTGGCATTGGTCACTTCAAACCCGCCGCCGGGCGCCAGGATATAGAAGGCGCCGGGCTGGCCGAGCGAGGAGAGACCGGTGCCAGGGGCGAACGGGGTCTCGAAGCCTTCCAGCCCCGTGCGGTCGAACCATTCTACCGTGCCGGCAACATGCCAGTTGCCGAAGGCTCGCCCCGCAATGGCGCCTAGCGTGTATCCTGCGCCGGAGCCGGAAAATTCTGTCGGTCCGCGCCATTCGGCGAAGGTTTCAACGCCTTCAAACCGGTCGCGCGTGATGACATTGATGACGCCGGCCACCGCATCCGCGCCATACACCGGCGAGGCCCCGTCTCGCAGGATTTCCACGCGTTCTATCGCCAGCGAGGGCATCAGGGCATTGAAATCGACGAAGCTGGAGCCATCGTCAGCTGCGACGCTCGCCACGGTCTGGCGCTGGCCATTGACCAGAACCAGAGTCGCGCCAAGACCCAGCCCGCGCAAATTCACATTCGACGTGCCAGAGGTGTCGTTTTGCGTGCCGGGATCTTCATTGAACTCCGACCCCGTCACGAAGGTCTGGAAGACCAGCGCCTCGCCGATACGGGCAAAGCCCGCCGCGTCGATTTCCTCGCGGCCAATCGTGGAAACCGGCCGGTCGGCTTCCAGCGCCCCCGGTGCCCGGCCACCGGTAATGGTGATGACCTCACGCGGCGCGTCTGTGTCCTGGGTATGGGCAGGCAGCGCGAAGGCGCACAGGGCAGTACTGGCCAGAAGGCCGCGAAGTATGGCTTGCATGGGAGTATGTCTCGTCAGGCAGGGAACGGGTCGGGACAAGCCGGTTAGCAGCGGCACTGGCGCGGGGCAAGGCGTGACGGGCGTTCACATAGTGCCCGGCATTCATGTGCAAAGCGTGGGCGCAAGATGCGCCAACCCCCATGGACAGGGGCAAAAACCGGCCCTATAAACCGCGCTCTTCCGGTTTGCCGGAGTGTGCCCAGGTAGCTCAGTTGGTAGAGCAGCGGATTGAAAATCCGCGTGTCGGTGGTTCGATTCCGCCCCTGGGCACCATTGCTTTCTCTCTCCGCATGATGGTGCTTTGACGGTGGCTCCTGGCCATACTACGTGATGTCCGGGCCCAAAGCGGGTGGCTATTCACGATGCCGGGTGCGCTGTATTCTCCAGCGGTGAGGGAGGGTCTGTCATGCGCTTGAGAATTGCCGCTATTCTGGCCGCCGCCGGCGTGTTGTCAGTGAACGCGTCTCATGCCTCCATTCCGCCGCCCTATGCCGTGCAGCTTGTCTCGTCAGACAATGAAGCGCGCGCGATTGGCGATGCGCTGATCCAGTATATGAGCACGATGGGTGCTTTCTCTCGTCACCCTCTCGCGGTGCCGCACGGACACATTGCCGCCTGCATGGAAGAGGCGGACTTCGAAGCCTGCGCGCGTCAGCATGTGCCCGCACGCGGCCACTGGCAGGAACCCGCGCCCATGGTCATACGCGTTGAACCGGCCGGGGCTGGCAGTCTGATTTTGACCTGTGTCGGTTCGGGCCAGCATCGCCCGTCCACCGGGCAGCAGCAGGTGGAGATTGACGTGCAGACGGCGCTTTTCGGCGATGGTGATGCAAGGAACGATCAGCTGCGCGCAGCTTTGGCCTGCCTGCGCTCTGCTGCTCTGGAATCCAGCGCCCCCTAGACTGCGGTGTTCAGCGCATGTTCATGTGTTGACGCTCACGCTGACTGCTGCGCCGTCAGTACAGGTTTAGCGGATTGGGAGTCGTGCTCATGCTGCGCTTATGTCTGGGAGCTATCGGCCTCGCTGCGTTAGCGTTCGCCGATATGGCTGAGGCCCAGAGCCTGTCTGCCGGTGATTACGAGCTGTGCTCGGTCTACCGGTACGATGGCAGCTTTGCCGGATATGACAGTGCCTGCCTGGCACGCCAGCGCGCGGCGATACGCCGGTATGCAGAGCATCCAGCCGGCAGCCGTCCGGGCCGTCATTCCGGCCAGTATTCATCCGCGCCGGTATCGCCCGTCTACGGACAGACGGGCAATCTGTGTCCGCCCTGGGCCAATAATGGCCGGGGCTACACCTCGACCACCCGGCCCGGCAGCTATGGCGTGGTCTATGGCACGTTCAATTCCGCCTTCAATGGCCAGCCCTGCATTCCCAATAGCGCCAATCAGTTCCTGCGTGGCGTGAACTAGCCGGGGCAGGGGAATCGCCTGGGCGCGCGCTGCGCTGCCCGGCTCAGGCGCCTGACTTTGATGCAGGCATGGCACGCGTATGCCGGCGGCGGGACTCCACCTAGTTGTTAATAATGGTGTCAGGGGCTTGCTCTTGCACTCAGTCCGGTGCTGGATAAGTACCCGCCTATCGGCTAGCACTGCGATAAATCACAAAAGAGCTGGGGTCCCCTCATGAGCAATTCCTCTACCACTTCCAAACCTGCCAAGATTGGCATTCCCGACAATGGCGAAGAACTCGCCTTCTTCATGGGCGAAAAATGCTCCGTGGAGGGGGCTGTCCTCGATGTTGACGGCGCGGCCCGTATTGACGGCCAGTTCAGCGGCAAGCTGCGCGCGGTACACCTGATCGTCGGCGAGAAGGGGCATGTCGCAGGCGACATCTCCAGCGAAACCGCCGATATCATGGGCAGTGTGGAAGACACGCTGGTACTGTCTGGCAAGCTGACCATTCGCGAGGCCGGCCGCATTGAGGGTCAGATCACCTATGGCTCGCTGGAAGCCCATGAAGGCGCCCAGCTGATCGGCCAGATCAACACGCAAGGGCGTGCCACGCGCACCGAGGGCAGCTCGTCCTTAAGCAATCTGCGCTCTGCGATCTCGCAATCGGCCCGTGACACCGGCGCGGCGCCGAAACCGGCCGACACACCGGCGGCCAGCGATAGCGGCGACAACAGCGACAGCGAATCCTGATCTGCAAACCGGCAGCGTCAGTTGAGGGATGCAGGATGGTAAGGCGATGAGCTGCACCACCATTATGTTCGCCAATGCCAAGGGTGGTGCGGGGAAAAGCACGCTGGCCTTTCTCAGCGCCATCCATTTTGCCGCGACATACGATCTGCGTGTGTGTGTGATCGATTTTGATCGCCTGCGTACCACGTACAATGCCGTGCGCCGCTTTTCCGGCTCCGGCGTGCAATCCTATTATCTGGCTGACGAGCACGGCGAGGGGCACAAGGTTGCGCCCGATGCCGTGCGCTCTGCGCTGGACACCCGCCGTTCAGCTAGCGACGTCCTGTTTGTCGACACACCGGCGGGCTTTCCTGCCGATACAATGGTGCCGGCCATCCAGCCCGATGCGATATTCGTCCCGGTGGCGGTATCAGACGCCGACATCATGGCGACCAAAGCCTATCTGCCGGAGCTGGAAGAGGCGGCTGCGCGCATGGCACAGGCAAATGGGCATCGTCCACGGATCATGCTCGTGCCCAATCAGGTATTCAGCGACGATCAGACGTTGCGGATACGCGACGCCTTCCGCGGACATTCAGTCAGGATCGCGCCAGCGCTTGCCTTCTCGCGGGCGTTACGCGAAGTCTTCCACTTCGAGCCGGGTGACACCAATATCGCCTCGGTTTTCCTCGAGGATGGCGGCTTTTTCCGATGGATGTCAGCAGATATCTTTGCCTTGCGGCAGATGCGGGCCCGGCAGGGCTGACCCGGCTTGCCCGGACAATTGGCGTCATGCTGGCATTGGGTGCGGCCAGCGCGTGTGCGCCAACCTTGAGCGTCACTGAGTTTGCCGAACTCCCCCGCGAGGTTGCCCAGCAGCCCATTTTGACGGTTTCCGGCCGTGCGCCTGTGCACGACGCCACGCTGTTTGGCCGTGAGCGCTCAGAAGCGCTCAGCTACGGTGTGCATACGGTTTCTATTCCGCCTGAGCGTGAGCCGGGCCGCATCCGCTATCCGCGCGGGACGCCGGACCCGATGCGCCATTTCACCCTGGCCTTTGCCGAGACGCTGGACGGGCAGGACGCCTTTCTGGGCGGATTGAACCGCAAGCTGTCCCAGCTGGACGAGGAAGAGCGCATCCTCGTCGTCTTCGTTCACGGCTATAATGAAACCTTTGGCAGCGGCCTGTTCCGTTTTGCCCAGATGATGCACGATTTCGAGATACCGGGCGTACCGCTCTATTTTGCCTGGCCGAGCGCGGGCGACCCGCGCTTCTATGCCTATGATCTGGACAGCGTGTTCATCAGCCGGGACGGTCTGGCAGACACGCTGCGCCTTGCTGCGCGCGCGCAGGCAGACCGCATTATGATTATCGCCCATTCCATGGGCTCGATGCTGACGCTTGAAGCGCTGCGTGACCTGTCGGAAGCGGGCGAGAGTGAGGTGCTGGCGCGTATTGGCCAGGTGGCCCTGATGTCGCCTGATCTCAGCGTCGATGTTTTCCGTAGCCAGCTCGCCACAATCGGTGACGCATCCGACATTGATTTCATCGTGTTCACCTCCACCCGTGACCGCGCCTTGCGGGCCTCCGCCGTGCTGCGCGGCCAGACCGACCGGCTGGGTTCACTGCGTTCGGTCGAGGAAGTGGCGGATCTGCGTCTGACGGTCGTGGATGTATCGGGCTTCAACACCGCCGATCCGCTGCGCCATTCCACGCTGACCATGTCGCCGGAACTTATCGCCCTGTTTGCCGGCACGCGTGATTTCGGGGTGGAAGCGCCCCAGCAGGCCGGTGCGGTACGCGGGCCTTTGAGCCTTTCGGTCAATGTGGTGCGCCAGGCCACCGAGATCATTCTGGCACCGGCTGCTGCTGCCGCAGGCGCCATTGAAGGCACCGGCGCGCGGCAGTAACGCCCGTGCCGATCAGCCCGCCGGCATTTCGTAGAAAGTGGGCGAACCGGGCCCGACCGGCATGCCCAGCGCGAAGGTCCACAGGAAGAAGAGCGCGATCCAGCTCACAAGGAAAGCAATCGAGTAGGGCAGCATCATCGCGATGACGGTGCCGATCCCCAGCTTTTTGTCATAGCGCGTCATCCAGGCGAGGATCAGGCCGAAATAGCTCATCATGGGCGTGATGATATTGGTCGATGAATCGCCGATCCGGTAGGCGGCCTGGATCACCTCCGGCGAATAGCCCACCAGCATCAGCATCGGCACGAAGATCGGCGCGGTCACGGCCCATTGCGCGCTGGCAGAGCCCAGCATCAGGTTCACAAAGCAGCACATCAGGATGAAGCCGATGAAGATGGCCGGGCCGGTCAGGCCGGTATCCTGTAAAAATTGCGCGCCGGTGACGGCGGTGATCGCGCCCAGATTCGACCAGCCGAAAAACGCCACGAACTGGGCGGCGAAGAAGACCAGCACGATGTAGAGGCCGAGCGTGGAGATGGCAGACGCCATGCCGTCAATGACATCGCGGTCGTTCTTCATCGTCCCGGCAGCGCGGCCATAGGCAAAGCCGACGATCAGGAAAAACAGGAATATCCAGGTCACAAACCCTATGAAGAAGGGAGCCTGCTGGAAGATCGAGCCGGTATCGGGATTGCGAAGCGCGCCCCAGCCAGGCAGCCAGCCGGCCAGGTCAACCTGCGGCATGAGCGTCCAGGCCATCGCAGCAAACACGGCCAGCGAGGCGATCCCCGCCCACATCAGGCCCTTCTTCTCTGCGCCGGAGACCGGCTGCATCATGTTCTTGTCGAGCACGGCCGGGTCGGCGCGGCTGGAATCATATTTGCCCAGCTTCGGCTCGACGATGAAAATGGTGACGAGCGACCCGATGATCGTAATCATAAAGGTCGAGATCACCATGAAGTACCAGTTGGCCGGTGCCGAGACGACATAGCCCGGATCAATCAGCTGGGCGGCCTCGGTCGTGATGCCCGCCAGCAGCGGGTCAATCGTGCCGATCAGCAGGTTCGCGCTATAGCCGCCTGATGTGCCCGCGAACGCGGCGGCCATACCCGCCAGCGGATGGCGGCCCAGCGCGTAGAACACCGCGCCTGCCAGGGGCACCAGCACGACATAACCCATCTCCGAAGCGGTGTTGGACAATACGCCCGCAAACACCACCGCCACGGTGACAGTGTGGCGGTTCGCGCCCAGCACGATGGAGCGTACGGCGGCAGACAGAAGCCCGGACTTTTCCGCCACGCCCACGCCCAGCATCGCCACCAGCACCACGCCCAGCGGGGCAAAACTGGTGAAGTTGGTGGTGAGGCTCGTGAAGATGCGCCGGAAGCCATCCTCGTTCATCAGGCTGACGGCGCGGATCATGCCGTCGGCGGCCCGCCCCGCCGCGCCCTCGGGGCGCGGGTCTTCCACCGCGACCTGCAACACGCCGCCGAACAGTCCTGATGCCAGGATCATCAGCCCGGCCAGGATCGCAAACAGGGTGACGGGGTGTGGCAGGAGATTGCCCAGCCACTCCACACCATCAAGAAAGCGGGTCATGGCACCGCGTTTTCCGGCGCGCGTCGCAGGGCTCGTTTCTGTCACGGGGCAAACTCGTCAGCTGTTCGGGGAAACGCCTACCTTGCCCGGCAGGGCTGGCGGGGTCCAGCCCTGGCCCTGATTTCAGCTCCGCCAGCGCAGGGTGGCGGGTTTGACCGGGTTTTCAAATCCGGCCCGCATGCCTCCACCTTTTTCCCAGGCATCCTTCAGGCGGAAATACCATTTCGCCTGCACATCGCTGTCATTGATGAGCATCAGGCGGGGATCGAACCTCAACCCCTCCTTCTGGATGTTCACCATATCGCCATCCTGTTTCAGGAAGCCGCGCGCAAAGGGGCGAAGTAGCGGTTTGAGCGCGCCCAGCACGGGAAGCGTCCAGTAGAAGCTCTGGGTCACTTCGGTCGTGGTTTCATTGACCGGCGTAACAGCCGTCAGCCCCACCACATGTCCGCGCGTGCCGGCCTGGATATGCTCCACGCGCACGCCCGGCAGGCGGAAGCTGATCGCGGTCGTCAGATCGCCGCCCAGGATTTTGTAAAAGCGCGAGTTCTTCGATGGCGTGTGCGGCAGCATGGTAAAGCCCAGCTCGCTGGGGCCGAACGCCTTCTCCTTCTCGTGCATGGATTTTTCCGAGCGCCAGAAGACAGATCGGTGCACATAAGGCCCGTGCGCCGGATCCATCAGGCCGATGACGGCGTGATCGACATGGCAGTCAAATATCATCCGCTCGATCAGGGCAGGCGTGCGCGCGCCCACCTCCGGCATGACGGGCGGTTCGTGATCGGGTTCGGCCGTATCGTCCAGCACCGGGCCATCACTGGCGGCCGGCATCCATATCCACAGATTGCCCTGCAGCTCGCGCACCGGATAGCGGCGCACCCGGATCTTGCCGACATCCATCTCCTGGCCGGTGACCAGCGCCGGAATGGCCTTGCAGGCCCCATCCGCGCCAAAGCGCCAGCCATGATAGGGGCATTCGATCTGTGGCTCGGACAGCGTCTTGCCATCCACCGTGCTGCCCGCAGCGCACAGGCGGCCCGCGGAGAGCGGCACGCCCCGGTGCGGGCACAGATCGCGCAAGGCGAACACTGCGCCGTCACTGCCGCGCGCAAACACGACCGGCTCGCCCAGGAGAACCTTGTGCAGCATCTTGCCCGGCTTCAGATCGCTCGCCGGACAGGCATAATACCAGATATTGCGCAGAAACATGGGGCGGGCCTCGCTGGCGTGACCCAAGCCTTATGCGGCGAAGCGCCAGCGCCATCAAGTGTCAGAGGGCCGCACCAGGAGCCGTGAGGCAGGCGCGCATTGCCCTTGGTGCGCCTTGGCCTCTATGGTCTGGGCGAACCGACCCGTTCGCAAAAAGGACACGCCGCATGCGCGCTTTGATCTGCAAGGAATTTGGCCCCTACGAGAATCTGGAAGTCGCCGAGGTGGACGCTCCGCCGCTGAATGAGGGCTTTGTGCAGGTTGATGTGAAGGCAGCGGGCGTCAATTTCCCCGATATCCTTCTGGTTGAGGGCAAGTATCAGGCCCAGCCGCCCTTCCCCTTCATTCCGGGAACGGAATGCGCCGGCGTGGTCTCCGAGCTTGGCAAGGGCGCCGCCGGCTTCAAGCCGGGCGACCGGGTGATCGTGGCGACCATGCTGGGCGGGTTTGCCGAGCAGGCCGTTGCGCCCGCAGCCCAGGTAATCCCCATCCCCGACGCAATGAGCTTTGAGCATGCCGCTGCCTTCACCACGATCTACGGCACCTCCTACCACGCGCTCAAACAGCGCGCGAAGCTGCAACCCGGCGAGACCGTGCTGGTGCTGGGCGCTGCCGGTGGCGTTGGCCTTGCCACCGTGCAGCTGGCGAAAGCCATGGGCGCGAAGGTGATCGCAGCCGCCAGCTCGGCAGAGAAGCTGGAAATCGCGCGCGAGGGCGGGGCCGACGAGCTGATCAATTATGCCACCGAGGACCTGAAGGCCCGCGTGCGCGAGATCACGGCAAACAAGGGCGTGGACGTGGTCTACGATCCCGTCGGCGGGGATTATTCCGAAGCGGCGCTGCGCGCGACCGGCTGGGGTGGGCGCTATCTCGTCATCGGCTTTGCGGCCGGGCCGATCCCGAAAGTTCCGCTCAATCTGGCCCTGCTCAACAGCCGCGATATTCTCGGCGTGTTCTGGGGCGCGTGGGCAGGCCGCAATCCGCGTGAGAACGCGCAGAACATGAAAGAACTGTTCGATCTCTACGAAACCGGAAAGATCGTGCCGCACATTTCCGCCGCCTATCCGCTGGACGAATTTGCCAAAGCCTTTGCCGACATCATGGAGCGCCGGGTGAAGGGCAAAGTTATCCTCACCTTCTGATCCCGCGCTATCATGTCCCGTTGCCGCCAAGTCATGGAGTTGATGATGATCCGTACACTGCTTGCCCTTGCCGCCCTGTTGTTCGCCGTCCCGGCCGCGCAGGCGGGTTCGGAAAGATCGGGCGAGCTGGAATGGTCCATCATCATTCACGGCGGGGCCGGGGTGATCGAACGCGGCGCCATGGACGCCGAAACCGAGGCCGCCTATCGCGCTGCCTTGCAGGCCGCTCTGGAGCTGGGCGGCAATCTGCTGTCCGGCGGCGCGGACGGGGTGGATGTGGTTGAAGCCGTCATCCGCGTGCTGGAAGACGATCCCAAGTTCAATGCCGGACGCGGCGCGGTGTTTACCTCCGAAGGCCGGGTGGAGCTGGATGCCTCCATCATGGCCGGCCATTCGCGCGCTGCCGGCGCGGTGGCGGGCGTGACAGGGGTGCGCCATCCCATCTCGCTGGCCAGAGCCGTGATGGAGCACAGCCCGCATGTCATGCTGATCGGCGACGGCGCGGAGAACTTCGCCGCCGAGCGCGAACTGGAGACGGCTGAACAATCCTTCTTCTTCACCGAACGGCGCTGGCAGGCGATGGAACGCCAGGTTGAGCGCATGGGATTGCCCGTCCCGCCGCGCCCCGAAGGCGCGCCGGACCCTGAACCGATCCGTGAAGGCGCGCTGGACCTGATGGAGCGCGAGCACCGCTTCGGCACGGTCGGCGTGGTGGTGATGGATACGCATGGTGTCACCGTCGCTGGCACATCGACCGGCGGCACCACGGCCAAAAGATGGGGCCGGGTCGGCGACACCCCGATCATCGGCGCAGGCACCTGGGCGGACCGGCGCTGCGGCCTCTCGGCCACCGGCACGGGCGAGTATTTCATCCGCTTCAACGTTGCCGCCGCCATCTGCCATGAGGCCAACCGGCTGATGTTCGAGCAGCACAGCTTTGAGGAAGCCGCACAGATCGCCGCCGACCGCATGATGGAAACCCTTGAGGCCGATGGCGGGGATGGCGGTATCGTCATGCTGTTCGTGGGCCAGCCCATCTGGGCGATGAACACGCCGGGCATGTACCGGGCCAGCTGGGGGCTGGGGCGCGAGCCGTATGTGGCCATCTATGGTGATGAGTAGGGTTTCGGGCCGTCACAGCCCTGTCGCCTGTTTGGGCTAGTAGCCCTGCAACGTCCAATCAATCCTCGTGGGGTTTCCATGCGTCTCATTGATCCTGCTGTTCTGAAACTGGTCGGCATTTCGACTCTCTCTCTCATGCTCGCCGCCTGCCCGGAACCGGTCGGCGAGATCGAAATGCCCGAACCGTCCGGCGAGGTTTCAGAGGCCGAGCGGCGTCTGGCGGATGCGGAGCCTGTCCAGAGTTCCCTGCCGGAACCGCTGGTGGCGGCGATCGCGCCCGAAGGGCAGTCCATCCCCGATGTACTGCGCTGCCTGACGGACCGGGATGTGACGCTTATCAGCGCGCATCGTGGCGGGGTCGAGCCGGGCTTTCCCGAGCACGCGATCGAGACTTTCGCCAATACGCTATCGGGTGGTCCGATGCTGCTGGAAATGGATGTGCGCCGCACCGCCGATGGTGTGCTGGTGATGATGCACGATGAAAGCCTTGACCGGACCACCAACGGAACCGGCAATATTTCTGACCTGACCTTCGCCGAGCTGTCGGCTGTCCAGCTGGTTGATAATGAAGGTGAGCTGACCCCCTATCGTATCCCCAGCCTGTCAGAAGTGCTCAGCTGGGCGCGCGGCCGCGCCTTCGTCCAGCTGGACCTGAAGCGCACCGTGCCGGTGGAGGAGCTGGTGGAGGCGATCCTCGCCAATGACGCGCTCTCCTACGCCATGGTCATCACTTATGAGGTTGAGGATGCGTTGCGCGCAGCGGCAGTCAGCGATGAGGTCGTGATCTCGATCCAGCTCACCGACCCTGAACGCCTTGAGACACTGCGCGCTGCCGGCGTCGACCCGGCCCGTCTCATCGGCTGGTCCGGCGTCCAGCGCGAGCTGAACCCGGCGGCCTGGGCCCATCTTCTGGAGGCGGGCATCCCGCCGGTTGCCGGCACGCTCTGGCATATCGATGGCGAAGTGCTCGAAAGCGGTGATACCAGCATTTTTGCGGCGTTTGCCGACGCGGGCGTGGCGATGATCGCCACGGATCTGCACTGGCCGGCCTATGAGGCGCTGGAAACGCGGCAGGACACGGTGACGGCTTTTCGCGCCTGTACGGCGCAGTAGGAGCCCTCACTCACCCTTTGCCAGCCCATCTGCGCTCAGGCAGACTGCGACGCCAGACACCCCTTGCCGCGAAGCCTCTTTCATTTAGTTTCAAATGTAACTAAATTGATGGTCCGGCAGAACGGAGAACATGTCATGGCGCGCAAATGGATTTACACCTCCCGCAGCGAAGGCGATGCCTCGCGTCAGGCCCATGCCGATTTTCCCGAACACGCGCCCTATGAGCGCGAAATGTCCAAGGAAGGGTTCTTCGGCCCCGCCGCCTTCCTCCACCACAAGCGCCCGCCCACTGGCTGGGTGAAGTTTGAAGGCCCGCTGCAGCCGCGCGCGTTTGATCTGACCAAGCTGAACCGCCCGGACGACGTGCCGTGGTCGAGCCCGTCCGTGCTGTTCAACAATAGCTGCGATATACGCCTGTGGAAGCTGGAAAAGCCGATGAGCGGCCTTGCCCGCAATGGCGATGGCGACCAGCTGCTCTTCATCCATACCGGCAAGGGCTCGCTCTTCTGCGATTTCGGCCATCTGGCCTATGAGGCGGGCGATTACATCATCCTGCCGCGCGCGACGATGTGGCGGCTGGTGCCGTCCGAAGCGACCTCCGTGCTGATGGTGGAGGCCACCAATACCCACTTCACCCTGCCCGACCGCGGCCTGCTAGGGCCCCATGCGATCTTCGATCCGGCCGTGCTGGACGTGCCTGCCATGGACGAGGCGTATTTCGCCCAGCAGGCCGATGAGGACCATGAATGGGTGGTCCACGTGAAAAAGCGCGGGCAGGTCAGCCGCATCACCTACCCGTATAATCCGCTCGATGCCGCAGGCTGGCATGGAGAGCTTTATCCGGTGCGCCTGAACGTGCGCGATATCCGCCCGCTGATGAGCCATCGCTATCACGTGCCGCCGAGCGCGCACACGACCTTCCTGTCGGACCGGTTCGTGATCTGCACCTTTGCCCCGCGCCCCTTCGAGACTGATCCGGGTGCGCTCAAAGTGCCGTTCTTCCACAACAATAATGACTACGATGAAGTGCTGTTCTACCACGCGGGCGATTTCTTCAGCCGCGACGGCATCGATGCGGGCATGATGACCTTCCACCCGGCAGGCTTCACCCACGGCCCGCACCCCAAAGCGCTGGCCAACATGTTCACGCAGAAAAAGCCTGCGACGGACGAGTATGCCGTGATGATCGATACCCGTGATCCGCTGGATGTGGGCGAGGGCGCTGCCAGCGTCGAGAATCTCGACTACGTTCACTCGTGGAAGCCGAAACAGGCGGCTGAGTAGCGAACATCTGACCGGGGCGGGGCATGGATATTTTCACGCTGGCTGAAGCCAATCTGATCTCCCCGCCCATCCTGTTCTTCGTGCTGGGGCTGATCGCGGCTTTTGTCCGGTCGGACCTCTCCATCCCCGAGGCTATCGCCAAGGCGCTCTCGCTCTATCTGGTCATGGCGATCGGCTTCAAGGGCGGGGCCGAGATGGCCGCCGGAGACCTCACCTGGTCGGTCGGCGGGGCCATCCTGTCGGGCATCGTGCTCTCCGCGCTCCTGCCGGTTCTGGGCTTTGGCATGCTCATGCTGACCACGAAGGTCGGGCGCATTGATGCAGCCGCCATCGCCGCCCATTACGGCTCCATCTCCATCGTCACCTTCATCGCCGCCAGCGATGCGGCGCGCTTTCTCGAAACGCCCGGCGAAGGCTTCATGGTGGCGGTTGCGGCTGCCATGGAAGCGCCAGCGATTGTTACCGCGCTGATCCTCGCAGGCTCCGCCGCGCGCGCCTCCAATGGCGGGGAGGGGCATGGCGAAAGCCGCCTCTCGGTCCTGAAAGAGATCGCCGCCAACGGCTCCATCGTGCTGCTGATCGGCGCGTTCTTTATCGGCTGGATGACCGGCCCGCGCGGCATGGAGGCGGTGTCTCCCTTCTTCAACGATATCTTCCGCGGCGTGCTCTGCCTGTTCCTGCTTGATATGGGGCTGGTGGCGGGCAGGGGACTTCTTCGCAACTGGCGCGTCCTGAAACCCGGCGTCATCGGCTTTGGCCTTTACATGCCGCTCATCGGCGCACTGGCGGGGATGGGAACGGGCCTCGCAGTGGGGCTGGACGCAGGCAGTCTGGGCCTTCTGATGACGCTCGCGGCGTCTGCCAGCTATATCGCCGTGCCCGCAGCCCTGCGCCTTGCCCTGCCCGAAGCGCGCCCTGCCATCTCGCTCACGCTGGCGCTGGGGATCACCTTCCCGTTCAATCTGGTGGCGGGCATTCCGCTCTATTTCTGGCTTGCCCGGCTTGTAACCGGCACTGGAGGCTAGACCGATGCAGACCAGCCTTAAAAAGCGCCTTGAGATCATTATCGAAATGCCCGCCGTGCCGCGCCTTGAGGGCGTGCTGGAAAAGGCGGGTGTGAAGGGCTGGACCGTGCTGCCCGCCAAATCAGGGCGCGGGGCAAACGGTAGCTGGTCGCGCGAGGGCCAGATCACCAATGCGGACCGCATGATGATGGTGCTTGCCGTCATCGATCCGGCCATGCTCGACACCGTGCTGGAGCGCGTCTACGCGCTGCTGGAGCGCCAGATCGGCATCGTCATGGTGTCCGACGTGCAGGTCGTGCGCGCCGAGCGCTTCTGACCCGCCTGCTTGCCGCTCACCTGATCGAAGGTTAGACCGCCAGACATGATACCGACCCGCCTGCATGAGGGCTTCGCCCGCTTCCGCGCCGAGCGCTTCGAGCGCAAGCAACGCATCTGGCAAAATCTCGCCAAGGGGCAGACACCCCATGCGCTGGTGATTGGCTGCGCTGACAGCCGCGTTGATCCGGCAGCGATATTCGATGCTGGTCCCGGCGAGCTTTTCATCATCCGCAATGTCGCCAATCTCGTTCCGCCCTACGAGCCGGACGGCGCACACCATGGCGTCTCCGCCGCGCTGGAGTTTTCCGTCAAGGCGCTGGGCGTCGCGCATATCGTCGTGCTGGGCCACAAGAGCTGTGGCGGGGTCCACGCCGCCGCAACGGGCGGTGCGGCGGGCACGCAGTTCATCGAACGCTGGCTCGATCCGCTAAAACCCGTACTCGACGAGGCCCGGCGCGAGCTGGGTGAGGACGCCGATACCGAGCATCTGTGTGACACGATGGAGCTGGGTTCGATCAAGCGCTCGCTGGAGCGGCTGATGTCCTTCCCCTTCATCGCGGAGGCCGTGCAATCCGGCACGCTGGTCCTGCACGGTGCACGTTTCGGCATTGCCGATGGCGAGCTGGAATGGCTCAACGCCGATGGCCGCTTCGAAATTGTTGATGCCGGGTTCGGCCCGTCATGAACGGCGGGGCTGTATCCTTGCCGGCGAGCACCTTGCTCGAAGATCCGCGCTGGTTGCCTTTCGACCTGGATCTGCGCGCCGGACAGTTTCTGTTCGTCGAAGCCGATCGCGCCTTTATCGAATCCACGCCCTTTCTCGATCAGCGTGCCGACCTGACCGGCAAGCGCCGCGCCGCGCTGGCGTTCAATCAGCTGCCTGCCCCCGCTGAGAAGCAGGCAGCGCCGACTTTCATCTGGCATTCGGCATTTTGCGCTTCAACCCTGCTGGCACGCTGCCTGAGTGTGGAGGGGCGCACGATCGCTTATAGTGAACCCTCCGGGCTGGCGACGCTGGCCAGCCTGAAGCGGCATGGGCGCACCGCAGAGTTCAACCGCCTGTTCCCGCTCTACATGAATCTGCTGGCCAGGCCGCCCGCTGACGCTGGCCGGGTGGTCATCAAGCCCACCAATGCGGCCAATACACTGATTTCCGATTGCGCGGCCCTGTGGCCTGATGCGCGCCATTTGTTCGTGACGTCCGAGCTGCCGGTCTTTCTGACATCAATCCTGAAAAAGAGTGAGCCGGGCCGGGCTTTTGCCCGCCAGCTTTACACCATGTTCGCCCGTGACGGGTCGCTGCTGGGTCAGATTCCGCCCGAACAGGCGTTTCAGCTTACCGATATCCAGATAGCAGCGCTGGTCTGGCAGGCGCAGCTGGCGATGATGCGCGAGGCTTCGGCAAAGCTGGACCCGGCGCGCACGGCCTGGCTGGATGGTGATGATTTTCTCGCCCGTCCGGAAGCCTCGCTTGACGCGGCCAGCCGGTTCCTCGGCCTCGGTCTCGATGCGCAAGCCGTGCAGACGGTTGCGGCAGGCCCGCTGATGAGCCGCGACGTGAAGAATCCAGGCAAGGCATTTGATCCCGCTTCGCGCCGGGCGCCTGCCGGGCTGAAACCTCTGATGGATTCCCATTTCGATGCGGTTATCGCCTGGAGCGCGTCTGTAGCGCGGACTCCCCAATCACCCTATCCCGCCCGTCCGCTGGTGGACCCGCCACACACAAGATGAGCTGAAAAAGAAGGAAGCGCGCACATGAAACTCGCCAGCCTTGAAAACGGCACCCGCGATGGAAAGCTGGTCGTCGTCTCGAAAGACCTCGCCTGGTGCACGGACGCCTCCCATATCGCGCCCACCCTGCAGGCCGCGCTGGATGACTGGGACGTGGCTGCCCCGAAGCTGGAAACCCTCTCCGAAGAGCTGCACCGCGAGACGATTCCGCGCGAGCGCTTCCACGAGCATGACGCGCTTTCGCCGCTGCCGCGCGCCTATCAGTGGGCCGACGGCTCGGCCTATGTGAACCATGTGGAACTGGTCAGGAAAGCGCGCGGCGCGGAAATGCCAGAGAGCTTCTGGACCGATCCTTTGATGTATCAGGGCGGATCGGACGCCTTCCTGGCACCGCGCGCGCCCATCCCGCTCGGCGATGACGCCTGGGGTCTCGACTTTGAAGGCGAGGTGGCGGTCATCACCGGCGATGCGCCCATGGGCTGCACGACCGATGAAGCGGCAAAGGCGATCCGCCTTGTGATGATCTGCAATGATGTGTCCTTGCGCGGGCTTATTCCCGGCGAACTGGCAAAAGGCTTCGGCTTCTTCCAGTCCAAGCCGCCGACGGCCTTTTCGCCCATCGCCGTAACGCCTGACGAACTGGGCGAAGCCTGGGACGGCGCGCGCCTCTCCTTGCCCCTGCGCTCGCAGTATAACGGAGAGCTTTTTGGCGAGCCGGATGCCGGCGTCGACATGACGTTTGGCTTTCCAGAACTGATCGCCCATCTGGCCAAGACCCGGCCCGTGACGGCAGGCACGATTGTCGGTTCCGGCACGGTGTCTAACAAACAGGATGGTGGTCCGGGCAAGCCGGTCAGCGAAGGCGGCAAGGGCTATTCGTGCATCGCGGAAATCCGCATGATCGAGACGATCAATGACGGCAAGCCGAAAACACCCTTCATGACGCCGGGTGACACGATCCGCATCGATATGCGCGACAAGAATGGCAAGTCGATCTTCGGTGCCATCGAGCAGGAAGTCGTGCGATATCAGAAATAGCTAGTTCGCTTTCGACGCGATCTCCGCCTTCACCTTGTAGCGTGTACCATCAAAGCCTTCGAAAACCTGGGCGGCGTCCGGGTGGCCGACCGGGCCGTTATGGGCGTCGGGCAGGAGGTTCTGCTCGGAGACATAGGCCGTGTAGTAGCTCTGCTCGTTCTCGGCGAGCACGTGGTAGAAGGGCTGGTCCTTGTGAGGGCGTATCCGCTCCGGGATGGACAGCCACCATTCTTCCGTATTGGCAAATTGCGGGTCGACGTCGAACACGACGCCCCGGAAGGGGAAGAGCCGGTGCCGGACCACATCGCCAATGGCAAATTGCGCGCTGCGCACGGGATAACCTCTTTTATCATAATGCCCTACGCCTGACGTAAGGCATATGTCCGCCAGACCAAGCCTTGCGCTGCATGTCACAATGCGCGGCTTAATATCTGTCATCCTGTCACGATCGTGTTATCATTGTATTCAACACACGAACCAGACCGGCCTGGTCGGGTAACGGGCTGCGCGCCGAAGGGTTGCGCGCCTTGCCAGTCAGTCCGGTCAGCAGGACCGTACAGTTCATGGATACGCATGACCCCGGCGCCCGTCCGGGGACCGATTCGCGCAATACGTCCAAAGGCCGTGCCCGCCATGACGTGATCTATGGCGCGATAGACCTTGGCACCAATAATTGCCGTATGCTGATGGCCAAGCGCGCCCATCGCGGTTTTCGCGTGGTGGAAAGCTTTTCACGCATCGTGAAGCTGGGCGAGGGGCTGGGTGCCAGCGGCGTTCTGTCCGACGAGGCCATGGACCGCGCCGTCGAGGCGCTGGCGGTCTGTGCGCAGAAGCTGGAACGCCGCAAGGTGACGCGCCTGCGCGCGGTCGCCACGCAAGCTTGCCGCATGGCGTCCAACGGTCAGGACTTCCTTGACCGGGTGGAGCGCGAGACCGGCCTGAAGCTTGACCTCATTTCGCCCGAGGAAGAAGCGCGCCTTGCCGTGCAGGGCAGTCTTGATCTGCTTGATGACAGTTTTGACGCGGCTGTGGTGGTTGATATTGGCGGTGGCTCTACCGAGCTGTGCTGGCTGGATCTGGCCGAGTGGCGCGAGCGGGGCGGCTATCCCGATGCCGGCCGTCCGGGCATTCGCGGCTGGACCACCATTCCGCTGGGTGTTGTCACCCTGTCGGAGCGCTGCCCCGAACCGGAAAACGCCACACCTGAGGAGCGCCGCGCCTGGTATGAGGCCATGAAGGCTGAAGTGCGCAAGGAAACGCGAATTCCCAAAGGCGCGCGCCGCCTGCGTCCGCTGTTCGAGCAGGGCAGGGCGCATATGGTGGGTACATCGGGCACGGTGACGTCCGTGGCCGGGGTCCATCTCAATCTGGTGCGCTATGACCGCAACCAGGTGGACGGGTCATGGATGGAAGCCCATGAGGCACGCGCCGCCTGTGACCGGCTGTCGACCAAGGATGCAGCCGGGCGCGCGGGCGAGGGCTGTATCGGCACCGAGCGGGCCGATCTGGTTGTGGCCGGTTGCGCGATACTGGAATCGGTGATGGATGGATGGCCGGTACCGCGCCTGCGGGTCGGCGACAGGGGGCTTCGCGAAGGTCTTCTGCTCAATCTGATCTATCCAAGGCGCAAGCGCGGCCGCCGCGGCCGCAAATCGCGTGGGCGGGGCAAGACCAGTGCAGGAGCGTCATCGTGAGCAGCAAGGATGAAGATCCGCCTGAGGAAAAGCGCCGCAGACGCTCCGGCCCGGTTACGGCCGGTGGCAGCAAACGCGCCGACAAGCAGTTTCACGAGCGGGTAAAGACCGCCAAGAAGCGCAAAGTCTCCTCCCAGCGTTGGCTGGAGCGCCAGCTCAACGACCCGTATGTGCAGCGCGCGAAGGCCGAAGGCTATCGCTCGCGCGCGGCCTACAAGCTGATAGAGCTGGACGAGAAGTTCGGGCTTTTAAGGCCCGGCATGCGCATTGCCGATCTCGGCGCGGCGCCGGGCGGCTGGGTGCAGGTGGCGCTGAAACGCGGTGCCAGCCATGTCGTCGGCATTGATCTGCTGGAGATGGACCACATCGCGGGCGCGGTCCTGATGACCATGGACTTCACCGATCCGGGCGCGCCGGAGGCCGTGAAAGAGGCGCTTGGCGGGCCGGCAGACCTCGTCATGTCAGACCTCGCCCCCTGGACTACCGGCCACAAGAGCACCGACCATTTGCGCATCGTCAATCTGGTGGAGGCGGCGGCAGACTTTGCGCTGGAAACGCTTAAACCCGGCGGTGCCTTCATCGCCAAGGCGTTTCAGGGCGGCACCGAGAGCGAGATTCTCGCGCGGCTGAAACCACGCTTTGACAAGGTGAAGCACGCCAAGCCCGCCGCCAGCCGCGCCGACAGCTCGGAAACCTATCTGGTGGCGCTAGGCTTCAGGGGGTAGGACGCGAGTTCTGTTACAGCATCCCCGCCACAAAACCCTGGCCCGCGCCTGACGCGCCGATGGCAAAACCCAGTGCGGTAAGGGCGGCGACCAAGGAGCCGCCGAACAGGGTTGCCGGGTGCAGCTTGCGCAAGGAGTGAAGATCGTGGGCGGCCATGGCGGCCAGCAAAAGCACCGATACGACCAACGCGATCGGCATGGCGGGCCAGTCAGGGGCAAACCCGTTCACGATGCGGAAGGTGGCCGGCAGCATGAAGGTGATGCTCGCCATCATCATCAGGCGCTTGTGTACGGCACCGGTCTGACGAAACGCAATCGCGAGGGCCACCAGCAGGCCGAACGCTACCAGGGCGAGAATATCAAACCAGATCAGCACCGAAATGACGGGCAGGACCATGTCCGCCTCCAGCCCGGCGGCGATCAGGCGCGGGGCGAAGCCCGTAATTACCGGAATGCCTGTCGCGATCATGGCCACGGCGAGCACCAGTCCGGCTACGCCCAGCATTTTGTGCATGCGGTAGGCGCGGCGCCCTATGAGTGAGGTCTGGACGGCCAGCAGCACAAACCAGGCGGTCATCACCGAGCCGTGGACATAGAGCTCGCGCGTCATGAACGCGTCAGCCAGAAAAGGTTCCTGCTCAAAGAAGGCCCGCAGGTAAAATGTCTTTGAGAACCCCGCCAAGACGAGCGTTAGCAAGACCAGCGACATGTAGAAGAAAAAGCGCGGTGCAGGCGGGTTGTCCGGCATGTCTCCCGGTGCCGTATCCAGTGCAGTATCGGTCATTCTTTGCCCTCCCCGGCCTATTGCAGGGCGAACGCTCAATGCTGACCGGCGCTGTGTCAAGTTTTGCTGAGGAGGTGAAGGCGTGTGCTTATGTCCGCCAGCGCAAGGTGGCGGGCTTGACCGGGTTCACGAAGGCGCGGCCCTGTGCACGCGCATCAAGAATTTCCTTCTTGATGCGCTGGTACCAGATGAAGAGCTGGTCGGCGTCGCGGATCAGCATGCCTTTTGCGCCGAAGGCCAGCCCCTTCTGGCGCAGCGCCATGATGTGAACGTCCTGTTGCAGGAAGGGGCGCGAGACCAGGCGGGCAATCGGCCGAACCACCGTCAGCACGGGCGTGTCCCAGTAGAAAATCTGGCGGATGATGGTGCGGTTCGCGTCAATAGGCGTCAGCGCGGTTACGCCCAGCACGGTGTGCTTCTCATTCCAGATGCGTTCAATGCGCAGGCCCGGCAGACGGAAGGCTATCGAGACCCGGATCGATCCGCCAATAATGTTGTAGAGCTTCGAGTTAACCGGCTCATGCGGCACCATGGTGAAGCCCAGCTCGCTCGGCTCATAGGATTTCGCCTTGTCCTTGAGCGTCTTGGAGCTGCGCCAGATCGGGCTGGCATGGACGTAAGGCCCATGGGCCGGGTCCAGCAGGCCATAGGCCGCATCATCAATATGACAGGGCAGGAGCGCCTCTTCCACGAAGCGCACCTTGCCGCCGCCCGGCCCGTCAAACGCGGGTGGAGAGCTTGTGGGGGCGTCACCCTGCGTTTCAGGGATGAAGACCCAGACAAGCCCGTCCTGCTCGGTGACATGCAGGCTGTCGCCCGCTCCGGTCTGGCCGCTGACCGCCCGGCCGGGGCCAGTATCGCGGACGAGCTCAAGCGCAAGGCCGCAAACACTCACGCTCCGGCTGCGCCCGGTTTTCAGCTCCCGCGCAGGACAGGCAACATACCAGAAATCGCGAAGGAGGCCGTAATCGGCGCTATTCAAGGGTTCTAGCGCCTGTAGATCGCCGCTATTCATTGCTCCGCCCCTGAGCGTCCTGTGATGGGGTAGAGAAACATCCACATATTGTCATTGGTAGGAAGGTTGACGCCGCCTGGTTCCTGCACCGTGTATCCCGCAGACCCCGCCATGGCCTTCAAGCTTGTCCGGGTAAAGTAATTCACGTGATCAGGCAGGCGGATACCACACCAGTTTCTACCCATTACCTTGGCGTTCCATGAGCCGTAATTGGGGACTTTGATGATGACCGGGCTACCGGCCTTCATCTTGGGTGCAAGACCGCGCAGGACCGGGAGAGGGTTCGGGTCGTGCTCCAGATAGGAGTTCAGCATTGCTCCGCTGAAGTAGGCGTCTGGAAACTCCCGCAGGCCAGACAGCGTATCAGCAGCCACACACCGGCCGCCGCGCTTGATAAATGCTTTGTTTGCCGCGTCGGCGAGCGTCGGCGAAATCTCTATTCCAAACGGGGTGAAGTGATCGTCCAGCGCCAGTCCCGCCTTGCCATTTCCACACCCTAGATCAAGAATCTGTCCGGGCTTTGCGAGTTCCGAAAGGAATCGGCTCGTCTCTGGCCGCTCAAACAGGTGCAGGCGCCAACGGGTTTTATCGTCGAGCCATTGCAGGAGGGGTTGATCAGTGCGGCGACGTGATCGTTCCTCGACCACGGCCTTGTCCCATGACAGTTCGGCGGCAAACTCGGTTACTGGCGGCGCTTCCACAAGGTACACAAACTCACAGTCGGCACACTCGACAACGCGCCAATGATCGCGTTCAAGATGAATGCGCCGGTGTACTCCGCTTGCGCAATGCGGACATTTTCGCAGAATCAGGCCGGGCTGCTGTCCGGATGCTGCTGTGGAGCGAGCGCTCGCGGCTTCGCTGGAGATTTGGTTGTTCTGAAACATGGGAGATAGCCGGACGTTGCGCAGCACCTTGGCCGCGTGAGGTAATCGAAACAGCGCTGTCCTGCGCCAGTCACATCCGGTTAAACTCCATCCTGTGTTATGCACAGCATTATCCTTTTCCCACGCTAACCGCAAGCTTCAAGCCGGGTCAAAATACCGCGCGGGGGTGTAATCAGCGCGAGCTTCGCCCCTGCCGATTGCCCCATGGCGTGCTAGTTTTGTTCGCCCGCCGCGAATCGACAGCTCAGCATCAAGGCCGCCATGAATTCTGTCCCCTTGTCCCAGCAGGCTTCTGCCCGTCCGCCCTCAGGCGGAGAGACCGGCCTGCCCGCCTATCTCAAAGGCTTGAACGCTGAGCAGCGCGCCGCAGTGGAAGCGACCGAAGGCCCGGTTCTGGTGCTGGCAGGAGCCGGCACGGGCAAGACGCGCGTCCTGACCACCAGGCTTGCCCATATCCTCGCCACGGGCCGGGCGAACCCGTGGGAAATCCTCTCGGTCACCTTCACCAACAAGGCCGCGCGCGAGATGAAGGAGCGCGTCGGCGCGATCATCGGCGAGGCGGTGGAGGGCCTGCCCTGGCTTGGCACTTTCCACTCCATCGCCGCGCAGATACTGCGCCGCCATGCCGAGCTGGTGGGGCTGAAATCCTCCTTCACCATCCTCGACACCGATGACCAGCTGCGGCTTATCAAACAGATCCTGCAGGCCGAAGGCATTGACGACAAACGCTGGACGCCGCGCCATCTCGCCAGCCTCATCGATGGCTGGAAGAACCGGGGCATCCGCCCGGAGAAGCTCGGCGAAGAGGATCGCTGGACGTTTGCTGACGGCAAGGCGGATGTTCTTTACCGGCTCTATCAGGAGCGCCTGAAAGTCCTCAATGCCTGCGATTTCGGCGATCTGCTGCTGCACAATCTGACGATCTTCACTGAGAACGCCGATGTGCTGGCGCTCTATCACAGGCGCTTCCGCTATCTCCTGGTCGACGAGTATCAGGACACGAATGTGTGCCAGTATCTCTGGCTGCGCCTGCTCGCGCGCGGGTCTGGCAATGTGTGCTGTGTGGGCGATGACGACCAGTCCATCTATGGCTGGCGCGGCGCAGAGGTGGACAACATCCTGCGCTTCGAGACCGACTTTCCCGGCGCGACCGTGATCCGTCTGGAGCGCAATTACCGCTCCACGGGCCATATTCTGGGCGCGGCTTCCGGGCTCATCCAGTCCAACCGCGCGCGCCTCGGCAAGACGCTGTGGACCGAGGATGATCCCGGCGAAAAAGTGCAGGTGAGGGGCCTGTGGGATGGCGAGGCCGAAGCCCGCTTCGTTGCCGACGAGATCGAGGCGTTCGTTCGCGCCGGTAACCAGCACAATGATATCGCCATTCTGGTACGCGCCTCCTGGCAGATGCGGGCGTTTGAAGACCGCTTCATCATGCTGGGCCTGCCCTACAAGGTCATTGGCGGGCCGCGCTTCTTCGAGCGCGCCGAGATACGCGATGCCCACGCCTATATGCGCCTTGTGCGCTCGCCCGAAGATGATCTCGCGTTCGAGCGGATCGTGAATGTCCCCAAGCGCGGGATTGGCGAGACCAGCGTGCAGAAGATCGCCTCGGCTGCCCGCTCTGCCGGTGTCTCGATGAGCGAGATGGCTGCGCTCATGGTCCAGACCGACGAGATACGCGGCAAGGCGCGCACGGGCCTGCAGGTATTTTTGCGCGATGTGGAGCGCTGGCGCGGCCAGCTTGACGCCATGCGCCATGACGAACTGGCTGAAGTCATCCTCGATGAAAGCGGCTATACGGCGATGTGGCGCGAGGACAAGAGCCCGCAGGCCGCAGGCCGTCTGGATAACCTGAAAGAGCTCGTCCGCTCCATGGGCCAGTTCGACACGCTGGAAGCCTATCTGGAACACGTCTCTCTGGTGGCCGATCTCGATCAGGCAGGAACCGGCGACGAGGTCTCGCTAATGACGCTTCATGCCGCCAAGGGGCTGGAGTTTCCGCTGGTCTTCCTGCCCGGCTGGGAGGAGACGGTGTTTCCCTCCCAGCGCTCGCTCGATGAAGGCGGGACGGCCAGTCTCGAGGAAGAGCGCCGCCTGGCATATGTGGGCATCACCCGGGCGAGGGAGCGGGCGATCATCTCCTTCACCGCCAACCGGATGATCTTCGGGCGCTGGCAGTCTGTCCTGCCCTCGCGCTTTATCGATGAACTGCCGCCCGAACATGCCGAGGCCAAGTCCGAGACGGGATATTACGATGCCGGCCCCGGTTTTGCTGGCGTGTCAGAGCCTGCCGATCCGTTCCGCTCCGCCTATGACAGCCCCGGCTGGAAGCGCTTCAAGGCAGCCCAGGAGAGCGGTTCGCGCCGTGATCCCGGCGTGATTGAAGGCAAGGCCAGGCTGATCGAGAGCGGGGACAATGGCGCTGGCGGGTTCAAGCGTGGAGACAGGGTCTTCCACCAGAAATTCGGCTATGGCCGTATTCTCGTGGCCGATGGCGCCAAGCTGACGGTGGCCTTTGACAAGGCGGGTGAGAAGAAGGTGGTTTCGAGCTTTGTCGAGAAGGCGTGAGGTCCTGGCCGCGCGTGTTGCCAGCGCACACTATCGACCTTCCGCCACAATGGCTCTAAACCTTTGCCCATGAGCACGAAAACGCAAACCCGCCCGGCGCGGATCAATGAACGCGAGGCCCAGAGAGAGGCGACGCAGAGCCGCATCCTCGATGCGGCGATACCGCTATTTGCCCAGCGCGGCTTTGCCGGCGCTTCGGTCAGCGATGTGGCGCGCGCCTGCGGTGCGCCGGTGCCGCTCATCATGTATCATTTCAAGTCCAAGCAGGGCGTGTGGGAAGCGGCGGTTGAACGGCTCTATGCGCGCGTCAACGCGCATCTGGACGGCGAGATGGAAAGCACGAAGGGCCTCACCGGCCTGCCCTTCTACAAGGCGGCCATCCGCGCCCATATCGCCAGTCTGGCCGCCTATCCGGAGCATATGCGCCTGCTCCTGCAGGAGGGGGCGGAACGCACCACGCGCCTGGAATGGCTGATCGCCACGCATCAGAAACCGCTCAACGACAAGATCATTGACCTTATCGTGTCAGCGCAGGGCGAGGGGCTGATCGCGGCAGGTGATCCGACGCATCTGATGTTCGTGCTGTCAGGCGCGTTCTCACTGCCGATCGTGCTGGCCCCGGAATACGAGATCCTCACGGGCAAGAACTCGATCGATGCCCGCCAGATCGAGGCGCATATCGACGCCTGTCTGGAGCTGATCCTGAAGGCGTGATCCTCTAGCCCGCTTTCAGCGTCAGGATCGCCCATTCATCGATAATGTCGGTGTGGGCGGTCTTCAGCCCGGCCTGTCTGTAAGCCGCCTCCACCGCGCCAATCTGCTCTTCCAGCAGGCCGGACAGCACGGCCCGGCCGTCCGGTGCCAGCCGCTCAGCCAGCGCGCGCGCCAGCTCCTGCAGCGGTCCGGCAAGGATATTGGCGAAGATCAGGTCAAACACCGCGCCATCGAAGGCGGGATGGTCAAACCCGTCTGCGGTGATGGCCTGGATTCTGTCGGCCACACCGTTCTTGGCAGTATTGATCTCCGTCTCGGTGACGGCTTCGGGGTCGATATCGGTCGCCAGCACGTCGGCATTGGGCCAGACCAGCGTCGCCGCGATGGCGAGCGCGCCCGTCCCGCAGCCCAGATCCAGCGCGCGGGCGACTTTCAGACCTTCGCGCTCCAGCCTGTCACATGCGATGAGGCAGCCCTTGGTGGTACCGTGATGGCCGGTGCCAAAGGCCGGGCCAGCCTCGATCTCGATGCCCAGCTCGCCGGGCTCCAGCGTCCGGCGCGCATGCTCCCCATAGACGACGAACCGGCCGGCGGTCACTTCCGGCAACCCCTCCAGCGAGAGGCGCACCCAGTCCTCTTCCGGCAGGGGCGCGAACTGCACCTCCGCTACACCGGGGGCGAGGCCCAGCTCAGCCAGAAAGCCATCCACATTGATCTGGCCGGGAAACAGCACATCCAGCCGCCAGGTTTCCGGGCCGCCATCCTCGAAAAAGGACCAGGACAGCATCGGCCCGTCCTCCATGGCACCCAGAGCCGCATCGGCGGCCTTCATGGGGGCAGCCGGGCCGATGGCAAGCAGACGCCAGAGTGTGGACATGGCAATGAGTTCCTTCGCTAGCGCTCGCGTCTGTAGAGCCACATGGTGAGGGGGCCGAATATGGCTGCCATCACGCCGGGGGCGAGCAGGGCCAGCAATATAGCGCCTGCATCCGGTGTGCCAGCCATGATGTCGCGTATGGCCGTGACCAGCAGCGAGACCGGATTGACCGACACGATCGCCTGCAGCCAGCCCGGCATGGTTGCCGGGTCGACATAGATGTTGGAGGCAAAGGTCAGCGGCATCAGCACCAGCCAGGCGAGCGTCATAACGGTAGAGGGCGTGCGCACCGACAGAGCCAGCGCGGTGAAGATCCAGCCAAAGCCCAGTGCAAACGCATTCATCAGTGCGAGCGCGGGAATGACGGCGATGAAGCCGCCTTCGGGCCGGTAGCCCATCAGCGTGCCGATGATGAAGACGATGACGCCCGACGCGGTGAAGCGGAAAACATCGGCCAGCATCGCGCCCGCAATCGGTCCCGGCGACCAGACGGGCAGCGAACGGAAGCGGTCAAACACGCCCTTGGAAATGTCGGTATTGAGCGTGAAGCCGGTATAGACCGAGGTGAAGACAATTGTCTGCACCAGAATGCCCGGCAGCAGGAATTGCAGATAGGCATCGGTGGAACCGGCCAGCGCGCCGCCGAACAGATAGGTGAACATCACCGTGAACATGATGGGGGTGACCACCACGTCGAAAAGCTGTTCGGGCATGTGCTTGATCTTCAGCAGCGCCCGCCACGCATAGGTGAGGCTGACCGACACCGCATGGGGCGGACGCGCCGCAATGGCGGGCGCAGACAGCACGGCATTCTCGGCGGCCTGCTCAAGAGGTTTCACAGTCTCACTCATTGTGCTGCCTCCGTCTCTGCCTCTTTCTCCGGTTCTGGCGGACGTCCGGTCGGGGCGAAGAACACTTCATCAAGGCTCGGCTGGCTGAGGGCATAGCCGGTCAGCGCTATGCCCGCCGCCGACAGCGCGCCGAGCGCCGCCAGACCCGCATCCGGGTCGGCCACATCCACATTCAGGGAGACGCCATTGCCGTCCGTGCGCACCTCGCCCACCAGCATGTCGGCAAGCAGCCGGGATGCCTCCTCGCGCCGCTCTGCGCTGGCCAGATTGATCTGCAATACACCGCCGCCAACTTTGGCTTTGAGTTCCGCGCTGGTGCCACGCGCAATGACGCGCCCATGGTCCACGACCGCAATTTCGTCCGCGAGCTGATCGGCTTCTTCCAGATACTGTGTGGTCAGGAGGATGGTCGTGCCGCTGGCCGCGAGCCCGCGCACAATGTCCCAGACCTGATTGCGCGAGCGCGGATCAAGCCCGGTAGTCGGCTCGTCCAGAAACAATAGCTCCGGACGGCGGATCAGGCTGGCCGCAATATCCAGCTTGCGCCGCATGCCGCCCGAATAGTCCTTGGCCTGCTTGCTGGCAGCTTCGGCCAGATCAAACGCGGCGAGCAGGCCCGACGCCCGGTCCCTTGCGTCATTGCCTTTGAGGCCCGACAGGCGCGACAGCAAAAGCAGGTTCTCATATCCGGTGAGGTCTTCATCGACCGAGGCAAACTGGCCGGTCAGGCTGATCTTGCGGCGCACCTCGCGCGCCTCGCGCTCGATATCGTGGCCCAGCACGCGCGCGCTGCCGCCCGAAGGCCTCAGCAGCGTCGCCAGCATGCGCACCAGCGTGGTCTTGCCCGCACCATTAGGGCCAAGCACGGCGAAAATCTCGCCGCGCTTCACGTCGAGATCAATGCCATCGACCGCTCGCTTCTCTCCGAAGCGGCGGACAAGGGCGCGAGTTTCAATGGCAGGTGTGGTCATGGCCAGGCTCGCCCATAATCAGCAGGGCGGGCCGGTTTAGCCGAACCCGGCCAGAGGGCAAGCCTGCAAAGTATTACCGTTTCGACAGGTGCCGGCCGGCTATTCCTTTTCCAGCGCGAAGGCATCGATCTCCACGCCATCGGCGTTGATGGCGCGGTAGGAGAGCGTGCCGGCGGCTGAGTCCATATCGATGATCTGATAGGTGCGCTCATTCGTGGTGCCAAAGGCCACGAAATCACGCAATTCCTGCTCGTACATCTTGGTGCCGGACACCGCGACCAGATAGATCGTGCCATGCTCTCCGGGTTCTGCCGGGCGGTGGTCCCTCATGGGCACGGTGCGCATATAGGCGTGGTCGTGGCCCTGGAAGGCGATATCGACATTGTGCCGGTCGAAAATCGGGCCCCAGGCATCGCGCAAGGGCTGGTTGTCGCGGCCGGGGCGCGAGGCATAGAAGGGGTGGTGGTAGATCACCACTTTCCAGCGCGCATCGCTTGTCCCCAGCACCCGGTCCAGCCATTCGGTCTGTGTTTCCGGCTCGATCAGATCATAGTTGGAATCCATCACCACGATCAGCATGTCCTGATAGGTGAGGTGATAGGTGCGGCCGGGATCGAGATGCTCGGATCCGTTATCGGGCAGGGCAAACTGTTGAAGATAAAGGGTGGGGTGGCCGCCATGGCTGTCATGGTTGCCAATGGCCGGGACCACGGCTGAACGGTCGAAAACAGCCGAGCCTTCTTCGAAGAACTGGTCCCAGTTATCGCGCTCGGTACCCTTGTCGATCAGGTCGCCCGCTATCATCCAGAAGCGGATTTCCGGAAATCTTTCATAGCCCTGGCGGATGAGATCACCCCATTCATCCAGCCCGTTCTGCGGATCACCCAGATAGGCAAACTGCCAGCTCTGCGCGCCCGGCTCGGCGGCGGTGTGGAAGTGCCTCACCTCGCTCCAGTTTTCGCCGCCGTTCGCACTGACGCCGAACGCGTATCGCCCGCCCGGTTCCAGCCCGGTCAGGCGCACGCGGTGGAAGTCCACAGCCGGGTCATTGACGATCTGGCGGCTGCGCAGCGTCACCGTTTCGGCGCGCGCATAGGAGACAGATTCCATTTCATTTTCAGGTGCATACCAGAGCACCGGATCGCTGGCCGCGCCCGCGCTGGTGCGCCACTGGATGGTGATCTCCTCGCGCGGATCACCCTGCCAGGTCTGGATGATGTGGTCGGGCGTGGCTGATGACGGGTAGTCGGTGGTGCGGAAGAAGCCGACCATGCGGGAGACAAACTCCCAGCTTTCATAAGACCTTAGGACGGGAAGACCGTCGAGTTCGGCGGGCAGGGCGTTGAAATAGTCATTATCGTCGAGGAAAGGCTCACCGCCCTCGGCGGCGATCTGCACATCTGTGCCGTCAACAAGCGGAGTGATTTCAATAGTTTCACCGCCACCCAGAGGCGCGGCGAATACGATATAGGGCTTCAGCTCGCCGGAGAAGGAAGGGATGCCGAGGCGCACCTCTCCGGCCTCGTACTCGCGCTGCCAGAGCTCGTACGGATCCTCCAAATCTACAATGAAATCAATGTCGTCGCGCCGTTCAAAGCCCAATTCCTCAAGCCAGAAAGGCCGCTCGCCATACATGCCGTCATAGGCGAGATAGATGCGGGCCGGGCGATCGATGGAGAAATGGACGAAAGCCGTTGAAAGATAATTTCTTTCTTCCTCCGTCAGGGCGCTGGCGACCGCCTCCGGGGTGAGGGCGACGAGCGCTTCGGGCTCCAGAGTGGCAGCGAACCTGTCAAGTATATCAGAGACTTGTGCCTCCAGCGCGGCATGGGGGTTCGCCTCTGGCGCGCGGGTGTGATCTTGCGCAAAGCGGGCGCCCGGATCGGCGTGAGCCACCGAAACCAGAAGCAAAAATGCGGCAAAAATGCTGAGAAAACGGATCATGGCGGGGTCCTCGACAACAGGCAAGTGCTGGATATACCGCGCTGAGGCCAGCATGTGTGTGACAATTTCTTGAGGGATAGATCAGTGTTCCCGCCAATCGGCCGCCATTATTGCCCCGCCGGATAGATGGCCCGCAGCACGCCCCGATTGATCGCCGCCAGCAGGGGGATTAGCTTGCCCCCATGACCCAAATTATCCCCCCCGAGACCATCCAGACCTTCACCCCCAAGGGCGGCCCCGCCAATGGCCGTAAAGCCTTGCCACTGCTACGAAAAGAGCTGGAGCGCCTTGGCCTTGACGGCTTTCTCGTGCCCCATGAGGACGAGTATAACAACGAATATGTCCCCGCCAGCGCGGACCGTCTGGCATGGGTAACCGGCTTCACGGGCAGTGCCGGGGCGGCGATTGTCATGCGGGACAGGGCCGCCATCTTTACCGACGGGCGCTATACCCTGCAGGTGCGCGACCAGGTTGATGGACAACTCTTCGCCTTCGAGGGTTTCCCGGAGCCCGGAATCGCGGGCTGGATCGCCGCAAACGCCCGTAAAGGCGAGACAATCGGCTATGATGCCCGCCTGCACAGCCCCGACGCCATTGCGCGGATAGAGGCAGCGGCCTCACGCGCGGGTATCCACATGCGGATAGTTGACGAGAACCCGGTGGATAGAATCTGGGAAAACCGCCCCGCGGCCCCGAAAGCCAAAATCTATCCCCACCCGGTCAGCCTGGCCGGGCGCAGCGTGGAGGAGAAACTCGATGAGGTTTCTCAGGCACTTAAAGAGGCCGGCGCCGATGCGGCCGTGCTGTCAGACCCGGTTTCGGTGGCCTGGATCCTCAATTTGCGCGGCGGAGACGTCGCTTGCGCCCCGATAGGTCTGGGACGGGCAATCTTAGGTGCGGACGGGTCGATTTCGGGGTATTTCGACCCCGAAAAAGGGGTTTCTGAGCTCTATCCTGTGGGCGGCAACAAAGTATCCATCGAATCTGAAGACAGCTTCGATTCCGCGCTCGCCGCGCTCGCCGGAAAAACCGTGCTCGTGGACCCGGCCATCACCAGCGCCCATGTCTTCAGCCAGCTTGAAAAAGCCGGCGCGATCATCAAGCGCGGCGCCGATCCGGTGGCCCTGCCGCGCGCGATCAAGAACGCGGTCGAGGTGGAGGGCGCACGCCAGGCCCATATCCGCGATGGCGCGGCCATGGTGCGCTTCCTCCACTGGCTGGATACCGAAGGACAGTCCGGCCATGAGGACGAGATCAGCGCGGCGGTGAAGCTGGAAATCTTCCGCCGGGCGCTCCCCGAGTTTCGCGATATCAGCTTTGAGACGATTTCCGGCGCCGGGCCGAACGGCGCGCTGCCGCACTATCGCGTCAGCACCGACTCGGTGCGCAAGCTGGAGCGCGGCACGCTCTATCTGGTCGACTCCGGTGGTCAGTACCCGGACGGTACCACCGACATCACCCGCACCGTGCCCATCGGCGAGGCGGACGCCGCCATGCGCCGCGCCTTCACCCTGGTGCTAAAGGGGCATATCGCGCTGGCGCGCATCCGCTTCCCCGAAGGTACCACCGGATCACAGCTCGATGCCCTCGCGCGCCAGCCCTTATGGATGGCGGGAATGGATTATGATCATGGCACCGGCCACGGGGTCGGCAGCTATCTCTCCGTACACGAAGGGCCGGGCCGCATCGCCAAGGCGCCCAACACGATCGCGCTGAAACCGGGGATGATCTTCAGTAACGAGCCGGGCTTTTATAATACCGGCAAGTGGGGCATCCGCATCGAGACGCTGCAGGTCGTCACCCCGCCGGAGGATCTGCCCGGCGGCGAGCGGCCGATGATGGGCTTTGAAACGCTCACCTTCGCGCCCATCCACACCGCTCTGGTGGATGTGGACCTGATGAGCGCAGAGGAGCGTGACTGGCTCAATGCCTATCACGCCGACGTGCTGGAGAAAGTCGGCCCGCTGGTGGCGGACGAGGCAGAGGTGCATGCCTGGCTGAAAGCGGCCTGCGCGCCGGTATGAGGAGGCTCGCCCGGCTCCTCCTCCTCGCGCCAGCTTTGATGCTGGCCGGGTGCTTTACCAGCGAGGTGGAGCTGATCGGCGCGCGCGATGCCAGGCGCGCCATGCCGCCGGGCGAGTACACCCATACGCCGTTCGATACAGAGGGCGTGGAATGGGGCGGGGTAACGTGGCAGGGCCGTATCGATTACGGCTTCTTTTCGCGGCGCTATACCTCCGACGCGCCCAACTTCCCGCACCAGAATGCCAGGCTGCGCCGCCTGTCGGGCGATATCTATATCGGCCAGTGGCCGCGCGAGGACGGGATCGGCTATGGCATTGTCTTCATCTATGAGGACATGACCACCTATCACCAGCCCGATTGCCATGTGCTGACCGAGGAGGCTTTGGCCGAGGCCGGCATCATTCGCGACCCGGAAGGCTTCTGCTCGATAGAAACGCTTGACCAGCTCGAACAGGTCATACGAACCTATCTCGACATTCTGGACGGCGACGTGCGGATTGACGGGATTTACCGGAAGGTGGGGTGAGCGGGCTTAATCAAGGCTTTGTATCAAGTTGGATAAGTTTTGAATTTGCTTTGAAGGGCGCCCGCGCTCTGTATAAGTAGCGCCATCAAGCATCCTTTCTTTATACGCGTTCCATATATCGATAATGAAGTCGTTATCCCCTTTAACTGAAACTAATTTATTTATTTTCTTATCTATCTTATCCAGCGTTTCATTGAGATAAGAAAGCATAACTCCGCAAGCGCGTGTTTCCTCATAAAGCCAATGTATGCTTGCCCTAACTGCTTGCATTTTTTGCTTTTGTTTAATTGCGGAATCCACCGATTTTTTATACATCTCCCCTCCCAACTCAGGATTCCCCGCGCGATAATGTATCAATCCTGCTGTTGCCATTGAAATAATATTTTCTCTTTGAATATCAGAGTGGTATTGTGATCGGATGAAGAGTGGTTTAGCTTCTTCTACACGTCCAAGATGGCAAAGAGCTACAACTTTATTGTTTAGTATGCCCTTATCATCCGGATAGTATTGTAGGTAATGCTCACAAAACTCTAAGCCAGCTGTATAATTGCCGCAAATTGAAGATGCTATATATGATCCTGTGCTTGCTATATAATTTGACGTGGGTTCAAAACTGCGCCACTCCTTCAAGCAAGAAAGCGCATCGTTCCAGCGCTTCTCTCGGACAGCGAGATAAAATGACGCCTCGTGATCGCGCGAGAAGTTTTCAACAATGCCGTCTTCATCTGGTATAATTAATCCGTTTTGGTAGGCCCATGCATACTGGGATATGGAGTTCCCATTTGCGCCAACAATGGAACTACGAAGGTAGCGCTTTCCCTTTCGCTTTTGTTTGTCAACGAGATCAAAAGTGCCAACTGCGGCACGTAGCTCGGTGAGGCTCCTCGCCGAAATTTCACGGGAGTCAGCCATCTTTCGCGCCGCACCTGTCATTTCGGGTGCAACTCCCAACCGACTCGAAAGAGATATCTCGGCAGACATCAACCATGGGTCGAATCTTAGAGTAGGGGCGTGCCTGAGACGGTGTAGCGCCTCCTCCATCAGGTCTTCACTGTGGTGCGCTGCGAATCGAGTGAAGGGGCGCAGAATTTGCCTGCTATATGGCGCCAACCCTAAGGCAACTTGTAAATCTGCTTTCGCGCTAGAATCTTGCCCGAGTAAATAATGGTTTCTAGCTTTTTCTATATAAAATAGCGGTGACCTGGGGCTTTCCTGTATAAGATTTTTAAGTGCCTTTATGTTGTATTCTACTAGATTGTTATTCCAATCCAGAATTGATCTCTTTTTATGAAAAATATCATGCGCCAGCTGTCTAGAAGGCTTGCTCGCTTCAGGCGAATTCATTATCTGCTTTAGTGGACCGACATATAAATCGACGCTTCCACCAACTTCTATATGGTCAAGCGTACGCAAAGCGTTCGCAAGTGACGGGTGGCTCTGCCAGACATGGTATAGCGCAACCGACTCTGGATTCGGCGAGACTTTAACTATCTCATCCCTATACTCTATAATTGAATCTTGATGCATCTGCAGCGCGTTCTGCCATCGCGGTAAAACCCTTCGGTCTCTGTTCTTACTTTCTTGCAATTAGCGACGCCTTTTTTCCTAGATAATCTAGTCTCGAAATTATCCTCTGCAAAGAACTTCTTGGTGCCCCGATCTGCTGCATCCGTGGATCTCCTCTAACACTCGGATCAGGATCAACGAGCATTTTGCAAAGTTCAATATATTCATCGTAAACAACTGAATACTTTGCATCGAAAGCGCTTTCTATTTCAGATTTTACATCACTTAACGCCTTCGCATGAGCTACGTTTATGTGTGGTAGGGCATCAACGAATGAGACCCTGCCATTATTTCCTGGGTCATACTCAGGTCGCAAACATATCCGAAGTTTTTGAGTGTAGGATATCTCTGAAACCAAAAACAACATCATTGCGCCGAGAAGAAATAGGTCCGATTGAGCACGTGCATCGAACGTTACTCGACCGTACTGTCTCGGTTGAATGTAGCCATAACCCCAGCACTCTGGCGGACGGTACGCGCGGGCTCCCGGATGCATAAGCGGGTCCCACGGGCCGGCGTGGTTTGCTGAGGTCGCGCGTCCGAGATCAGCAATTTTTTGAGTGTCGGAAAAGCACAAAACGTTTGAGGGCCTAAGATCGTTGTGGGCAATTTCCTGTGTGTGCAGCTGTGACACGCCGACCGCCATGTCGTGCGCCGTCTGGCACACCCAAGCTAAGTCTCCACGACGTCCCGATAGGAGCGCTGATCTAACGTCGTGGTTTGCGAGCTCGAATATTGTATAAAAAACGTATTCACTAACGCCTCGTTCGGATGTCTCCATTTCTCCATAGTCATGCGCTATTACGATTTTATCCAATTTTTTGTCTTTACATAGAAAGAGTATATCCCTCTCAAAACCTTGCTCTGTAAACGCCTTTCTAGTTCTCTCAAAAGCCGAGTCTCCGTCCGCTATCTGGAGGAGTGTCAAGTCAGTTGCTTTTACAAAGTGACGGTCACCATTTTCATTCTCAGCGATATACTGAACAGAAAAAGTGCCGCCAGTATTCTCCTCTTTCTGCTGGAGTTTTTTCCTTTACGGTCCATGTATTCTTGGTTATATTTCCGATTATTTTGCGGCCTGCCAAATTGCAGGCTGGCGAATAAATTTTAGCAGCGGTGTCCATCCCCTACTCCCCCAGCGCCTTGATCTCGTCCCTTAGCCTTGCCGCTTCCTCGAATTCGAGATTGGCGGCGGCCTCGCGCATGCGTTTTTCAAGGTCGGCGATGACCGCCTTGAGGTTGTTGGGTTCGAACTTTGCCTGTTCCTCACGGGCGGTCAAGCGATCTGCCGAGCGCTGGCGGCTGCGTGAGCCCCTGCCCGCCGCCGTCTTCTCCATCACGCCTTCGAGCACATCGGAAATGCCGCGCACAATCGTGCGCGGGGTGATGCCGTGCGCCTCATTATGGGCGATCTGCTTGTCGCGGCGGCGGCTGGTTTCATCCATCGCGCGCTGCATGGAGCCGGTCACGCTGTCCGCATAGAGGATGACGCGCGCATCGGCATTCCGCGCCGCGCGGCCAATGGTCTGTACCAGGCTCGTCTCGGAGCGCAGGAAGCCCTCCTTGTCGGCATCGAGAATGCCCACGAGGCCACATTCCGGGATGTCCAGCCCCTCGCGGAGCAGGTTGATGCCCACCAGCACGTCATAGACGCCAAGGCGCAAATCCCGGATCAGCTCGATGCGCTCCACCGTGTCCACATCAGAGTGCATGTAGCGCACTTTCAGGCCCTGCTCGTGCATGTATTCGGTGAGGTCTTCGGCCATGCGTTTTGTAAGCGTGGTGATGAGGGTGCGATACCCGGCAGCGGCCGTTTTGCGGGCCTCATCGATAATGTCATCAACCTGGCTGAAGCCTTCCCTGGCGACGGGGCGCACCTCCACGGGCGGGTCGATGAGGCCGGTGGGGCGGATCACCTGCTCGGTGAAGACGCCGCCGGTCTTGTCCAGCTCCCAGCTGCCGGGCGTCGCCGAGACGTGGATGGTCTGCGGGCGCATCGCCTCCCATTCCTCGAATTTGAGGGGGCGGTTATCCATGCAGGAGGGCAGGCGGAAGCCGTGCTCGGCGAGCGTGCGCTTGCGGCTGAAGTCGCCCTTGTACATCGCGCCGAGCTGCGGGATCGTCACATGGCTCTCATCGGTGAAGACGAGGGCGTTCTCCGGGATGTATTCAAAGAGGGTGGGCGGCGGCTCGCCGGGCTTGCGGCCCGTCAGGTAGCGCGAATAATTCTCGATGCCGTTGCAGCTGCCTGTGGCTTCGAGCATCTCGATATCGAACTGCACGCGCTGGGCGAGGCGCTGGGCTTCGAGCAGCTTGTTATTGGCCTCCATCCATTCCAGCCGCTCGGCCAGCTCCGCCTTGATATGGGTGATCGCCTGATTGAGCGTCGGGCGCGGGGTGACATAGTGGGAGTTGGCGTAGACGCGCACCTTCTCCAGCGCCGCCACCGCCTTGCCGGTGAGGGTGTCGAACTCGGCAATGCTCTCGATCTCGTCGCCAAAGAAGCTGACCCGCCAGGCCCGCGCATCATAGTGGGCGGGGAAGATCTCCAGCACATCGCCGCGCACCCGGAACGTGCCGCGCGTGAAGGCGGCGTCATTGCGCGTGTATTGCAGGCTCGTGAGCTGGCGCATGATCTCGCGCGGATCGGATACATCGCCCACCTTCAGGTCGAACACCATGGCGGTGTAGGTCTCCACCGAGCCGATGCCGTAAATGCAGGAGACCGACGCCACGATGATCACGTCATCGCGCTCCAGGATCGCCCGCGTCGCGGCGTGGCGCATCCGGTCGATGGCCTCGTTTATCGAGGATTCCTTCTCGATATAGGTGTCGGTGCGCGGCACATAGGCTTCCGGCTGGTAGTAGTCATAATAGGAGACGAAATACTCCACCGCATTGTGGGGGAAGAAGCTCTTGAACTCCCCGTAAAGCTGCGCGGCGAGCGTCTTGTTGGGCGCCAGGATCAAAGCCGGGCGCTGCGTCGCCTCGATGATCTTGGCCATGGTGAAGGTCTTGCCGGAACCCGTTACGCCGAGGAGCACCTGATCACGCTCGTTCTGGCTCAAACCCTCCACCAGCTCGGCAATGGCGGTTGGCTGGTCGCCGGAGGGCTCGAAATCGCTGACCATCTGGAAGGTGCGCCCGCCCTCGGACTTGTCGGGCCGGTCCGGGCGGTGCGGGGTCCAGTTGGCAGGCAGTTTCAGCGCATCATGAATGCCGGCCGGCACCACATCGCGCACAAACTCCGCCTGGCCCATATCGGCGACGCCGCCGGGGGCGGTCTCCTCCGGCGGGGCGTAGGCGGTATCGTCTCGGGTCAGCTTCACCATGAGAACATATATGCAACACGCCCGGCCTGAAAGCGAGGGTGCTGTTGCACCGGGCCTGCAAGTTTTGGTTAACGCTGCGTGTGCACAATGGCCGTTACAGTCGCGAATCCATCGGGCGAGGCATGTCAGGCAGTTTCGAACGCGTGCGGGTCCTTATCGTTGAGGACAACGCGCATATGTCCACCATCCTGCGCAAGGTGCTGCAGGGTTTTGGCGTGCGCACCGTGATCGAGGTGCGCGATGCGGCGGACGCGTTTGAATCCATGCGCTCGGCCAATCCCGATGTGGCGCTCGTTGACTATGCGCTGGGCGATGTGGACGGGCTGGAGTTTACCCGGCTGGTGCGCACCGCGTCGGACAGCCCGAACAAATACCTGCCCATCATCATGGTCACCGGCCATACCGACCGCACCCGCATCATGGAAGCCATCAATGCGGGCGTGAACGAGTATCTGGCAAAGCCCGTGCGCCCGGTCGATCTCTATAACCGCATGGTGGCGCTGATCGAGCGGCCGCGCCGCTTCATCAAGTCGGGCAGCTATTTCGGCCCGGACCGCCGCCGGCGCACCGATCCGCGCTATCCGGGGCCGTTCCGCCGCGCGACCGACAAGGAAAACATGAACCCCGAAGACGAGGTCGATTTCGGGTAGGGGGGTGGTTTCTTTGGCCTCTCCACCGGGGTCCCCCGCCCCGACGGGGGACCCATGTTTCTGGATCCCGGCTTATCCAGATGAAACGCCTTTGGTTGCCCGGACGGTATCCAATAATTCGTCGTTCCCGCGCAGGCGGGAACCCAGAGCCGCTGGCAACCGCCTGAGCCTCATGATCTCTGGACCCCCGCCTGCGCGGGGGTGACGAGGGGGCGGCATTGTTGGTTAGTGCAAACCTTCTCAGTTTACCACCGACCTCTCCACCGGGGTCCCGGGCTTGACCCGGGATCCATGTTTCCAGCCTTCCCACGCTATTGAACTTTTTCTGGGTCTCCCGTCGGGGCGGGAGACCCCGGATGTGTTGCCTTCCTGAATATCTGTCAGTCTCACCGCTGACCTCTCCACCGGGGTCTCCCGCCGCGCCTGTCCCCGTGAAAACGGGGAACGGGAGACCCATGCTTTTTGTTTCTCCCGGCTTGCGCCGGTGAAGCGCGGGAGACATGACGCCAAAGCACTGAGCAATTGCCCCTCGCCACGCAACACGGCTAGCGTGTGGCAACAAGGGGAGAGAGGCGGCATGCGTCTTCAGTTCAACGAGGTCCGGGCGCGCGCAGCGGAATTTGCCCGTGAATGGAAGGATGCCCATTATGAGAAGGGCGAGACTCAATCCTTCTACAATGAGTTCTTCGAGAGTTTCGGCATTCGCCGCCGCCGCGTGGCGAGCTTTGAGGAGCGGGTAAAGCTTCTCAACAACAAGAGCGGCTTCATTGACCTGTTCTGGCCGGGCACGCTTCTGGTGGAGCAGAAGAGCGCAGGCCGGTCGCTGGAAGCGGCCTACAAGCAGGCGCTGGATTATTGTGACGGGCTGAAGCCGGAGCAGTTCCCCCGCTACATCCTCCTGTCGGACTTCCAGACGTTCGAGCTTTACGATCTGGAGACGCGCGAGCACACCGCCTTCGCGCTGGCCGACCTGCCCAGCCATGTCGAGAAGTTCGGCTTCATCATGGGTGTGGAGAAGCGCAGCTTCAAAGATCAGGACCCGGTCAACATCGTGGCGGCCGAACTTCTGGGCAAGCTGCACGATTCCCTGAAAGCCAATGGCTATGAGGGGCATGATCTGGAGCAATTCCTTGTCCGGCTGCTCTTCTGCCTGTTTGCCGACGATACCGGCATTTTCCAGCGCGGGATTTTCGAGGATCTGATCCGCGATTTCACCCGTGAGGACGGCTCCAATGTCGGCGGCTTCATCAATGAAGCCTTCGAAGTGCTCAACACGCCGGAGGACAGGCGGCAGGCCAATATCAGCGCAGAGCTGAACCAGCTGCCTTATGTGAACGGGGAATTGTTCGCAGAGCGCCTGCCAACGCCGTATTTCACGGCGGCTATGCGTGAGGAACTCATCACGCTTTGCGAGTTCAGCTGGGAGAAGATCAGCCCGGCGATTTTCGGCTCGCTCTTCCAGTCGGTGATGGATGGGGCGGAGCGCCGCAAGGCGGGCGCGCACTACACCACCGAAAAGAACATCATGAAGGTGATCGGCCCGCTCTTCCTTGATGATCTGCGTAGCCAGTTCGAACATCTCAAAGGGCTGAAGCGCGAGCGGGAAAAGCGCCTGCGCGCCTTCCATGACAGGCTGGCAAGCCTGCACTTTCTCGATCCGGCTTGCGGGTGCGGCAATTTCCTTGTCATCGCCTATCGCGAACTGCGCCAGCTGGAATTGGAGGTGCTGCTGGCATTGGCGGCAGAGGAACGCGACGCGGAAGGCCAGCTTCAGCGCAAGCTGGATGTAACGGGTCTGTCCCGCGTGGATGTCGACCAGTTTGCCGGGATCGAGCTGTTCGAGTTTCCCGCCCGCATTGCCGAAACGGCGATGTGGATGATGGACCACATCATGAATAATGCGCTCAGCCAGGCCTTCGGGCAGGTCTATGCGCGCATTCCCTTGAAGAAATCGCCCGTCATCCGCCATGGCGACGCGTTGGAGGTGGACTGGGCAGACGTGCTGCCGCCAGACCAGTGCGACTATGTGCTGGGCAACCCGCCTTTCATTGGCGCGAAATACCAGAGCGCAGAGCAGCGCCAGCAGGTGCGCGCGCTTGCAGGCCTTGGCGGGTCGGGTGGCACGCTCGATTATGTGTGCGCGTGGTTCATCAAGGCAGGGGCCTATGTGAATGCCGGGGGCAAGCGCGCCCATATCGGTTTCGTGTCTACCAATTCCATCACGCAGGGCGAACAGGTGGCCCAGCTCTGGCCCATACTGTTTGACCGGTACAGGCTGGAGATCAGCTTTGCCCACCGCACTTTCGCGTGGGGCTCGGACGCCGCCGGTAAAGCCCATGTCCATGTGGTGATTATCGGGCTGGCTCCGCGAGGGGCAGAACCGGCGGAAAAGCGCCTGTTCAGCTATGATCATGTCAATGGCGAGCCGCTGGAAAGCCGCCATGGCGCGCTTTCGCCCTACCTTTTTGACGCGGGCGGTCTGGCCGATCCGCACACGGTGGTGGAGGAAAGCTCAACCTCGCTTTCGGGCATGCCGAAAGTGATTATCGGCTCCAAACCCATCGATGGAGGCCACTACATTTTCGACGAAGCAGGGCGCGATACGTTCCTGCGCAACGAGCCCGGAGCAGCGCGCTTCATGCGCCCATTTGTGGGGGCGGAAGAATTCATCAATGGGCGCAAGCGCTGGATATTGTCCTTGCACACAGCATCCCCTTCAGAATTGAAGGCGATGCCGCAGGTCATGGAGCGTATTGCGCTGGTGCGGGAGACGCGGCTGGCTTCCAAGAGCCTGCCGACGCAGAAGCTGGCAGATACGCCAACGCTTTATCACGTGAATGTCATTCCCGACCGCCCGTTTCTCGTCCTGCCGGAGGTCAGTTCGGAGCGGCGCCACTATGCGCCCATTGGATGGCTGGAGCCTCCTGTAATCCCCAGCAATCTCGTCCGTGTGATTGCCGACGCCACGCTTGCCCATTTCGCCGTCCTGACGAGCGCCATGCATATGGCATGGTTGCGAGAAGTAGGCGGTCGGCTGGAGAGCCGGTATCGCTACTCCATCGGCATCGTCTACAACACCTTCCCTTGGCCGGACCTCTCCGATAAGGCCAGGGCGCAACTCGAAGCGTCCGGGCAGGCCATACTCGATGCGCGCGCGGCGTTTCCGGACGCGACGCTGGCAGATCTCTATGATCCCGTCACTATGCCGCCCGCTTTGCGAAAAGCGCACCGCGATAATGACCGCGCCGTGGACCGGCTCTATCGCCGGGAAGCGTTCGGCTCTGACCGCGAGCGGGTGGAGCATCTCTTCATGCTCTATGAGCGGCTGAAAAACCCCGTCATTGCCGCCACCAAGGACAAGCCAAAGCGCCGCCGCCGCAAGGCGGGGTGATCCCTTCTTTCGTCATTCCAGAAGCGGCGTAGCCGCTATCTGGAACCCAGCGTTTTTGATCTCTGGGTTCCGGGTCTCGCCAAAGGCTCGCCCGGAATGACGAGGGGAAGGGACGGGCCCCGGATAGCGCTTCGCGCTTCCGGGGTTTCAGTAACCTGGAATCCCTGTTTTCAGACTTGTGCGCAGTCAACCATTTTCTGGGTCTCCCGTTCCCCGGCTTGCGCCGGTGAAACGCGGGGAAGAGCTCCGAACCTACCCCCTCACATCCTCCGCGCTCTCCCATTGCTCCACCATGATCAGCATGGCGGTGTCGAAGCCTTGTGCTTCCAGCCAGGCGAGGCGGTCGCCAAGCGTGTCCTCGTCTATCTGGGGGGTGCGTGAGAGGATCCACAGATAGCGCCCCTCAGGCTCCGAGACGATGGCCCAGCTATAATCGCCGGCCAGATCGATGATCCAGTAATCGCCCCAGAACGGGCCGAAGAAGGAGACTTCCAGCTGCGCGTTCGTTGCCTCGTCGGCGATGCGCGCGCGGCCATTGGCGGTTTCCACCGGGCCGTCCAGCCCGCCCTGGTAGCAGGTATTGGTGACATCGATGAGGCCGTCATCACGCAGGGCATAGTCGGCCGTCACGCCTGCGCAGCCACGCTCGAAGCGATGGTCATAGCGGGCAATCTCGAACCAGCGGCCCAGATAGCGCTCGATCTCTACATTCTCCACCGTCTGCAAGGGCGGGGCATTGGCATCGCGGCCGGAGGGCGGCTGGCAGGCGGCTGCGAAAAGACCGGCAAGGCAGGCGAAAAGGGCGTGGCGGTACATGGGGCGAGCTCCCGTCCGGATGCATGTGATCTAGGCCGTAAACAACGCGCGGCAAACGGTTTGGCTCCGGCGGCGCGATGCGAAAGGGGGCGTTAACCCGATATAAAGGTAGCCGGTGTCATATGAGTTCACTAAACGCACTCAGTTAACGCAATAAGTGAATAACTAGTGCGAGGGTTGAGTTCACTTCCGGGCGGGGGTTTTCATGCTGTCATCTTCACGTGCCGAATTTGCGCTTCGCGATCCGTCGGCTCTGTAGGCGCTTCTGTCTTATGACTGGCGTGCGCGCCAGATACTCACCGACGCCGAGCTGCTCGGCGAGGGCCGGTATGATCCGGCGGTGGAGGGCGATGCGGCCAGCCTTATCCGCCCGCTGCAGAGGCTGGGCTTTGTAAAGCCGCTGCACGGCGTGCGTCCCCATGGCGGGCGGATGCGCCTGTGGAGCCTTGGCGATGTGCTGAAAATCCAGATTGTCGCCGATTTGCGCCAGATCAGCGATATGAGCGTCAATGCGAGCGTGCGCCATCTGCGCGCCGATGAGGGCGCGGCGGTCGAGGCGGCACTGGCACAGTGGCAAAGTCATGCCGGTGCGCCGGGCGATCATTGCGCGCGCCTGCGCCTGCGTCTGGAAGGGCTGCCCAGCCTGCCCGAAGGCGAGGCACTGGCCGACTTTGCCCATTGCTCGGTCGCGCGCTTTGTTCACCGCAACCGGTTTGACGCGGTAGAGCGCCCCGCCTTTCTGGCCTGAGGGCTTCGTGCATTACCCCTTTCGTCGTTCCCGTGAAGACGGGAACCCAGAGCCACTGGCAACCGCTTGAGCCTCATGATCTCTGGATGCCCGCCTGCGCGGGCATGACGAGGAAGAGGGGTTTGTGGTCCCCGATAAAATCCTAGCCCGCACCCTTCAGGCTGACCACAAACACCGTCCCCTCCGGCCCGGTTGATTGCAGGGTGATGGCGCCCTCCATCAACCCGGCGAGCTCGCGCGTGATCGACAGGCCAAGGCCCGTACTGCCCTCGCCACCGCCGGAGGAGAAGGGCTCGAACAGGCGTGCCTGAACCGCCGGGGGAATGCCCGGCCCGGTATCGGCCAGCGTGACATGCACCTCATCACCACTGACTTCGGCGCTGACGCTCAGCCGGGCCGGATCGCGCCCCTTCATGGCCGTGATGGCATTGCGGATCAGATTGCCGAACAGGCGGTGCAGCATGTCGCGGTCGCCCATCACGGCGATCTCCGGCGCAATCATGTTCTCCCAGATCACGCCTTCGCCTGCCGGTACCAGCTCACCCGCGACCTCGTCGAGAAGGGGGGCAAGCGCAACGGGCTGCAATTCGGGCCGGGTCTCGGCCGAGCGGCCATAGTCGAGCACATCGGAACATAGCCGGATGCCGCGCCCGATGGCACGCACCAGGCGCTGGCCCATCGCGGCGGTGCGCTCATCCTTGCTGGCCGCCAGCCGGTCAGAAACCAGCTGGGCAGAGGCAAACACGTTCCTGAGATCGTGATTGATCCGCGCCACGGCGAGACCCAGGCTCGCCAGCCTTTCGCGCTGACGGATGGCGGCCAGAATATCGGCCTGCATGGCGGCCAGAGCGCGCTCCGCCTCGCCGATCTCGTCATGGCGCTGGCTAGGCGACAGCACACGGCCGGCATCGGACGGGTTTTCCTGAAACCGCGTCATGGACAGCGATAGCTGGCGCATCGGCCCGACAAACATGACAAGCAGCGCCAGATAGATGAGCGCGCCCGTGACCAGAGAGGCAAACAGCGCAAACCAGAACAGGCGCGCGGAAAACCCGATCAGCGCCTCACGCAAGGGCGCTTCGGGCAGGATGACCAGAATGCGCTCATCGGGCCGGGTCTGGGGAATGGCGGTCAGCACGACCAGCCGGTCCTCTGGCCCGGTGAAGGTGTTGATTACGGCGGCCATCTCGCGAAGGGGGCGCCGCCGTGTCTGGTCCTCGTCCAGCAGGGGCGCATTGCCGGTATCGGCGCCCAGCACCAGCTCCGTCGCGCCGCCGGTTATGCGCGCCACGGCGATGGCGTCCGCCCCGTCCAGCAGCTCGCGCACCGCCTCTTCGGAGAGATTGTCTTCGGCCAGCTCCGCAGCAATGGCGGCCAGATGCGCGGCATTGGCGCGCTCGCCCAGCCAGTTATTGCGGAAATTGGCCGCCGACGGGAAGAAAATCAGCATCGAGGCTGTCAGCACATAGACGATGGTCAGCGCCAGCAGGCGCCCGCCAAGCGAACCTGTACCCGCCCGGACGATCTGCCCGGTGCGCGCCAGTCCCTCCCTGATTGCCCCTTTGGCCAAGCCAGCCCATCTCCGCGCATGCAAATCAGTGCAGCGCGGACAATAACCCGGCCCACGCCTTCGCGAAGGGTCCAAATACCACAGGCTCGAAATGTTTGCCTGCTGCCCGTTTTATAGCCTCGCCGCGCGTCGGATAGGCAAGGACGGGACTGGTCAGATCACGCACCGTGCCGCCCTTGGCCATGGTGATGGCGGCCAGCGCGGCGATATCGTCGCTGCGCGCGCCTGCCACATGCACGCCCAAGAGCTTGCCGCCCTTGCCAAGCACCAGCTTCACCCCGCCTGCGGTATCGCCCTCGGCAATCGCGCGGTCATTGTCGGCGAAGGGCCAGGAGACGACAGACACCTTGTCGCCATGCGCCTCGCGCGCCTTGGTCTCAGTCAGGCCGATCTGCGCCAGACCGGGGCTGGTATAGACGCATCCTGGTATCGGGTTGGAGGACTGTTTCGTCGGCACGCCGTAATAGAGGTTTCTGAGGATGACCGAGCCGTGCCAGCCGGCGAGATGGGTCAGCGCGCCCTTTCCGGCGATATCGCCCGCGGCGTAAACGCGCCTGTTGGCGGTGCGCAGCTTGTCGTCACAGACAATCCCGCGCGCATCGGCCTCAATGCCCGCAGCCTCCAGACCCAGCGTGTCGGTGACGGGTTCGCGCCCTGCGGCGACCAGCACATGGCTGGCATTAATGCTCTCGCCGCCCGCCAGATGCGCGGTGATGGCGCCCGCCTCGCCGGAAAAGCGTTCAACGCCCGTCTCCTCGATCAGGCGCACGCCATCGGCGGCCAGCGCCTCGCGCAAGACCGCCACATGCTCCGGCTCGAACGCGCCAAGCGCGGTGCCGGCCTCCACGATGGTCACGTTCGATCCGAGGCGGGCAAACGCCTGCCCCAGCTCGCAGCCAATCGGCCCGGCACCCAGAATGAACAGATGGGCGGGCAGGGCATCGAGCTGCCAGATCGTCTCATTGGTAAGGTAGGGCAGGGTATCCAGACCCGGAATGGAGGGGATGCGCGCACGCGTGCCGGACGCGATAACGAAGCGTTTCGCCTTCACGCAGAAACTGTCGCTTTCCACCGTGTCTGCCGAGGTAAAGCGCGCCCACTCACGGATCACGCGCACGCCCAGCCCCTCAAAGCGTTCCTGGCTGTCATTGGGCTCGATATCGGCAATCGCCTTGCGGACATGATCCATCACGGCGGCAAAATCGATTTGTGGCTCACCCGCCTTCACGCCCAGCTTCGCCGCCGAGCGCACGGAGTGGGCTGCGTGGGCGGCAGAGAGGATCGCCTTGGACGGGACACAGCCATAGTTCAGGCAATCCCCGCCCATCTCGCCCGCTTCAAAGAGCACCACCTTGCGCCCCAGCATGGCCGCGCCCGCCGCCGTGACGAGCCCGGCCGCGCCTGCGCCGATAATGCATAAATCGGCCCTGATCGTTTCCCGGCTCATGCCTCGCCCCCATTGGCGGCGGGTGGCTTCTTACCGGTGACGCGCTTGTAGATGAAGGGCAGGAAGCCAACCAGCGCGAACACACAGATGGCCGTGATCAGCTCCGGGGTCAGAAGATCGAGAAGGCTCGGCACGCCGCCTGCGGCCCGGCCAATGGTGGAGCCGACCGTCGCGTAGACATAGGCCAGCGGCATGACGCCGATAAACGTGCCGAGCACATAGGCGCGAAGCGGCACGTTCAGCAAAGCGGTCGCGATATTGATGCCGAAAAAGGGCAATACCGGAATCAGGCGCAATATCAGCACATAGCTGAAGGCATCCGAGGAAAACCCGTCCTGCAGGCGTTTCACCCAGTTGCCGAATTTGGCTCGCGCCCAGTCGGCAAACGCATAGCGCACGGCAATGAAGATGATCGTCGCGCCGATGGTGGAGCCGGTAACCGCAACCCCGGTGCCGACAATCGGCCCGAACAGAAAGCCCGCCCCGATGGTGAACCAGATAGCGCCGGGCACCGAGATCGACACCGCCAGCGCGTAGATGATTGTGTAGGTCAGCACCGCCAGGATCAGGTTCGCCGCGACATAAGCCTCCAGCGCAGCCTGATTTTCCTGCAGGGTTTCAAGGTTCAGATCGCGCCAGACCCCGCTCGCCAGCACCGTGATCAGCGCCGCCGCCAGAACGAGCACCGGCAGGAGGCGCAGCCACAGGGGTTTCGCCTTTTGCGGCGCATCGGGGGGCGTGGGAGCGGTCATGGCATGTCCTTGGGTGGCTGGGGGAGGGCAGTGGCGGCACGGGCTGGACCGGCGGCGGCGATGTCCGATCCGGAGGTCATTCGTTCATCTTACGCGCAAAGTTACAAGGTGGACTTTCCTGACTTGGCGATGCCTCGTTTTGGCGAGTAAAGTCGTATCGACATGATCATTTTGAAAGCTGGTCAGTAGTTTGGCTATTAACGAGCATCCTGAAATCGGCACAGTTCTTATGTGTGATTTCGACATTGGGTTTCGCGAGCCCGAGATGGTTAAGCGGCGTCCAGTGATTGTCGTCAGCCCGAAAATCCGGGCCAGACCAGGTCTTTGTACAATCGTCGCTCTAAGCACCACCGCACCCGACCCCGTGATGCAATATCATTGCCGCGTTGGTATGCCCGGCAGGTTGCCGGACAGGTTCAAAGCAGGCGACGTTTGGGTGAAGGGCGATATGATTGCCGCAGTGGGGTTTCATCGCCTCGACCTGATACGGATCGGAAGGACCCCAGATGGACGGAGGCGTTATTGTTTTGATACCGTTTCAGATGACGACTTGAAGAAAATAAGAAAGGCGATTCTGGCTGGAATTGGCTTGGCTGGATTGACTAAATCGCTCTGAGTAGCCATCTTAGTGGGCGATAGCGGCTCTCGCTTCGGCGATCCGCGTCTAAGACCTTCCCCGGAAGGCCGCCATGCCACCCAGCGATAACAAGCTGATGGCATGGCGCAGATCATCTCCCCCGCTTGACACTTGGCCCCCGCGCCGGTAGTTACCGCGGCTCGATTTTCGCCGGGCTTTGCCCCGTCCTCTCGCGCGTGAGCGCGGACGTGATGAGACCGGCGCGTTTGCCTTTTCAGGAGCCAGTGCCGTGAAACGTACCTTCCAGCCGTCCAAACTCGTCCGCGCCCGGCGTCACGGTTTCCGCGCCCGCATGGCCACCAAGGCCGGCCGTCAGATTGTCGCCCGCCGCCGTGCGCGTGGCCGCAAGCGCCTGTCGGCTTAATCGCCACTCGACTTGAAAGCGCTGCAATATCCCGATCGCGCCGCGCGCATCCGCGTACGGCGCGATTTTTTGCGTGCGCGTGACGGCCGCTCTGCCGCCCGGCCCGGCCTTGTCGTGCAGATGGTGGCGCGTGAGCCGCTAGAAGGCCCTGCCAGGGCTGGCTTCACCGCCTCGAAGAAGGTGGGCAATGCCGTCCAGCGCAACCGGGCGCGGCGCCGCCTGAAGGAGGCTGCGCGCCAGATTCTCCCCGTCCATGGCCTGCCCGGCACCGACTATGTGTTCATCGCGCGCGCCGGCACGGCTGCGCGTGAATGGGAGGCTTTGCTTGACGATATGAAAAGCGCATTGCTAAGCCTCGCCGCGCCGTCCCGGCCCCGAAACACCGTGAAGGACTGACCCGCTCATGGGTGAACCCCGCAATATCCTCCTCATCGTGGCGATCGTTCTGGCGATCTTCATCCCCTACCAGCTCTTCATCGTGGAACCGATGATGGCCGAGCAGCGCGCCGCGCAGGAAGCCGCGGTGGAAGCAGAGACCGGCGAGGCGGCGCCCGGCGACGAAACGCCCGGCGCCTTTGGCGGTGAAGAGACGCCCGCAGCGCTTGGCGGGTTCACCAGCCGCGAGGATGCGCTGGCGCGCTCTGAACGCATCACCGTGCGTACGCCTGCGCTGGAAGGCTCCATCGCACTCAATGGCGCGCGCTTCGATGATCTGCGCCTTTTACGTTATGACCTGGCGGTAGGGTCGGAAGAGCCGGTGACGCTGCTTTCCCCGCAAGGCTCACGCGGGGCGCACTATGCGGTGGACGGGTGGACGGGCGCGGCCGGTGCGCCTTCGGGCCTGCCCGGCCCCTCCACGCGCTGGCAGGTTGTCGGCAACACCACGCTCACCCCCACCAGCCCGGTCACGCTGGAGCATGCGGCCGGTGATCTCACCTTCCGCCGCGTGATCTCGGTCGATGAGGATTATCTCTTCACCGTCACCGATACGGTGACGAATAATGGCGCGCAGTCCGTTTCGCTCTCGCGCTTTGGCCTGGTGCGTCAGGAAGGCATTCCCGACAACATCACCAATTTCTTCATCCTGCACGAAGGCCCTATCGGGGTGGTTGGCGCATCGCTGATGGACCGCAAGTATAACGGTCTGGAGCGCGACGGCTCGATGGAGCGCACCGGCGCTGGCGGCTGGATGGGCATTACCTCCAAATACTGGCTGACGGCGGTCGCGCCCAGCGATGACGGCGAGATCCGCGCCCGCTTCGAGGCGCGCCCCTCCGGCGGGCAGACGATTTTTGAATCCAGCTATGTGCGCACCGCTGACACGATTGCGCCGGGCAGCTCGATCACCAGCGTGTCGCATGTCTATGCCGGTTCCAAATCGGTGCCGATCCTGCAGCGCTATCAGGACGAGCAGGGCATCCCCCGCCTCGACATGGCGGTGGACTGGGGCAATTTCTGGTTCTTCACCCGGCCCTTCTTCTGGCTGTTGCACACTTTCTACCAGTGGACGGGCAATTTCGGCGTCGCGATCCTCTTGCTGACCGTGCTCATCAAGATCCCGCTCTTCCCGCTCAATAACCGCGCCTTTGCCTCCATGGCCAAGATGCGCGCGGTCGGTCCGAAAATGACCGAGATCCGCGAGCGCTTTGCCGCTGATAAACAGCGACAGAGCCAGGAGATGATGGAGCTCTACAAGCGCGAGAAGATCAATCCGCTCGCCGGGTGTCTGCCGATCCTGCCGCAAATCCCCATCTTCTTTGCGCTCTACAAGACGGTGTTCGTCTCGCTGGAGGCGCGCCATGCGCCCTTCTTCGGCTGGATTCAGGACCTTTCCGCTCCAGACCCGACCGCCGTGTGGAATCTGTTTGGCTTATTGCCCTATTCGGTCGAGGGCTGGTGGCTGCTGGGCGATTACACGCTGGGCGTCTGGCCGATCCTGATGGGTCTGACCATGTGGGCGCAGCAATCGCTGAACCCTCCGCCGCCCGATCCCATGCAGCGGCGCATTTTCGCGCTTCTGCCGATCGTCTTCACCTTCATCCTGTCGCCGTTTGCCGCTGCGCTGGTGATCTATTGGACGTGGAACAACTTCCTGACGATCCTGCAGCAATACGTCATCATGCGCCGTCACGGCACCTACACCGAAGTCGACAAGATCGCGGCGCGCCTGCATTCGCGCGTCACCGGAAAGCCGGTGCCTGAATTTGCCCTGCCCGGCGCCGCGCCGGGCCTGACGCCGGCGGCGGCCAAGCCAGCCAATGACGTCAAACCGGCCAAGGGCAAGGCGAAGGGTGCCAAGGACGATTCCACCCCGGTCGATGTGACCGAGCAGGTGGAAAGCAGCGTAGCCGAAGCGGACAAGCCTGCGCCCAAACCCGCCACGCCGGGCCGGCGGACAACCTCCAACCCGGCAGCGAAGAAGCCCAAGGGCGCGCGTAAAGCTCCGGCGAAGAAGCCGGCCGCCAAACGCCCCGGCACCCGTCGCACCCCGCCTGCCAGGCCGGAGGGAGAAGACTGAGCGCGCCTGACGAGCCAAGCGAGGAAGAGGCGGCCCGCCTGGCCGCCGGAAAGCGCCTGTTCGCCCAGAATGTGACCTTCATCAAGGGCGCGGTCGGCATGGACGGGCTGCCGCCTGCCGACATGCCGGAGATCGCGTTTGCGGGCCGGTCGAATGTCGGCAAGTCCTCGCTCATCAACGCGCTGACCAATCGCAAGGATCTGGCGCGCGCCTCTGGCGAACCGGGGCGCACGCGTGAGCTGAATTTCTTTGATCTGGCCGGACGCATCCGCATTGTCGACCTGCCGGGCTATGGCTTCGCCAAGGCACCAAAGGACGTGGCCGCGCGCTGGATGGCGCTGACGCGCGACTATTTGCGCGGGCGGGTCAATCTGAAACGCGTCATCCTGCTGATCGATGGCCGCCACGGCATCAAGCCGGCTGACGAAGCCATTATGAAAGTGCTCACCGAGGCAGCCGTCAGCTACCAGATCACGCTGACCAAGCTGGACAAGCTCAAACCCGCCGAGCGCGAGGCGATGATCGCCGCCACGCAAGGCCAGATTGCCAAGAAGGTCGCGGCCTATCCGGTCATCGCTGCAACATCCTCCTCCAAACGCCTTGGCCTTGACGCATTGCGCGCCGATATTGCGGACCTCGCAATACCGGAGCAGGAGACATGATGCGGGCTGTGATGGTGCTGGCGGCGTTGGTTCTGGCGGGGATGTTTGCCCCGCAGGCGCGCGCGGGCGAGGTGTGTAACGAGACCAGCTATTACGTGGATGCGGCCAAAGCCTGGGGTGGAGAGAACGGTCTCTCGGCACAAGGCTGGCAGCGCATTGCGCCGGGTTCCTGCGTGCGTTTTTCCGGCATACCCGCAGGCGTGCCGCAGTTTCTCTATGCGCGCACCAGCGAGGCATATCTCGGCGGCGCGCGTGAATGGCTGGGCCGCACACCGGTCTGCGTGGACCGTGAGAATTTCCAGATCGAGGGCGCGCAGGATTGCGAGGCGATGGGGCTGGAGCAGCGCGAGTTCCGCCAGCTTGCCCCGTCCGAGCGGGCCCGCGCCGTACTGGTGGAGCCCGATGATTTTGGCAGCCGGGCGCTGGAAGCGGGCGTGCAACGCCTGTTGCAGACGCTGGGCTATGAGGTGCGTGTCGTTGACGGCTTTGCCGGCCGGCGCTCACGCGCCCAGATCGCCGCGTTCGAGCGTGATATCGGCGCGTCGTTTGGCGGCAATTACGAGCGTCTGGCCGAGCGCCTGCATGAAACCGCGCTGGAGCGTAACGGCGAGGTCGGCCTGAATGTGTGCAATCAGACATCCGGCCCGACAGGCATAGCCATTGCCCGCCAGCGCAATGAGCGCTGGCAGAGCCGCGGCTGGTGGCGCATCGAGCCGGGTTCTTGCATGCGGGTGGTCGCAGACCGGCTGCAGCCCGGCGAGCTGTTTGTTTACGCTCAGACCGCCGATGGTGAACGCTCCGAGCCCTTGCGGCGCGGGGTGGAAGCATTCTGCGTGGCGCCGGGGCGCTTCACGGCCGAAGGCCGTTCCAACTGCGCCGAACGCGGCTATACCCAGGTCCTGTTCCGCGCCAGCCCGGTGCCGGTGGACGGCGTTGCCCGCCTGACGCTGGAAAACGCTGACTTCGAGGATCTCGTCCAGTGAAACGCCTCCTCCAGCGCGATGTCTGGGTATTTGATCTCGACAACACGCTCTACCCCGCCCACACCGCTGTTATGAGCCAGGTGGAGACGCGCATGACCGAGTTCGTCATGCAGCTTCTGGATCTGGAGCGCGAGGCCGCCTTCAAGGTGCAGCATGGCTACTGGCATGATTACGGCACGACGCTGAACGGGCTGATGGTCAACCACAAGATCGCCGCCAGCGATTTCCTCGATTTCGTCCACGATATCGACCATTCGGTGCTGACGCCCAACCCGGTGCTGGCCGAGCACATCGCGGCGCTGGACGGCGCGCGCATCATCTACACCAATGGCTCGGTGCGCCATGCGGAGAATGTGCTGGCGCGGCTGGGGCTCGATCATCTGTTCGAGGGCATATTCGACATCGCCGCGGCAGACTTCACGCCCAAACCCCAGCGCGAGAGCTTTGACCGCTTCCTCAAGCGCCACGCCGTAAACCCGTCGAGCGCGGTGATGTTTGAAGACAGTGCGCGCAACCTCGAAACCGCTGCCGGGATCGGCTTTGCGACCGTGCTGGTGCGTGCCCGCGAGAATGTCGGCAATGGCCACACCGCCGGGCCGGGCGAGCACCCTGAATTTGTAGACTATGCCGTAGACTGCCTCGATACCTTCCTTGGCGAAGTGGTCGAGACCCTCAAGGAGAGACCCGCATGAGCGACACCGCTGCCCTGAAATCCGTGATCGAGGCTGGCTGGGAGGCACGCGATGGCGTTTCCACCGCGACACAAGGCGCGCTGCGCGATGCGGTTAACACCGCGCTTGGCGAACTGGATGCTGGCCGTCTGCGCGTGGCTTCCAGGGACGGTAATGGCGACTGGCAGGTGCATGAGTGGCTAAAAAAAGCCGTGCTGCTCTCCTTCCGCCTTGAACCCAATCGTCGCCTGGGCCTGCCCGGCGCGCCGGTGCCGGGCCCGTGGTGGGACAAGGTGGCGGTCAAATGGGAGGGCTGGTCAGCCGGCCAGTTCGAGGCTGCGGGTTTCCGCGCCGTGCCGGGCAGCGTCGTGCGCCGGGGCAGCTTTGTCGCCAAGGGCGCGGTGCTGATGCCGTCCTTCGTCAATATCGGGGCTTATGTCGGTGAAGGCACGATGGTCGATACATGGGCCACAGTGGGCTCCTGCGCGCAGATCGGGGCGAATGTACACATCTCCGGCGGGGTGGGCATTGGCGGCGTTCTGGAGCCGCTGCAGGCCGCGCCTGTCATCATCGAGGACAATGTGTTTATCGGCGCGCGCTCGGAAGTGGCTGAAGGCGTGATCGTGCGCGAGGGCGCGGTGATCTCCATGGGCGTGTTCCTGGGCGCATCGACCAAGATCGTGGACCGGGCGACCGGCGAGGTTACGCGCGGGGAAATCCCGTCTTATGCCGTCGTGGTGCCGGGGACCTTGCCTGATCCCAAGGGCGGGCCGTCGCTTGCCTGCGCCGTGATCGTCAAGCGTGTGGACGCGCAGACCCGCTCCAAGACAGGCATCAACGCGCTTTTGCGGGATTAAGCCCTCGTCCTTCGAGACGGCTTCTTACGAAGCCCCTCAGGATGAGGGCTTTGTGCGCTTTTCCCCTCATGCTGAGGAGCACGTAGTGCGTCTCGAAGCACGAGGGAAAAGCGCTTGCCGATGAGGCAACAGGCCCCGGATACCGCTTCGCGGTTCCGGGGTTTCACTGTGTGGGGGTCAGCGCGCCAGAATCGCCTGTATCTCCGTCGCGGAGCTGTAGACCAGGTTTTCGCCGAAGCTTTCCGAGACCTGCTCGATTTCCGGGATGAAGCGCGGCTGGACCGAAAGCCAGTTACGGGCCGCCGCGCTATTGCCGAACTCTTCGATGGCGGCTTGCTGCTCGGCTGGCAGTGCAAGGATCAGCGCGGTCAATTCCTCGGCGCTCGTTTCGTTGCCGTGCGCAATCGCGCGGGCCTGGATCTGACCGGGTTGGCTCTCGAAATAGGCCGTCAAAGCCTGAAGATCGGCCGTTGAGAGGTGGTTGGCGAGCACGCCGGACACCGTATTGAGGAAGGCAGGCTGCTCGGCCTCAAAGCGGGCATTGAGCAGCGCAGCTATATCGCGGGCCTGATCGCCGCGAAGGTCTGGCCGCGTCTCGCGTATGCCCTCAACCACGACCTCGCCGAGATCCGGGATATTGCTGAGGATGGCCTGCCACAAGCCGCTGGTGAGCGCGAAGCTGCGCGCGGCCTCGATGCGTTCGGCGCGGTCATCGGCAAGGCCCGCAAACGGCAGGGCCACAATCATGACGAGGGCGGTGAGAAACGCGCGCATTGGCAGGCCCTTTCCGGCGATCATTGAACCGGAAAGAAGCCTAGCGCCGGGCCTGCCGGGGCGATACCTGCCACCGGCTGACAATGCTGGTCAGGAAAGAGAGCGCTAAAGCTCCATCACTTTCACATCGTCATCCTCGCCGACGATCACCACGCGGGCCTGATCGAGGAAGAGGCCGTGATCGACTACGCCGGGTATGGCCAGCAGCTCGGCATCCACGCTGTAGGCGTCTTCAATGGCCCCGCAGGCGCAGTCGAGAATGTAATGCCCGCCATCACTGATGAAGGGCTCGGCCCGGTCGCCTTGGCGGCGGATATCGACCAGAGGCCGCTCCACGCCTGCGCGGCGCAGCGCGTCGAACACTTTCTTGGCGGTGATCGTCCAGCCGAACGGATCGATCTCGACCGGCAGCGGGAAGGCGCCGAGCGTCTCGACGAGCTTGGTCTCGTCGATCAGCACGATCATGTAATCGGCGGCATCGGCGATGATCTTCTCGCGCAGGAGGCAGCCGCCCCCGCCCTTGATGAGGCGGAAGCCGCCATCAACCTCGTCGGCGCCATCGACGGCCACATCAATGCGGTCGGCCTGCTCGATCGGGATGAGAGGCACGCCCGCCTCAAGCGCGATCTGTTCGGTCTCGCGCGAGGTGGGGATGCCCTTGATCGAGAGATCACCGGCCGCGCAGCGGCGCCCCAGCGCCTTGACGAAAAGGGCGGCGGTGGAGCCCGAACCAAGGCCGACAATCATGCCGTCCTCGATATACTCCAGCGCGGCTTCAGCGGCTCTGGCCTTCTGGCTCTGCGCGCTCACTGATCGACCCCGCCCAGCAGGACGAATTTCAGCTCGGTGAACTCTTCAGCCGCCCATTTGCCACCCTCGCGGCCAATGCCGGACTGCTTCATGCCGCCAAACGGTGTGGCTGGCGAGCCGACCATGGGCGCGTTGACGCCTACCATGCCAAAATCAATGCCTTCGGAGATGCGGTGAATGCGCCCGGCATCGCGCGTGTAGAGATAGGCGGCGAGGCCATACGGCGTGTCATTGGCCAGCCTGATGACCTCGTCCTCGTCCTTGAACGGGTAGAGCGCGGCGACGGGGCCGAAAATCTCGTTGCAGGCAAGACTGGTGGAGTGGTCCGCGCCGGTGATGAGGGTCGGCTCGAAATACGCCCCGCCCATATCGTCCACGCGCGATTTGCCGCCCGCGAGCACTTTGGCGCCCCTGGACACGGCATTGTCCACCAGCTCGGCCACGCGGCCAACGGCCTCCTCATGGATCAGCGGGCCGACATCGGTATCGCCCGCGAAGGGATCACCCAGCTTCAGTTTCGCGACGCGCGTTTTCAGAAGCTCGGTCAGCTTATCCATCACACTTTCCTGCACGAAGACCCGATTGGGCGAGACGCAAGTCTGGCCGGCCGCGCGGAACTTGCCCTGCACCAGCCCGTCAGCGGCTTTTTCAAGATCGGCGTCATCCATGATGATGAAGGGCGCATTGCCGCCGAGCTCCAGCGCGACGCGCTTGATGGTTTTGGCCGCCTGCTCCATCAGCAGCGCGCCCACCGGCGTGGAGCCGGTAAAGGCGATCATCGCGACCTCGTCGGAACTGGTCAGGACCGGGCCGATCTCGCGTGCTTCGCCGGTGACGACGTTGAACACGCCCTTGGGGAAGCCTGCGCGGTCTGCCAGCTCGGCCAGCGCCAGCGCCGAAAGCGGCGTTTCAGACGCCGGCTTGATGACGATGGGGCAGCCCACCGCCAGCGCCGGGCCGCACTTGCGGGTAATCATGGCAGAGGGGAAGTTCCAAGGCGTGATGCACGAGACAACGCCCACCGGCTGGCGGATGGTCCAGCCGCGCGCGCCGGGCGTCGGCACGGGCAGGGTCTCGCCATGCACGCGGCGCGCTTCCTCTGCGGCCCACTGGACAAAGCCTGCGCCATAGGCAACCTCGCCCCTGGCTTCTTTCAGCGGCTTGCCCATCTCGGCGGCCAGAATGATCCCCAGATCATCCTGATGCTCCATGATGAGCTCATACCAGCGATTGACGATGCGCGAGCGTTCGAACGCCGAGGTGCGCCGCCAAGCAAGGTTCGCAGCCGCAGCGGCCTTCACCGCGCGCTTGGCGCCCTCTGCCCCGACGCTTGCCACATCAGCGACCTTTTCGCGATTGGCGGGGTTGTTGACGTCAAACCGGCTATTGCCCTTCACCCACTCGCCATTGATCCAGGAGTCAGTGCGCCAAAGGCCGGAATCTTTCAGGCGGGACTTGTAATCACTCATGGGGAGGTCCTTTCGCGTGTGGGGCCGGTTTCCCGGTCTATTGGGCGTTCTTCTTGTCCTTGCGGGCCTGCATCATCTGGCGGAAGCGCGCCGCCCAGCCGGGCTTGTTCTCCTGCCTGGCGCGCGACAAGGCCAGCGCATCGTCGGGCACGTCTGATGTGATGACGCTGCCTGAGCCTGTAAAGGCCCCCTTGCCGATGGTGACAGGTGCCACCAGCGAAGAGTTGGAGCCGATAAACGCGCCATCGCCCACAATCGTGCGGTGCTTGAAGAAGCCGTCATAATTGCAGGTGATGGTGCCCGCGCCGATATTGGCCTTCGCGCCAATATCCGCATCACCGATATAGGCCAGGTGATTGGCCTTCGCGCCGGCGTGCAGGACCGCGTTCTTCACCTCGACAAAATTGCCGATCTTCGCGCCCGTCTCCAGCACCGCGCCGGGACGCAGGCGGGCATAGGGCCCAACCGACGTGTTCTCGCCAATGTGCGCGCCTTCCAGATGGCTGAAGGCGTGGATCACCGCGCCGGTCTCGATGCGCACGCCGGGGCGGAAGACCACATTGGGTTCCACAATCACGTCATTCGCGATGTGCGTGTCATGGCTGAAGAAGACGGTCTCCGGCGCGATCAGTGTGACGCCCGCTTCCATCGCGGCGGCGCGGGCGCGGGCCTGAAAAGCGGCCTCGGCCTCAGCCAGATTGGCGCGGGAGTTGACGCCCAGCACCTCATCCGCGTCTGCGCGCACGGCGCGGGCGGTGTGCCCGGCAGCGACGCCCAGCGCGACGATGTCGGTGAGGTAATATTCGCCCTTCGCGTTGTCGTTGGTGACTTTCGAGAGCAGGTCGAAGAGCACGCGCGCAGGCGCCGCCATCACGCCGGAATTGCACAGGCGCACGGCCCTTTGCTCGGCGCTGGCTTCCTTCTCTTCCACGATGGCGGTGAGCGCGCCGGACGCGTCTTCGATCAGGCGGCCATAGCCGGTAGGGTCTTCCGGCTCGAAGCCCAGAACGGCGATGTGTGCGCCTGAATCGAGAGCGACAAACACCGCCTGAAGTGTTTCTGCGCGAATGAGCGGCGTGTCGGCGAAGAGTACGGCCACATCGCCGTCAAAACCGGCCAGTGCATCTCTGCCGCACAGTACGGCATGGCCGGTGCCCATGGGCGGGTCCTGCAGGGCGGTAGCTGCGCCCGCGGCTTCTGCGCGGGTCTTCACCTCCGGCCCGTGCGCGCCCCAGATCACGACCTGCTGCTCCGCGCCGCATTCGTTTGCCAGCGCCAGGCTCCAGTCCAGCATGGAGCGTCCGCCGACGGCATGGAGCGGCTTTGGGAGGGCCGACTTCATCCGCGTGCCGTGACCGGCTGCCAGAATGATGACTGCGCGTGCCTTCGCCATGGAGCTGTCCTTCCTCGTGCCTGCCGCCGGGCGCTGTTATCACAGGCCCGCCCGCGCTATAGAGCGTATTTCGTTCAAATGGAATCGTTTGAGCGCCGGTATTTCATGGTCCGGCAAGGCGCGTGAAGCGATGCGGTGTGAATACCGTGAGCTTTGCGCAACGCCGTCCGGGGCAAGAAATACCCAGCTGAAACGGTTGCGGTGTGCTTTTCTCAAACAAGGGACAGCCTTTCGCCGGCTTGGCGGTCTTTTTTGTTCCGGCTTTGTCGAAATCCTCGCATGATGGTCACATCATGCTGCGGTCTTCTCCTCGCCAGCACAAAAAATACTCACCATCAAACCGCTCCCAGTTGAACAAAATACGCTCTATCCCATCCGGCGCGTACTTGCGAAGGGGAAGACTGGCCATGACGCATTTCGAGGCTCTGCGCGGCGCGTCCATCGCGTTCGATCTCGACGGCACGCTGGTGGATACCGCGCCTGATCTGGTGCGGGCGCTCAACGAATCCATTGCGCCCTACGGTCTTGATCCGGTGCCGGTAGAAGATGTGCGCGCCATGGTCGGGCGCGGCGCGCGCGCGCTGATCGTGCGGGCGTTTGACCGGGCCGGAGCCGTTCTGGAGCCGGATATGGCCGAATCGGCCCTGTCACGCTTCCTGATGACCTACGGAGCCGATATCGCCGCGCACAGCCGCCCCTTCGAGGGCGTGGAGCGCGCGCTGGATGTGCTCAGCGCATCGGGCGCACGGCTTAGCGTATGCACCAACAAGCCGTCAGCGCTGGCGCGCCAGCTCATGGACGCGTTGAACCTGACGGCGCGGTTTGAGCGCATCACCGGACCGGAGGATGCGCCGGCAAAGAAGCCGGACCCGTCGCATCTGCTGGCGGCTGCCGGTGAGGGCGATCCGGGACGCTTCATCGCTCTGGTGGGCGATTCTGAGCCTGATGCGCTGGCGGCGCAGGGCGCGGGCGCGGCCTGTGTGCTGTTTTCGAGGGGTTACAGCGAAAAGCCGGTCAGCACGCTGGGCGCTGACCGGCTTTTCGATTCCTACGGCGATCTGCCGGCTATCCTCGCAGAGCTGGCTGCACACAGGCGATCAGCCTGAATTTACGCGCTGCGGCGGTTCTCGCCGCGGTCATTGGCCGGACGGGGCATGCCGTTGACCAGGTTGGAACGCACATCGGTGCGGGCAGACCGCATGGCGGGCATGAAGCCGGCATCCACCAGATCAACGGTCACGTCGTAACCGCGCTCTTTCCAGTAGGCTTCAATACGTTCTTTCAGGCGGCGCGCGCCTTCAGGCGTGCAAAGGTCATTGCTGGCCATGTCTCTATTCTCCTTCGGACGCGCTCAGGGCCTTGAAGCGCACCGGCTTAGGTGACTGTCGGGTGTCATACCGGGGCCGCGTCGTGCGCCCGGCGGTATGAGCCATATAGATGCTTTGCCTTCTTGACGGAAGTGTGACGAGAGGGGTCCTCGCGAATTTGTTATCCAACCAGTGAATGCGTGCAGCGAATTCCGGTTCATTGAGCGATCCAGTGCTTGACCACATGCGTGGTTTGCCTCTATACGCCGCTCCCTCCGGGCGATTAGCTCAGCGGTAGAGCACTTCGTTCACACCGAAGGGGTCACTAGTTCGATCCTAGTATCGCCCACCAGATTTCCTCATTAAATCTGTGTAATGCCGGATTTTCGACTGCCTGCAGGCCATGCCTGCAAGGGCAGTCGATGCCGGTTTGCGCGTGCGTAAAGGCCAGCGGCACGCCGTAAGGCGCGGATCACTTTAAAGTGACCATTGGCGCGCCGATTTTCGATATCGCCGTCATGGAAATGTTGTCTTCCCCTTGGGAAACGCTCACGCTTCGCTGGCGGCTGCATCGGGTACCAGTTAATTCAGACTTGCTCTTGCGAAGCGTTCGCAAAACTGGCATGACGCATCCATACCGCTGGCCCGGCATCGTGTGATGTCCGGGTCCGGCGGCCCCAGATGGAAGAGGAATGTCATGTCAGAACGCCTCCGTTACGGCCTTGTCGGCGCCGTCATTGCCACGCTCGGCCTTGCTGCCTGCGGCCAGCCTGAACAGGACAGCGTCGTCAACGTGTTCTCCGCGCGCCATTACGCCTCCGATCAGGAGGTGTTCCGCGCCTTCACCGAGGAGACCGGCATCCGCATCAATCTGGTCGAGGCAAGCGGCGATCTGCTGATCGAGCGGGTGCGCGCCGATGGCGAGCGTTCGCAGGCCGATGTCATCATCACGGTGGATGCCGGGCGTCTGCACCGGGCCGAGCAGGCGGGCCTGTTCCAGCCCGCAGGCGATCTGGGCGGCATGCTGGAGCGGGTGCCCGATACGCTGGTGCATCCCGATAATCTCTGGTTCGGCTTCGCGACCCGCGCACGCGTCATCGTCTATGCGCGTGACCGCGTGGATGCGTCCGAAGTGCAGAATTATGCAGACCTTGCCCGCCCGGAATTTGAAGGCCGGGTGTGTGTGCGCTCCTCCTCCAATGTCTATAACCAGTCACTGGTTGCGGGCATGATCGCCGAAGACGGCGCGGAGGCGGCGGAAAGCTTCGCGCGCGGTATCGCGCAGAATCTCGCCCGCACCCCGCAGGGCGGCGACACCGACCAGATCCGCGCCGTGGCAGCTGGCGAGTGCGACGTTGCCATCGTCAATCACTACTATCTTGGCCGTCTGCTGAACGCCTCGGACAGTGCCGACCGCGCCGTGGGCGAGGCTGTCGGCATCGTCTTCCCCGATCAGGGCCGGGGCGGCACCTATGTGAACGTGTCGGGCGCGGGCCTGGCGGCCAGTGCACCCAACCCTGAAGCTGCGCGCGCGTTGCTGGCCTTCCTTCTGTCAGAGCGGGCCCAGCGCGCCTTTGCCGAGCTTACCAATGAGTTTCCCGCCGACCCGTCTGTCAGCTATGACAACACCGTTCTTGAGGGGTTTGCCGGTTTCCAGGCGCGTGATCTGAACGTCAACGCGCTGGGCGAAAACGGCGCTGAAGCCCAGCGCATTTTTGACCGGGTGGGATGGCCATAACCGATACTGCCACACTCCGCCGCACGCTGACGGGCCGGACAGGATTGCATCCTGTCTGGCTCGCTGCTTTTGCGGGCCTTTTGTGCGCTGCGCCTTTGCTGGCCGTGGTGTGGCTGGGCGTGTCCGGCCCGTGGAGCGATTATCTGATCCACATCGCCAATACGCGCCTGGCAGAATTCCTCATCAATACCGCGATTGTCGGCCTGACGGCGGCGACGCTTGCCGGTGTCATCGGCACAGGCACGGCCTGGCTGGTGACGCGCTATGTGTTTCCCGGCCGCAATCTCTTCCAGTGGATGCTGGCCCTGCCGCTGGCCATGCCCGCCTATGCGGCGGCCTATGGCTGGTATGATCTGACCCAAGGCGCAGGCCCGCTTGGCGGGTGGGTCCCCGCCGTGCACGGTCCGTTGGGCGCGGGCGCGATCTTTGGCCTCGTCTTCTACCCTTATGTCTATCTGCTGGCGCGCGAGAGCTTCTCGGCCCAGTCCGCCGACGCCTATGACGCGGCGCGCACGCTGGGCTGTTCGCCCTTTGCCGCCTTTGCCCGCACCGCCCTGCCCATGGTGCGCCCGGCCATCGCGGCGGGTCTTGCGCTGGTCGTGATGGAGGCACTGGCAGACTATGGCACGGTCAGTCATTTGGGCGCGCAGACCCTGACCGTGGCGCTGATGCGCGCCTGGGCGGGCGAGGGCTCCATCCCCGATGCGGCGCGCCTCGCCATGCTGCTGGTCTCCATCACCTTCCTCATCTTCATGGCAGAGCGGGCCTTGCGCCGCCGCGCCCGCCAGACGGCGGCGTCTGGCCATGTGCGCGCGTTTCGCCGTCAGAGCCTCTCCCCGCTCGCCGGGATGCTGGCCGCCTTTGCCTGTCTCTTGCCGGTGCTGATGGGCCTCGTCATTCCGGCGGCAAGGCTGGGCTGGCGGGCAGCCTATACACCGGCGGCAACCGGGCTGATGGATGCGGCGGTAAACTCGCTGGTGCTGGCAGGGGTATCGGGGCTTCTGGCGGCGGTCATCGGGCTGGGCTTGGCCTATGCCATCCGCACCCGAAAGCTTGCCGGAAGAGCCTCTGCGCGCATCGCCTCCATGGGCTATGGCGTACCCGGCGCCGTGGCGGCGCTGGGCGTGCTCATCATATTCGGCACGCTGCAAGGATGGCTGGATACCAGCTGGCGTGTCCTCACCGGCTCGCCCTTCCCGCTGGTGCTGACGGGCAGTGCGCTGGCGCTGATCTTTGCCTATCAGGCGCGCTTCATCGCGGCTGCCATCGGCCCCAGCGAAAGCGCGCTGTCGCGCGTCACGCCGTCGCTGGACGCAGCGGCGCGTTCGCTGGGCGCAAGGCCGCTGGAGCTCGCCCGGCGCGTCCATTGGCCGCTGGTCTCATCAGGCGTCGCGCTGGCGGGCCTGCTTGTATTTGTGGAGGTTCTCAAAGAGCTTCCCGCGACGATGATCCTAAGGCCCTTCAACATGAACACGCTGGCCGTGACCGCGCACAATTATGCCGCCGATGAAAGGCTGGGCGAGGCGGCCCTGCCAGCGGTGCTGCTGGTCGTGGCGGCATTGCCGGCGATGATCTGGATCGCCCGGCGCATCACCGCGACCGAGCGCGCGCGCGACGCCGTGCCACCGTCTGAAGCGATACCGGGGCTGGCCGAATGAACATGATGGCAGACCATAGCCCCCGCGTGACCATTACTCGCGCCGAGGTACGCCTTGGCGGTGATGATGGCGCGGTTGTGCGCGGGTGCGATCTGTCGCTGCGCGCCGGTCAGGTGACCGCGCTGCTAGGGCCGTCGGGGGCGGGCAAGTCCACGCTGCTGCGGGCGATTGCCGGGCTGGAGCGTCTGCATGCGGGCGAGATACGCTCTGACGGTAATGTGTGGAGCGGGCCGGGCGTGCATCTGGCGCCGGAGCGCCGCCGCTGCGGGGTAGTGTTTCAGGATTACGCCCTGTTTCCGCATCTCACCGCGATCCAGAATGTGGCCTTCGGTCTGCGCCATTTAGGCGGCGATGAACGCAAGAAGCGCGTGATGGAAAGCCTTGAGGCCGTAGAGCTGACCCATCGCGCGCGCGCCTATCCCCACGAGCTCTCCGGCGGTGAGCAGCAGCGCGTTGCGCTGGCGCGCGCGCTCGCGCCCGAACCTTCCGTCATGCTGCTGGACGAACCCTTCAGCGGGCTGGACCGGCGGCTGCGCGCCGACCTTTCGGCGATGACGCTGGACGTGCTGCGCCGCTCCGGCACGGCTTCGCTCATCATCACGCACGACGCCGAAGATGCGCTGGCCAGCGCCGACGAGATCGCGCTGATGGAGCGCGGCATCATTATCCAGTCCGGCACGCCTGACGCGCTCTATCTGGCTCCGGCCAGCGAAAGCGCGGCGCGCATGCTGGGCGATGCGGAAGCCTTTGCCAGCAGGGTAGAGGGTGGCAAGGCATCAACGCCGCTGGGCGCGGTTGCCGCGCCTCAGGCAGAGGGCAGCGCCGTCACCGTGCTGGTGCGCCCGGAAGGCATTCTGGTCGGCGCAGACGGGGCGGGCGGCGGGCGCGGGCCTCAGGGCCATATCCTCGCGCGCCGCCCCGCCGGACCTGTGGTCGTGCTCCTGATCGCGCTGGCGACGGGTGAGCGCGTGACGGCCCGCGCGCCTGTCAGCCACCCGGCACAGGCCGGTGATGCGGTGTCTCTCTCCCTGGACCCGGCTTTTGTCAGCGTGGTGTCGGGGTAGGGAGCTTCTTCTTGGTTCCGCAACGCATCCGCGTTGCGATGTTCCGCGAAAAGTCGCGGGCGCGCAGTCGCGCTTTTCAGGCCGCTATGCGGCCTGCGAGGCCGACCGGCCGCCGGGCACTTTTGCCCGCAGCGAAGCCCGGATGGGCTGAGCATCAAAAAGAGACTGGACCCCGACGTGCGTCGGGGAAACGCGGATAGGTTGCTGGCCGGGAGTTCACGATGGGGCTTCCCCCTAAGGCCGTCCGGTCACCCCATCCCGGCGGGGGTCAGCGCCGCCTTCCAGCGTGCCGTCCTCACCCATGCGGATGATGTGGATGCCAGAGTTTTCGCCCTGCTCGCCGCGTATCTGGTGGCCAAGCGCGCGTAAACCCTCCAGCAGCTCTGCGTCAAAGCCGCTTTCAATGCTGACCACATCGCCGCGCGCGACGATATTGGGAAGGGCTGCCGCTTCCTGCGGTGTCATCCCCCAGTCGAGCATCGCAACCAGCGTCTTGGCCGTGTAGGCGATGATGGAATTGCCGCCCGGAGAGCCGGTGGCGATAAGGAAATCACCCTCCGCATCCAGCACGATTGTAGGCGACATGGACGAGCGCGGACGCTTGCCGCCTGCTGGCGCGTTCGGGTGCGTGCGCCCGTCTGCATCGCGCGGCACGAAGGCAAAATCGGTAAGCTGGTTGTTCAGCAGGAAGCCGCCGTCGGTCATCCGGTTATTGCCGAAGACGGACTCCACCGTGGTGGTCATGGAGACGACATTGCCGAAGGTGTCGCGGATAGAGTAGTGCGTGGTGCCGGGAACGTCCGGCGTCGTATCGGCGATCACTTCCGGCGCGCCGGGCGGTGTGCCGTGGCGAATTGCCGGGATTGCTGCATCGACGGAGATCAGGCGGCGGCGTTCGGTCAGGTAGGCATGGTCCAGAAGGCCCTCCACCGGCACATCGGCAAAGGCCGGATCGCCGACATACTGGTCCCGGTCGGCATAGGCCAGGCGGCTGGCCTCGATGAAGAGGTGCCAGCCCTCGACCGTGTCCGGGCCGAACGCGCTCATCTCGAACCCTTCCAGCAAGGTCAGGATGGCACCGACCGCCACCGCGCCCGATGAGGGCGGTGGAGCCGAGCATACGCGGTAAACCCGATAGGGCACACACAGCGCCTCACGGCGGATCGGCTCATACGCTTCCAGGTCTTCCAGCGTCAGCAGCCCGCCGCGCGGATCACGCGACGCGGTGGCGATGATGTCCTCGGCTATCTCGCCAGTGTAGAAATTGCGCCAGTCAGCCGCGACGGCCCGCAGGGTCTGCGCATAGGCTGGATTGGTGCGGATGAAGCCCTCAGGGTGGGCATTGCCCTCTTCATCGTAGAAATAGGAGCGGGCCGGTTCCTGACGCGACAATTGGGAAATCTGCGCCACGCGCGCCGCCATGGACGAGGTGCGGCCCGACAGAGGAAAGCCCTCTTCTGCCAGTTCAATGCCGGCCTCGAAACCGGCCGACCAGTCCAGACGGCCATGCTCCTCATGGGCCATGGCCAGCATCGCCACCGCGCCGGGCGCGCCGGTGGACTGGCCACTCTGCCAGGCATCAAGATAGGCCAGAGGCTCGCCGTTTTCGTCCAGCCAGTAGTCTTCGCTCACCGCCGCCGGGGCCGTCTCTCGCCCGTCATAGACCGTGACCGCGCCTGTCTGCGCGTCATAGCGCACCAGGAAGGCCCCGCCCGCAATGCCGGAGCTTTGCGGCTCGACCAGACCCAGCACCATCTGCACCGCGATGGCGGCATCCACCGCATCGCCGCCCCGGCGCAAGGCTTCCAGACCGGCTTCCACAGCCAGCGGGTGGGCAGCGGAGACCATCGCGTCCTCGCTGCCTGTCACCGGGCCGGAGGCACCTCCCGGCGCGCTGTCATCACCGCTGCAGGCAATCAGGGCAAAGGGCAGGGCGGCGGTAAGGAGGAAGCGGTTCAGATGCATGGAGGGTCTCTCTTGTCGAAGGTATGGATATCAAATTGTGGTGCCGGAGGCAGTCTGGCTAGACCCCGGCTGTTTCAAAGGGCCGCGCCTCCTCGGCAAGAAAATCTGCGAGCGCGCGCGCGGCGCGGCTCAACGGGCGTCCTTCTGGCGACAATAGATGATAGCGCCAGGAGAGCGGCGTCACCCCGTCGGCGATGAGGGTGATGAGGCGTCCTTCCGCGACGGCGCTTTCGGCCAGCGAGGCGCGCACCAGCGCAACGCCGCGCCCCGATACCGCCGCCCGTACGGCATGGTCTGGCGCGCTCACATGATCGCCCTGTGCGATGTCCGCCCGGTTCAGCCCGCGGCGCGCCAGCCAGACCTGCCAGTCAGGCTGGGCGGGGTCCCGCGCCGGGGTGGTATCGTGGATGAGGGGCAGGGACATGACGGCCTTGCGCCAGTCGCCATCGCATTGCTCCAGCAGGTCGGGCGCGACGGCCGGCATCAGGCTGTCGGACAGCAGGGGCCGCACCGCATAACCCGGCCATTGCCCGTCGCCAAAGCGGATCTCGATATCCAGCCGGAAGCGGTCCAGATCGTCCGTGCCGGGATCGCTGATCAGGCTGACATCATTGCGCCCGGCTCTGGCAAGGCGCGGGGCCAGCCAGGCGGCAGCAAAGGCACCGGGAACCCCCAGACGCACCCGCGCAGGCGCAGCGCCAGCAGAGCGCAGACGCGCGCTGGCCTCGGCCAGGCTCGCAAAAGCCTCGTGCAGATAAGGCGCGGCATCTGCAGCCTCCACGGTCAGCAGCACGCCCTGGCCTGTCCGCTCCAGAAGGCGGGTTTTCAGCACATCCTCCAGAAGCCGGATCTGCTGGGACACCGCGCCCGGCGTCACACCCAGCTCTCTGGCCGCCGCAGCAAGACTGCCGCGCCGGGCCGCCGCCTCGAACGTGCGCAAGGCATTGAGCGGCAACAGGGCCTGAGATGCGCCTGCAGCCAGGCTTTCCTCGTTCAGATTTCCTAATGCCATGACAATGCCCGCCTGACCGTTTCGGGGTGTGGTTCCAATCCCGTTGTCTACAAACTCGCGCAATATCTGTCGATTGCTGCGCGCGCCCGGATCGCCGCCCGTTAGATATTCTTCCCGCTGCTGACCGGGCAGGGCAGAGCGTGGAGCCCTGCCGGAAGGCCCGCCTTGCGGGGGGGGGGCTTTGCCGGGATTGTAAATTGTGGAATTCTCGTATAACTTAAAAAATACGTAATTTCAGGGTTTAAGATATGGCTGACCCGCTGACAATGAGTGCTACCGAGTTCTCCCGCCAGTTTGGCCGGGTGAAAGAGGATGTACGCGAGCACGGCGTAGTGCGTGTCATCAGCCATAACCGGCTGGTGGGCGGGTTCCTGTCGCCGCGTGAGCTTCAGCTTTACGAAAGGCTCAAGCGCGAGCAGCGTGAAGTCATCCGGGCAGGCGAGGTGCCTGATGATCTGGTGGACGCACTGCACGAGCAGCTGGCCAGAACAGACAGGTAATCGGGCGTGCTCATTCCCGAACCTGAAGCGGGTCTTTCATCCGCTACAGCTTTCTTTGGAGCCACGAGGCACAGCAGGACGCTATTGAAGGCAGCAAGGACAGGCCGTGTGCCATCATTCTGGTGGTTCAGACACCCGGCGCGGAGACAAGACGGGTATCGGTTCTGCCGATTACGCACACCCCACCTTTGGCGGCCGATGCCATCACCCATCTCAAGCTAACGCCTGCCGAGTGCCGGCTTGCCGGCCCGGATGACGCAGAACACTGGGTAGTCCTGGCCGAACTGAACCGGTTCAGCTGGCCCGGCCACGATCTCAGACCGGTGCCGGGTACCCAGAGCTGTGTGCATGGAAGCTTGCCACAGGCCAGCTATCGCCGGATCGTTTCGGCATTCCTGGCGTTCGATGATGCGGTGAAGCAAGGGCGAAGCGAGGACCGGCACACCACACAGAGAGACGGATAATGCGCAACAACCTTACCGATATTGCCGGCCTCAGCGTCGGCCAGGCCGAGGACGAGGCGGTGCGCACCGGCGTGACGCTGGTTGTGTTCGATGAGCCTGCCATTGCCGCTATTGATGTACGCGGTGGCGGGCCGGGCACGCGGGAAAGCGATGTCCTGCGTCCCGGCGGGCTTGTCGAGGGCGTGGATGCCATCGTGCTGTCGGGTGGCTCGGTCTACGGGCTGGGCGCGGCTGATGCGGTATGCGCGAGCCTTGGCGCGCAGGGGCGCGGTTATGCGCTGATGCCCCAGCCGGGCGTGCCGGCCTCTCCCATCGTGCCGGCGGCCATTCTCTATGATCTGGCCAATGGCGGCGCCAAGGACTGGGGCGACAGCCCGCCCTATGCCCGGCTTGGCCGCGCTGCGCTGGAAAATGCCGGGCTTCGCGCTCCGGTCCGGCTTGGCCGGGCAGGGGCCGGGTTTGGCGCACGGGCAGGGTCGCTGCCCGGCGGCACCGGCTCTGCCAGCGCGAAATCGCGCGATGGTCACACCGTGGCAGCCCTTGTCTGCGTGAACAGTTTCGGCTCGGTGCGCGTGCCGGGCACGCAGCAATTCTGGGCCGCACCGTTTGAGCGCGATGGCGAGTTTGGCGGACTTGGCTGCGCGCCCGGCCCTGTCGTTGATCTGGAGGACTGGGGCGAGGCGAAGTTCAATCCCGCGCTGCGTACCAACACCACGCTGGCCGTCATCGCCACTGACGCCGTGCTGACACCCGATCAGGCGCGGCGCATGGCCATCATGGCGCAGGACGGCATGGCGCGCGCCATCCGCCCGGTTCACACGCCGTTTGACGGTGACGTGGTGTTCGTGGCCTCGACAGGGCGCCTCGCGCTGTCCGGCCCGGCGCCCTTGTGCGTAGCGGGCCTCGGCAGTCTGGCGGCCGACTGTCTGGCGCGGGCCATCGCGCGCGCCGTCCACCATGCCTGCATGACAGGCGTGTAAGCTTTGTGAATGCTGTTTACGGCAAATGGGCTGCAACGAAATGCGGCACCCATGCGTTTATTGTCAGCGGTTCGAACGGCAATTTTGATGCCTTGAGGTCTGTTATTGCTTGACGGCAAGCCAATAAGCTGTTGGCTTTCCTTCGCGGTTATTCCGTGGGGGCTGCTGATAACCGGGGCACGAAACGCGCCGCCGGCCTCTCTGATGGACAGGTCATTGATGGAGATTATGACGATGAAAAAGTTTGTTCTGGCTGCTTTCGCCGCAAGCGCGATTCTGGCCGCCTGTGAGGAGCAGGGTCCGGCAGAAGAAGCGGGTGAGGCGATTGACGAGGCGTTGGGCACCGAGGAGCAGAGCCCGGCAGAAGAGGCGTGGGACGATACGACCGACGCCGCTGGCGATGCCTGGGATGCGACCACCGACGCGGCAGAGGATGCCGCCGATCAGGTAGAAGAATGGGCTGAGGATGCCGAAGAGGCTTGGGAAGAGGCCACTGAGGAAAGCCCGGAAGACGGCGCGCCTGAATAAGGCTCGTTACGCTGTCTGAGTGACTGGCAAAACCCCGGATCATCCGATCCGGGGTTTTGTTTTGGGCGTAATTGGCGTTCTCAACGCCGCTGCACCTTGTTAACTTCACGCCGGAGGGGGAGGTGCCAGGATGGGCGCACGCGCGCTTTTCATAACGATGCCGGTCCTGATGCTGGCGCTGGTTGCGGCCGGCGCTGCACACGCGCGTCAGGCATGGAGCGATGAGCATGCCGCCGATCTGGCCGACGCGCTGGCCGAGGTGTGGACGCACGGGCTGACACCCGGTCATTACCCGTCGCCGGAAGAGGTGACCGCCTTGCCGGCAGGGCCGGAACGCGACGCCCTGGCCAGCGATGCCTTTCTGGCGCTGGCCCGTGATCTGGCGGCAGGGCGCATCGACCCGCGCCAGCTGGAGCCGGACTGGACAGCCCCCGCCCGCGTCCCCGATCTGGATCTGGTGCTGGCAACGGCCCTGCGTGAGAACACGGTGTTTGACACGCTGGAGGGGCTTGGCCCGTCACATCCCGACTATATGGCGCTGCGCCGGGAGCTGATCCGCCGCCATGCCCTGCTGCGCGCCCACACACCCATCGCGCACGGGCCGTGGATGGAGCAGGGCGATAGCGGTGAGCGCGTGGATGCCTTGCGCGCCCGCCTCTTTCAGGAGGGGCTGCTGGCTGTCAGGGGGGAGGCAGGCGCGCCCTTCGACGAGACATTACGCACGGCCCTGATCCGCTTTCAGGCCCGCCACAACCTGGCGACGGACGGGGTGGCCGGGCCGTCCACCATGCGCGAGCTGAACACGCCGCCGCGCCACCGGCTCGATCAGGTGCGCGCCAATCTGGAGCGCTGGCGCTGGGTGCCGCGCGATCTGGGCGAGCGCCATATCCGGGTCAATCTGGCCGATTACCGGCTGGAGGCGTGGTCAGGCGGGCAGGTGGAACGCACCCACCGCTCCATGATCGGGCGGGGTTATAACCGCACGCCGGTTTTCTCCGAGGACATGACCTTCATCGAGATCAACCCGGTCTGGTACACACCCACCAGCCTGGGTGCGCCGTGGCTGCGCCGTTTCCAGACCAATCCGGGCTATGCGCTGGCGTCCGGTTACCGGCTGGTGGACCAGTCAACAGGCGCGGTGATCAACCCGTCGCAGGCGGACTGGGCGAACGGGCGCTACCGCGTCATCCAGGTGCCGGGCGCCGGCAATTCGATGGGGGAGGTGAAGTTCATGTTCCCCAATATCCACAATATCTACATTCATGACACGCCGGAGCGCGCCCTGTTTGACAATGTCCAGCGCAACGAGTTGTCTGGATGCGTCCGGGTGGACGAGCCGCGCGAGCTGGCCTGGTGGGTGCTGCAGGGCGAGACGGGCTGGACCCGTGAGGCGATGGAGGAAGCGTTCGACAGCGGGCGCACGCGCCGCGTCTGGCTGCGCCATCACATCCCGGTCCATATCCTCTATTTCACCGTCGTCTCCGACCGGTTCGGCAATGCCCGCTTCATCCACGATATCTACAATCGCGACCGCGCCCTGATCACGGCGCTGGACGCCGATGCGCGTGGGGACAGCGTGGTGGAGGAAATGGCTGTCATACATCCCTCGTCCTTCGAGACGCTTTCTGTCGAAAGCTCCTCAGGATGAGGGATTCTGGTCTTTCCCGCCCCTCATCCTGAGGGTGAGCGATAGCGAACGTCTCGAAGGACGAGGGGCGGCAACTCATTCCCGCTCACACACCCGTTTGCGCATTGCAGCAAGGAGCGCTAAACGCGTGAGCTTTCCAACGCCCAAGGGAGGCGCGTGAAACGATGCGGCATTTCCTGTCTACCGCCGACTGGTCGAGACAAGAACTTCAGGCCCTGATCGACCGTGCGCGCCGATACCGGGAAAGCCCGCAAGGCGATGCGCTCAAAGGCAAGTCCATCGCGCTCGTCTTCTTCAATCCTTCCTTGCGCACCCGCACCTCGTTTGACCTTGGGGCCCACCAGCTGGGCGGTCATGCCATCGTGCTGGATGCGCGCGGCGGCACCTGGCCGGTCGAGTTCGAGGACGGGGCCATCATGGACGGCACGGCCGAAGAGCACGTGAAGGAGGCGGCGCGCGTGCTGTCCTCCTATGTCGATCTCATCGCGATCCGCTGCTTCCCGAAGTTCGAGAACTGGACGGCCGAGCGCGAAGACCCGCTGATAATGGCCTATGCGAAATACGCGACGGTGCCTGTCATCAACATGGAGACCATCGTCCATCCCTGTCAGGAGCTGGCCCACATGATGGCCCTGCAGGACACGATTGGCGATGTGCGCGGCAAGGAGTTTCTGCTGACCTGGGTGCCGCACCCCAAACCGCTCAACACGGCTGTGGCCAATTCCGCCCTGCTGATCGCGTCCAAGTTCGGCATGAATGTGCGCCTTCTGATCCCGGACGAGGTTTACCGCCTCGATCAGCGCTACATGGATGCGGCGGAGAAATTCTGCGGCGATGCCGGCACCTCGCTGACCGTCACCACCGACGTGAAGGCAGCCTATAGCGGCGCGCACGCTGTCTACGCCAAGAGCTGGGGCGCGCTGCCCTTTTTCGGCCAGTGGGACGGCGAAGCGCCCTACCGTGCCAAGGGTGCAGGCTTTATGATTGACGATGCCAAGATGGCGCTGACCGACAATGCGGTCGTCAGCCACTGCCTGCCCATGCGGCGCAATGTGAAGATTGCCGACTCGGTCGTGGATTCGCCCGCCTTTATCGGCCTTGCCGAAGCGGAAAACCGCCTGCACGTACAAAAGGCGATCATGGAAACCCTCGCCAATGGAGCGGAGCCGTGATCGGGAAACCTGCAGACCATCACGCTAGCGAACGCGGCGGCGCAGCCGTGCCGGTGCGCTCGGCCATCGTCCAGCTTCTCTCCCAGATGCGCGACGGCAAGGAGATACGCGAGTATCTCACCCGCTTCTCGCGCCTCGATCAGGAACGCTTTGCCGTCATCAAGGTCGGCGGCGCGGTGATGGAAGAGGAGATGGAGGCGCTTTCGGCCTCGCTCGCCTTCCTGCAGACGGTGGGGCTGGCCCCTATCGTGGTGCATGGCGGCGGGCCACAGCTCGACAAAGCTTTGAGCGAGGCGGGCATCGAGACCGTGCGCAAGCAGGGCCTGCGCGTCACCCCGCCCGAAGCGATCCCTGTGATCCGCGATACGCTGACGCGCGTGAATCTGGAACTGGTGCAGGCAATCCGCGATTGCGGCGGACGCGCGGCTGCCATTCCCTCAGGTGTCTTTGAAGCCGAGTTGATGGACGAGGGCGAGCTGGGCCGCGTTGGTGATCCCACGAAAGTGCGCCTTGAACTGGTCGCCGCCGCCGCACGCGCCGGACAAGCCCCGATCCTGGCCTGCCTTGGCGATACCGCAGACGGGCGGCTGGTCAACATCAATGCCGATGCGGCCGTGCGCGCGCTGGTGCATGCGCTCCAGCCCTACAAGATCGTGTTCCTGACCGGCACCGGCGCGCTGCTGGATGAAGCGGGCAAGCCCTTGTCCGCCATCAACCTCGCCACCGATTTTGACGAGCTGATGAGCGCGGACTGGGTATCGGGCGGGATGCGCCTGAAAATGGAAGAGATCAAGCGCCTGCTTGATGATCTGCCCCTGTCCAGCTCGGTCTCCATCACCGCGCCGGGCGAGCTCGCCAAGGAGCTCTTCACCCATGCCGGGTCCGGCACGCTGGTGCGCAAGGGCGAGCGCATGCTGGAGATCACCGCCAAGGCCGATCTCGATACCGCGCGCGCCGCCCCGCTGATTGAGGCAGCTTTCGAGCGCCGACTGGTGGACGGGTATTTCGACCGGCTGGACTTCGACCGCGCTTTCGTCACTGAAAGTTACCGGGCGGCGGCCATCACCTCCAGGCTCGATGATGTGATCTATCTCGACAAGTTTGCGGTGCTCGACGATGCGCGCGGCGAGGGGCTGGGCGGGGCGGTCTGGCGCAAGCTGATCGCCTATGCGCCGCGCCTCTACTGGCGCTCGCGCACCGATAATCCGGTCAATGAATTCTACTTCGCCACCTGCCATGGCGCGGTGAAGACCGGCCACTGGACGGTGTTCTGGCGCGGAGAAGCCGATCTGTCGCGCATTCCGGCCATGGTGGAGCGCATCGCGGCCCTGCCGCCGACGCTGAGGAGCTAGGGCCATGCTGAAAGTTGGCCTTGTGGGCGCGCGCGGACATACCGGCAAGGAGCTGGTTGCCATCCTTTCGCGGCGCAGCGATATGCGGCTCGTGTTCGCGTCCTCACGGGCGATGGCGGGTGAGCCGGTATCAAACCTCGCGCCTGAAGCCCGCGATGGGCTGGCCTTCGAGGCGATGGGGCCGGAAGACGTGGCGGCGCGCGGGGCCGACGCGGTGATACTGGCGCTGCCCAATGGCGAGACCGCGCCTTACGTGGCGGCGATTGAAGCGGCGGCACCGGGTACGATTCTGGTCGATCTCTCGGCTGATTACCGCTTTGACGACAGCTGGACCTACGGCCTGCCGGAGCTCTATGGGCGCGAGCGCCTCAAAGGCGAGACGCGTATCTCCAATCCGGGCTGCTATGCGACGGCGGGCCAGCTCTGCGTGCATCCGGTGCGTGATCTTCTGTCCGGTCCGGCACATCTGTTCGGCGTGTCGGGCTATTCAGGTGCCGGCACGACGCCCAGCCGCAAGAATGATGTCGAGGCGCTGCGCGACAATCTCATGCCCTACGCCCTGACCGGGCACATGCATGAGCGCGAGATGAGCCGTCATCTCGGCCATGAGGTGCGCTTCTCCCCCCATGTCGCCGCCTTCTTCCGCGGCATCACCCTGACCGCACAGTTGAACTTTGCTGCGCCGGTAACGCTGGACGCGTTCAAAAGCCGATACGCAGCGGCCTATGAGGGCGAAAAGCTGATCCGCCTCAGCGACGCCATCCCTGAAGTCCGCGACGGGCAGGACATTCCCGGCGCAGTCGTGGGCGGCTGGTCTGTGGGTGAAGGCGGACGCAATGCGACGCTGGTCTGCGCGCTCGATAATCTCCTGAAAGGCGCTGCCGTGCAGGCCGTGCAGAACCTTGCGCTGGCTGCCGGGCTTGAGGAGCTGGGCGGGATCGCCTGACCGGCCTTACGTGTCACAATTTCGCGCGCGGGGCTTTCCCTGACGGCAGTCTGCGTCATTTACTGACTGTCAGCTGATCCGAAGGATACCGCCATGCGCCTGCTCGCCCTTCTTGCCGCCGCCTTCCTGATGGCCTGTTCAGACAGCCCGGCCGGCACCGCGCAGAAGGCTGGCGAACCCGCCGCCCTGCCTGACGGGCAGGCCCGCGCGATACTGGCCTCTGGCTGCTTCTGGTGCACCGAGGCTGATTTTGAACGCCTCGACGGCGTGATTGACGTGGTCTCCGGCTTCACCGGCGGCCATGTGGAGAACCCGGAATACCGGCAGGTGGTCAATGGCAATACCGGTCATGTCGAGGCGGTGGAGATCATCTACGACCCGCAAATCGTCAGCTATGAGGCGCTGCTCTCCCATTACTGGCGCAATGTCGATCCGTTCGACGGGGGCGGGCAGTTCTGTGACCGGGGGGCGGCCTATGCGCCCGCCATCTTCACCCTTGATGACGCGCAGCGTGCCGCTGCCGAGGCCAGCGCCGCCGAAGTCGAGGCCCGCTTCGGCCAGCCCCTGGCGGTGCGTATCCGCGAGGCTGAAGCCTTCTGGCCGGCGGAGGACTATCACCAGAACTATGCAGAAAATAATCCGATCCGCTATCAGCGCTATCGCTTTGGTTGCCGGCGCGACCAGCGCCTGCGCGAAATCTGGGGCGATGAGGCGGGCGGCTACTGAAGCGCCGCTTCGCGGGCCTCTCGCGACAGGCGGATAGCCTCTTCGAACGCATCGGTCCTGACCACGGGCCGGTAGTTCTGCGCGATGAAGAGCTGGTAATGGCGCTCCCGCCCGCCGCCGAGATCAATGCGGATATCGCCAGCGTGCTCCATCTGCGCAAAATCATACGCCATCACGGGCACTTCCAGCGGCCGTTCTGACGCGATCAGGACCGGGCCTTCATAGCCGGCCGGCAGCGCCCAGCCCTGTTCGGCGTGATTGGTAATGCCTGCATAGCGCATCCAGATGAAGAGCCCGGCATTGATGGCGCCGCCATAGCGCTGCATCTGGTGGAAATCATTGCGGTTATCGAAGACGAGCGTTTCCACGCCCGTGCGTTCCACGGCCTCTGCCAGGGCAGTTGCGGTTTCCGGCCAGCCGCGCACCCGCTTGAAGGCGTTGGCAAGGCCCACCTGCTCGGTCAGGGCCGGACTCATGGCCAGCGTGGCAAAGCTGATCCCGACAAGTGTATGCAGCGCGATCGAGCCGGTCAGCACCCAGCGCCGCCAGCGCGGACCCTGCAGCAGCACGGCGATCACGATAATCGTCGCGGCGGCATAGGCGCTGGCCGCCCAGTTGGCGTGGGCACGGCTCAGGAAAGCCTGACCCGTCACCACCAGTATCGCAGGCACGCAGAAACAGGCCAGCACGATGAGGCGCGGGTCGGCGCTGCCAGTGCGCCACTGACGCACCAGCACGATGAGGATCGCCACCAGCGCGATGAAGAAGGCCGGGCCGAACACGCCCATCTGGTCAACCAGGAAGGAGAGGGACTCGCCGGGATTGAACATGTCCGCGCCCCAGTTGGCGTTAGCCGCCGTGTGGGAGACGGTCGCAAAGTCATTGCGCCAGTTCCAGATGAGGTTCGGCGCCAGGATCAGCCCGGCCAGCGCCAGCGATACCAGAAGCCGCGGGCGAATGAGCGCGCGGCGCGAGACCGGATCGAGAATGGCCGCCAGCACCAGCCCGGCTGCAAAATAGCCCATGGCGTATTTCGCCAGCATGCCAAAACCGAAGCCTGCGCCCAGCAGGACAATGGCGCTCCAGCCCGCGCCTTCGCGCAGCCGGACAAATCCGTAAAGCGCCAGCGCCCAGCAGGTCAGCAATACCGCATCGGTGGAAATGACGGCCGCCGACAGCCAGACCGAGGGCAGGGTGACCCAGGCGATGAAGGTCCAGGCGGCAGCGACCCGGCCAAACAATCGGTCTGCGCTCAGCGCCAGCAGCAGCGCGGTTGCCGTATGAAGCAGCGGCGCGGCGAGCCGGATCGCCCAGTCCGAATCACCGAACACGGCGGTGGTGGCAGCGATGATCCAGGCGATGAGCGGCGGCTTGGAGAAATAGCCCCAGTCCAGATCACGCGACCACACCCAGTACTGCGTCTCGTCGGCATAGAGGCTGGACGGGTTGACGATCAGCCCGGTGATCCGCGCGCTCAGCAATAGCAGGCCGAAGAGGCCCGCCGCCAGGACAAGCCTTTGCGCGGTCAGAGCGGTCTTGAAATCGGGTGGCGGGGTCATGGGGTGTGTCGGGCCGGGCAGCGTCGAAGAATAATGGTCTTCACCCTTCATATAACGTCCGCACCGGCAGCGCATCCGGCTTGCGCCTCTGATCGCAGGCGCGGCCGGCATGAGGCGTTGCCCAGAAGACACGGTATCACAGATGAAGCCGCAGCCCCGGTGCAGCCCCGAAAGGGCGAAAGGAGGGCGTATACGCTCAAACGGCCGCCGGAAATTGCTGCATTGCGTTGAATTTACACCGGTGACGGCACGCCCGATGCTCCGTGTGCGTCCTTACAGTCTGTTAATAAGTTGGTAGCGGTGAAATAAAACCTTCACACTTGTGTCACCGAACCGACTCCCAGCACCCGTAAGCGGTCTCCCGAACGCCCGTATTCCGGCGGGCTTCGCTTCATTTTGGTCGATCCAGGGGGACCTTACCCATGACTTTCCTCAAGAAGTTTGCCTATGGCGCTTCTGTGGCCGCGCTCGCCGCGATGGCCCCGGTTGCTGCCGTACACGCCCAGCAGATCACGTCCGACATTCGTGGCCAGATTACGGATCAGAACGGCGCGCCGATCAGCGGCGCGAGCGTGCAGGTTATTCACCAGCCTTCGGGCTCTGTGTCGAACAGCGTCACCTCGGCGGGCGGCGTGTTTTCTGCCCGCGGCCTTCGCGTAGGCGGCCCCTACACGGTGACGATCACGGCGAATGGCTACCAGCCGCGTCAGGTTGAAGGCATCTCGCTGAACCTGGGCGAAACGTTCCGCCTCGACCAGTCTCTGGAGGCATCGCAGGCCACCGAAGTCATCGTTGTCACGGGTTCGGCCATCCAGACCGTTGAAACCGCGATCGGCCCGAACGCGACCTTCGGCCAGGACGTGCTGACTGCAGCGCCCGCCATCAACCGCAGCCTTGGCGATATCGTGCGTATCGATCCGCGCATCTATGTCGACGAGTCCTTCGTTGACGCCATCCAGTGTGCCGGTGCCAACCCGCGCTTCAACAGCCTGACCGTCGACGGCGTGCGCCTCAATGACGGTTTCGGTCTGAACAGCAACGGCTTCCCGACCGAGAGCCAGCCCTTCTCCTATGATGCCATTGAGCAGGTCGCGGTCGAGCTGGCCCCGTACGACGTGCGTTATGGCGGCTTCTCGGCCTGTAACATCAACGCTGTGACCAAGTCCGGCGGGAACGAGTTCCGCGGCGGCTTCTTCGTGGATTACACCAGTGACAGCCTGACTGGCAGCAGCCTGGAAGGTAATAGCGTCACCATCGAGCCGTTTGACGATTACCGCTACGGCATCAATGTCGGTGGCCCGATCATCCAGGACCGCCTGTTCTTCTTCGCTGCCTATGAGCGCCGCGAAGGCACCAATACGTTCGACCGCGGTCCGGAAGGTTCCGGCGCAACAGTTGAAATCTCCGGCTTCACGCTGGCCGATTTCGAGGAAATCCGCCGCATTTCGCGTGATGTGTACAATTACGATCCGGGCGGCATCCCGTCCAGCTACGGCAATACGGACGAGAAATTCCTTCTGCGTCTGGACTGGGAAATCAATAACAATCACCGCGCAAGCTTCGTCTACAATTACAATGACGGCTTCAACATCACGCAGTCCGATGGCGGCAATAGCCAGTTCGAATATTCCAATCACCTCTATGAGCGTGGCGCTGAGCTGAATTCCTATACGGCTTCGCTGTTCTCTGACTGGACGAACAACTTCTCCACCGAGATGCGTCTCAGCTATATTGATCTGGTCAATCGCCAGAACTCGCTCGACACGGACGGGTTTGGTGAAGTCCAGATCCGCGTTGGCGGCAACACCATCTACCTTGGGGGTGACGACAGCCGCCAGTCCAACGAGCTGAACTACTCGATCCTGTCGGCCCAGCTGCGTGGTAACTACCAGCTCGACAACCACTCGATCTCGTTTGGCTACGAACGTGAGCAGTACGACATCTACAACCTCTTCGTTCAGCACACGATCGGTGAATTCCGCTTCAACAGCATTGCCGACTTCGAGAACGGCTTCCCGAGCGCGATCTATTACAACAATGCGCCTTCGCAAAATCCCGCCGACGCGGCTGCCGACTGGGGTTACGCGATCAACACGGTTTTCGTGCAGGACGAGTGGCAGGTTACGCCGAACCTGACGATCACGGGCGGCCTTCGCTATGACTGGTACACCACCAGCGATGCTCCGCCGGAAAATCCCGACTTCGTTGCCGATTACGGCTTCTCGAACTCGCAGACGCTTGACGGTACCGGCCTGATCCAGCCCCGCTTTGCGGTGCAATGGGATGTTAGCGACACGCTCACCGTGCGCGGTGGCATCGGCCTGTTCTCCGGCGGCAACCCCAATGTCTGGCTGTCGAACAATTACTCGGCGAACAACGTGACCCAGTTCGGCCAGCGCGGCCGCAATTTCGGCTACACGAACGGCACGCGTTCGCTGTTTGATGCCGATGTTGTCTACCCGAACGGTCTGACACCGGGCTTTGCGGTGCCGCAGGAGCTGGTTGACGGCGTTGCTGCGGGCGTGGGTGACAATTTCGAGATCAACTATCTCGATCCGAGCTTCAACATTCCGGCTGAGTGGAAGTTCTCGCTGGGCGCCACCTGGCTTGTCGATGTGCCGCTGGCCGGCTTCCTGGGCGGTGAGTACATCGTCAATGCCGACCTGCTCTTCAACCGCGCCCAGAACTCGGCGGTTATCCGCCGCGGTGACCTGGACCAGGTTGGCACGGCTGTTGCCGGCATCCCGGTCTTTGCGAGCAATCGCGAGCCGTCCTTTGTGCTGACCAACGCCACGCGTGATGTCGACTCCTTCAATTTCGGCCTCACCGTTCAGCGCGAATATGATTTCGGCCTCAGCTGGGTTGCCGGTTACTCCTATTCGGACGCCCAGGACATCCAGCCGATGACCAGCTCGGTGGCCTTCTCGAACTATAGCAACCGGGCCTACTTCAACCCGCAAGTGGATGAAATCGCCCAGTCCAACTACAACGTTCCGCACCGCTTTACGCTGCTGCTGAACTATGAGCATGAGTTCGTGCAGGAATACCGCACGCGCTTCACCCTGTTCGGCCAGGCCGCTCAGGGCCGTCCCTACGGCTACGGCTTTGCGTCGAACAGCGTGATGGGCTTCAATCCCTTCCAGGAAGGCGCGAGCTCACTGCTCTACGTGCCCACCGGTCCGAGCGATCCCAATGTCGCTTTTGCCGGCGGTTTCGATGTGGATGGCTTCTTCAGCTATCTCGAGCAGCAGGGTCTGATGGGTTATGCGGGCGGTTTCGTTCCGCGCAACGCCTTCAACTCTGACTGGTGGATCAAGGCCGACCTGCGCATCGAGCAGGAACTGCCCGGTCTTCGCGATGGTCACCGCAGCGCGGCGTTCATCGTGATCGACAACCTGCCCAACCTCATCAATGACGAGTGGGGCATCTTCCGTCAGGCCAGCTTCCCCGGCACGATCGAAGCTGCCAGCGCCGGACTGATCAATGGCGGTAACCAGATCGAGTACCGCAGCTTCAACCCGAACCGTGTGGTGCAGGGCCGTCAGGGCTCGGCCTCGCTCTGGTCGGTCCGCATCGGCCTGCGCTACGAGTTCTAGTAGCCAGCCTTTACGGCTCTGAGACTAAGGGAAGGGCGGCTCGGCTGAGCCGCCCTTTTCTTTTGTGTGCGCGGCGCCTGGCGGTCCCGCTTAACCCCATCGCTACGCCTTGGCGGGCATGGTATGGCAAAGCCATCCGTCCCTGCTGCTGAAAGCTGCGTCCAACACGATGACCGCCCATCTTCACATCCCCCACGAGACCGCGCCGCAGAGCGTGATCCATACCTGCTGGCCGGCAGACGGCGATCTGTGGGAAGAAAACCTCGCCCCCGCCCGCGCCGAATTTGCCAGCTTTGTCAGCCATCTGGTGCGCGGCGGCCAGGCCGTCACCGTGCATGCGGCCAGTGAGGAAACGGCCCGCGATGTCCGTGCGCGCCTGGGCGATACGGTTGAGGTTGTGCGCAATCCTTATGGCGATGTCTGGGTGCGTGATACCGGCCCGGTCTTTGCCGTCTCGAATGGCCAGCTCAAGGCGGTTCGCTTTCGCTTCAATGGCTGGGGCGGCAAGTATGAGCTTGATGGCGACCAGCAGATCGGGCTGGCCGTCGCTGCCCGCGCCGGTGCCGCGCTCAAGGAGATCGATCTGGTCTGCGAGGGCGGCGCGCTGGAGTTTGACGGCGAGGGCACACTTCTCACCACGCGCCAGTGTCTTCTCAACGCCAACCGCAATCCTTCGCTTTCCGAAGCGCAGGTGGAAGACCGGCTGAAAGAGGCGCTGGGGGTCAGCGCCGTGATCTGGCTCGATGAGGGTCTGATCGGCGACCATACCGATGGCCATGTCGACAATATCGCCCGCTTCATCGCGCCCGGCATCGTGGCTTGCCAGAGCGCCAGCGGCGGTGACGACCCCAATGCGAAAATCTTCGATGCCATCGCACGCCAGCTTGAAAATGCGCGTGACGCGAAGGGCCGCAGGCTGGAAATCGTGCGCATTCCCTCGCCGGGACGGGTTGTGGATGAGGAGGGCGAGCCGAAGGCCGCCTCCCACATGAACTGGGTGATTTCGCCGAAAACGGTGGTAATTCCGTCGTTTAACGCGCACGCCGATGCGGCGTTAGCAATCCTGAAACCTTACTTTGCGTCGCACACTCTTGCCGCCAGCCCGTCTTCGCATATCCTGTCAGGCGGCGGGTCCTTTCATTGTGTGACGTGCAACCAGCCACGGGTCTGATCCCATGCGCTATACAGCCTATGCCTTTGCTGCGCTTGCCATGGCGGCCGCATCCAGTGCGGCGCCGCCAGTGCCGTATTTGCGTGCGATGACGGCCAGTGCGCTGGCTTCGGCTGAAGATGCGCCATCCCCGGTAGCCAGCCTGACCATGGAGCAGGCCGACGCGCTGATTGCCGCTGCCGAAGCGCGCCGCGAGGCTGAAGGCGTGTCTGAAATGAGCGATGGCGGTGAGGCGGTGTACGCCATCGCTGACGCGGGTGCAGCCATGGCAGGCACGAATGCGGACGCCGCGCCCGTCCTGCCCGAACGCTATCTGCCAGAGAGCCGCACCGGCGCTGAAGAAACCGCTACGCCAGAGGCGGACAGCGAAACCATCTATCGTATTGCGCCCGTAGCGGGCGCGGAGGCGGAGGCGCCCTTCATCGCCAGCGCTCCGGACATGGACCCGGAGGCGGCGCTGGCCGAAGCGGCGGCCATCGCGGAATCGCTCGACATGGCCTATGTCAGCGAGGGCAGCGTGGTGCCGGTGGCGGTGCCGGCCGATGGCGGCGAGTTTGTCTGGGAGATTGCGCCCGAACGCCTCCTGCCAACGCTCGTTGACCAGGCCGAGACGCTGGCCCAGATGAGCGATCCGCACGCGCCGCGCGTCTCGCTCTATTCAAACCTGGCCTATCTTGACGACGTGATCGTACGCCTCAATCAGGCCGCCAGTGCGCGCCGCGTGGTGGGGCTGGCCGTTGCCATTATCGAGCAGGGCCGCCCGGCCCTCATCTACACCTCCGGCGAGACGGCGGCCGGCTCGGGTGAACCCATAACGCCGCGCACCGTGTTCCGAGCCGCCTCGCTGACCAAGACGATGACGGGCGTGCTGCTGGCCCATCTGGAGCATGAGGGCCGTATCCGCCTTGATGATCCGGCACCGGAGATCATCCGCGTCAATAATTCGCGCCAGCCGACCGTGCTCGATCTGGTCTCCCACCGCACCGGCCTGCCGCGCAATGCCTATGACAACCGGCTGGAGGAGGGGCGCGCCATTGACGCCATCCTTACCGACACCGCCCAGCTCGATCCGGTCTGCGCGGTCGGTGAGTGCTATACCTATCAGAACATTGTGTTTTCCGGCGCGGCGGAAGTGGTGCGCCGTTCCACCGGCTCCAGCTATGAGCGCAATGTGCGCCGCCGTCTGTTTGAACGCTATGGCATGACGACGGCCGGATTTGCCGAACGCGACCTGACGCGCGCGGCGAGCTGGGCGCGGCCCCACCGGGGCTGGCAGCGCCGCGCAGACACGCCCGGCAGCCCGGCCAGCAATTACGATGCGGTTGCGCCTGCGGCCGCGGCCGTGGTGTCGCTGGAAGATCTGATGGCATGGGCGCAGGCCCATATCTCTGAAACCGGCGGCATCCCGGCGGACATACGCGAGCGCATCTTCACCCCTTACGTGGCGACCCCGCGTGAAACACGCGGGCTGGACCGGCGCTTTCCGGGGCGCGTGCAGGAAACCCATTACGGGCTCGGCTGGCGCATCTATTCTTGGGGCGAGCGCACCCTTGTTGCCCATTCGGGCTATCTGTCTGGCTATGGCGCGCAGATAGTCATGGAACCGGCGACGGGATTTGCCTACATAGCGCTGTGGAATGCCGATGCCGCAGCCCCGTGGCGGCTCTGGCCGACAGTAATGGATCTGCGCACGGGCGACGGGCCGGGTGACTGGCTCGACGAGCTGAACGAGGACTGATCTTGACCAACGAGACGATTACGCTGGGCGTGCTGCAAGGCGCGTTCGGCGCGGACATGCACGCCAATATCGAAACGGTGAAGGGCCTCGTGCGCGAAGCGGCGGGCAAGGGCGCGCAAGTGATCCTGCCGCCGGAGCTGTTTCAGGGCCCGTATTTCTGCACCAGCCAGGAAGAGCACTGGTTTGCCACCGCCTACCCGGCGCTGGAGCATCCGTGCGTGACCGCGCTGCAGCCGCTCGCCGCGGAACTCGGCGTCGTGATCCCTGTCTCCATCTTCGAGCGCGACGGTCCGCGCTACTATAATTCCATGGTCATGCTGGATGCGGACGGCAAGGCGCTGGGTACCTATCGCAAGAGCCATATTCCTGACGGTCCCGGCTATCAGGAGAAGTATTATTTCCGCCCCGGCGATACCGGCTTCAAGGTGTGGGACACGCGCCACGGCCGCGTCGGCGTCGGCATTTGCTGGGACCAGTGGTTCCCCGAAACCGCGCGCGCCATGGCGCTGATGGGCGCTGAAGTCTTGCTCTACCCCACGGCCATCGGCTCTGAACCCCATGATGCGGGCCTGGACACGGCGGCGCGCTGGCGCCGGGCCATGCAGGGTCATGCCGTCTCCAATGTCATACCCATCGGCGCAGCCAACCGGGTGGGCGACGAGAACGGCCAGCTCTTCTACGGCACGAGCTTCATCTGCGATCATACCGGCGAAGTGGTGTCCGAACTGGACCGGGCGGAACAAGGCGTGGCGGTTGCGCGTTTCGACCGTGCCTTTCTTGACCGTCACCGCGCCGCCTGGGGCTTTTTCCGGGACCGGCGCACCGATCTATACGGACCCCATTTTACATGACCGAACAACGCCAGAGCGCGACCCTGACCGTACGCAATGCCACGCTGGCCGATGTGCCGGAGATTCTGGCGCTGCAGGACCGGGCCTATCCCAACCTGCCGCCAGACCTGCCCGGCATGATACGCGGTCAGATACAGGCTTTCCCCGAAGGCCAGTTTCTCGTGGAATATGAAGGCGATGTGGTCGGCTGGTGCGCGACCTTCATCATCAGCGAAGCGCTGGCGATGAGCCCGCACACCTGGGCGGAAATCACCGGCAATGGCTATGCGGCGCGCCATGACGAGGACGGCGAGTGGCTTTACGGCATGGAGGTGGCGGTCGATCCGACACGCCGCCGCCTGCGCATCGGCCAGCGGCTTTACAATGCCAGAAAACAGCTCTGCCAGGCATGGGGTCTGAAAGGCGTTGTCTTTGGCGGGCGCCTGCCCGGCTATCGCCGCCGCCGCAAAGCCTATCCCACACCGGAAGAATATCTCGCCGCCATCGAGGCGCGCGAGGTGAAGGATTCTGTCTCCAACTTCCAGATGCGTATGGGCTTTGAGCCGGTCGGCGTTCTGAAGAACTACTACCCCGAAGACACCGACTCCCTTGGCCATGCCTCGCTGATGGTCTGGCGCAATCCCAAATTCGTCGAAATGCCCAGCGCAGGCAGGCGTCCCGACCCGCAGACCGTGCGCGTGGCCGCCGTCCAGTTCATGGCCCGCGCGGTGGAAAGCGCGCGCGAGTTCGAGCGTAATGTGGAATATTTCGTCGATGTCTGTTCCGACTACCGGGCCGATTTCTGCGTCTTCCCCGAAATGTTCACCGTGGCGCTGCTATCGCTCGAAAAGCGGCGCCTCTCGCCGCAGGAATCCATCGCCGCCCTGTCGCGCCACACGCCGCGCTTCCTTGAATTTATGAGCCAGCTGGCAGTGCGCTACAACATTAATATCGTTGGCGGTTCTCACCCCACCGAGACCGATGACGGCGAGATCCAGAACGTGGCCTATGTCTTCCTGCGCGATGGCTCGGTGCACGCGCAGGAAAAGATCCACCCGACGCCGAACGAGCGCTTCTGGTGGAATATCAAGGGCGGCGACTTCGTTCACGCCATCCCGACAGACTGCGGCCCGATTGGCGTACTCATCTGTTATGACAGCGAATTTCCAGAGCTGGCCCGCCGCCTGGCCGATGAGGGCGCGCGCATCCTCTTCGTGCCTTACGCCACCGACAACCGTACCGGCCATTTGCGGGTGCGATATTGCGCGCAGGCGCGCGCCATCGAGAACCAGTTTTACGTAGTCACAGCAGGCAATGTCGGCAATCTGCCGGACGTTGAAAACATGGATGTGAACTACGCCCAGAGCGCCATTCTGACGCCGTGCGACTTCCCGTTTGCGCGTGATGGTATCGCGGCAGAAACATCTGAAAATGTTGAGACAATCGCCGTCGCCGATCTGCGCCTCGATGATCTGGCCGAAGCACGCCGCTCCGGCACGGTGCGCAATTTGCGCGACCGGCGCTTTGATCTATACCGCATTGTATGGAATGACGGGCCGGGAGCAGGGCGCAACTAAGCCACTGCAAATAAAGGCCGTTTTCTACTCGCGCCGGACGCCGGGGATCAAAAGGGCGATGGCCAGCGCCGCGCCCGCGCTCGGCCAGGTAAAGGCTATCGCCTGATCCACCATACCGCTGGCGAGGCTGAAACCTCCGGCCGTCAGGCCCAGAGCCAGCACGCCGGCAAAGGCAATCCACAAGCTGATGCGAAACCGTGTCATGGCGCATTTTCTCCCGCACCCTGAAGGCAGGATAATGGCAGAAACCGGCTAAATTTCAGTGAGCGCAGCGTTTACGGCGCATTGACCATAAACCCTAGCCCAGCAAGGCGCCTGCGATCCCGTCAAAGATGAACTGGGCGGCCAGTGCGGCCAGGATCACCCCGAGGATACGTGTAATCATCGCGGCGACTGTATCCCCCATCACGCGCATGAGCGGACCGGCGGCAAGAAACAGCACCAGACACACGATGAGATTGGCCGCCATCGCCGCCAGAATGACGCCTTGTGTGGCCCAGTCCCCGCCAGAGCCGGACATGTAGAGCATGATGGAGGCAATCGCGCCCGGCCCCGCCAGCATGGGGATAGCCATGGGGAAAACGGAGATATCCTCCGGCGCGTGCTCGCCCTCGTGATGCAGTTTTCCGGCCCGGTCCTCGCGCCGTTCGGTGCGCTTTTCAAAGATCATGTCGAGCGCCACCAGGAAGAGCAGCACGCCGCCCGCCGCGCGGAAGGCATCAAGGCTCACCCCCAGCGCCGAGAGCAGCCATTCCCCGCCATAGGCAAAGCCCAAAAGGACGATGGTGGCGATGGCCACCGACTTGATGGCCATGTTGCGCCGGTGGGCCGCGCTGGTGCCTTGAGTGAGCCCCGCAAAGATCGGCATTACGCCGATAGGGTCGATCACCACGAAAAACGTGACGAAGGCGGCAGAGAGAAGGGCAAGATCGATAGCGGGCATGACACACCTGTCCATGGGGGATAGGGGGGCGGATAACACCCCTTTTGACGCTTGGCGAGGGCGGGCAGGGCGTCTATCCCCGTTTTAAGGGGTTTTCAGCCCCGAAATGAGGGGTGCACACCCCCCGATTCCACGGTTCGAAGGCCCCGATTCCACCGTGTTGCCAAAGCGCAACAAGGAGGACAGATGCCCGCCGGCGGCATCTATCCCCCTATTCGTGGGAATTGGGGGGGTAAGGAGTGGAGTTATCCCCCTGCAGGGCGGGTTGGGGTAGGATATGCGCAATCTGGCAGGGTATTTGGGAAGGCAAACCCACCGGGTCCCCAGCCTCTGAGCCGGGGTCCGTTTTCCAGCCGCCTCCCTCGTCATTCCAGAAAGCGCGAAGCGCTTGTCTGGAATCCAGTGTGTTTTCTGGGAATGGCTGGATTCCGGGTCTCGCCGATGGCTCGCCCGGAATGGCGAAGGGGCGGAGGCGGAACGTGATGGCGACGTCGATGGCTGTGCGCATTGCCACACCGGACTGCAACTAGGATTTGATACGAAGCGGCGGCTTCTTTGAATCCAGCTTGGTCTGAAGTTCCAGAATTATATCAGCCGGCTCCGGTGGAGTGCCTTCTCTGAGCGATGTCTGAATTTCGTCCCACTCGGAATAAACGACGTTGGCCGCGCCTAGAGTGTAATCATCACCTGACTTCGCAATCGGATAGCTCAACCAAGTGACCTCGCTGTTGCTTGCGGTCGTCGATTTGAAAGACGGCAGACTGGCGAAAAAGTGGCTATCCACAACCACAAAAAATTTCTTTCCCCAGCGACGGAAAACAGGAACTTTTAGCTGAAGCTGAGGTGCCAGTCTTTTTTGTGCCGACAACCGGAAGTCGGGGCGCCTGTCCGAGTTTGCGATATCTAAGGTGCCGTGCTGCAAGTAATGTTTCATTGGCGATCTTGTTTCGCCACCGGAAAAATATACCGCTTGAACTTCTATAGCGGCAAAGTCTGCAACTCTATCTGATTCAATTTTGCCTATTAGAAAGTCCACTTTACCGATCTTACGGGTCTTTTGTCCTTCCTGGACAACTTTAAGGATACGGATTTCCGGAAATACCGCGATCTCAGCTCCCTCGCCAAAAGCGATGTGTGCAGCATCGCGGAACACTTTCCCGCCTTCCAGAAAACGTACAGGGCACAATGAGGCCGCCTCGTTGCCGTCAGATAGAGAGCAAATGCCGATCGGATCAGACTTGCTGGCTTTTGTGCAGGCGGTGCTTCTGAACGGGCAACGCTTCTGGCTGCGTGAAGAGCGGGCTTCGGGGCTCTGGTTGTCAACGCCGAAGCCAAATATTTCTGATATCAGCATTATTCAGCAGCAACGAGCGTGGCAGCGGCCTTGTGATAAGTGTCTGCTTTCAAAATCGCCTCGCCTATGCAGCGGCCCAGTAGGGGCGGAACCGCGTTGCCCACCTGGACATATTGTTCGGTTTTTGAACCCAAGAACTCGAACCAATCAGGAAATGACTGCAGCCGAGCCGCTTCTCGAACACTAATCGAACGGTTTTGCTCTGGGTGGATGTAAGCACCCCAATGCACGTCACACTTGGTGAGCACGGTGCAGGAGAGACCATCCCACTTCATTCGCCCGTACCGCTTGGTGTGGTCGCAACGGCGAGCCTTTTTCATTCCGTTCGGCAAAAGCTCGAATGGAATGTCGCGCCAGCTGCCGCCCGGCGGAATATGGCGCATCCGTTCGATATTGATGGACGACAAGCGCGGTGCCGCGTGGTTGAGAACCGCATTCGATCCATCGCGCACTAGATACTGAAAGTAGCTGCATGGCTCTGCAGCGTAGTTCGTCACACCTCGATCTTCGCCGTTCTCGAGTAACGGCAGATCACCAATTGCATCCTTGATCGTGTTAAACGGCAGCCTGCCCGGCCCGTGCGTCGGCTCAGGCCAAACGATCGGTGCGCCTACGCGATTTCCGATAAACACCACCCTGCGGCGCTCTTGTGGAACGCCATACTCTTCAGCCTTGAGGGTCCGGTGTTGAACATTGCTGTAGCCAAGCTTCCTCAAGCCGTCGGTGATCGCCTCGACGGCTGCGCCATTGCCGGCCGACAGAATGCCTGTGACATTTTCCATGACCACCCAGCGTGGATGAAGGCCCTCTACGAGCCTCAGATACTCGTGAAAAAGCTGGCTCCGTTCGTCATGCATGCCGCGCTGGTGGTTGTAAACGCTGAACGCTTGGCAAGGTGGACCGCCTACGAGGCAATCGAGTTCACCCCGTCTCAAGCCTGCAGCTTGAAGAAAGTCTTCCGCATCAATGTCCTGAATCGCACCCGGAAGAAATTTGGCCTCGCGGTGGGTATGGGCAAAGGTCGCCCCGGCGGCGGCATCGTAGTCGTTGCCTGCGAGAACATGGAAGCCCGCTTGGCGAAGCCCTTCCGAAAGGCCGCCCGCGCCGCAAAACAAGTCGATTGCTGTATATTTGCTCGCCATGGTGCCGTCCCGCTTTAGCGAAGAAGAATCGCAATTGGTTAACGATTCTACCTACGCGCAGATGAATTCGTTAACAGAATGCACCATATGTTCTATATATGTTCCTGTAAAGAGCAGTGCCCCTACTCCCCAGCGCCTTGATCTTGTTGTTGGGTTGCCACGTGGTGAAGGGATGAGGGAGAAGCCCAATGCCCTCACGCTCATCGGCATGGGTCTCCCGTTCCCCGTTTTCACGGGGACAGGCGGGGCGGGGGACCTAAGGTGGAGAGGTCCAAGGAAAATCCCCTACCCCTCCCGTTCTGCGATCCAGGCTTCCATCCTGGTTTCAAGATAGGAGAGCGGCAGGGGGCCTTCTTCCAGGATCGTGTCGTGGAAATCGGCGAGGTCGAAATCCTCGCCCAGCCTCGCCTCGCCCTGGCTGCGCAGGCGGCGGATGAGAATCTCGCCGGTCTTGTAGGCGAGCGCCTGACCCGGCCATGAGATATAGCGCGACACCTCATTGGTGACGTTCAGCGGCGCGAGGGCGGAATTGTCGAGGAAGCAGCTTTCAGCCTCTTCGCGCGTCCAGCCGAAATAATGCATGCCGGTATCGACCACCAGGCGGCAGGCGCGCCACATCTCGTAGGAGAGGCGGCCAAAATCCTCATACGCGTCTTCGTAAAAGCCCATATCGAGGCCGAGGAATTCCGAATAGAGGCCCCAGCCTTCGGTGAAAGCGGTGATGGAGGCGCGCCGGCGGAAGTCCGGCATGTCCTCGATCTCCTGGGCGAGCGCGATCTGGTGGTGATGGCCGGGCACCGCCTCGTGCAAAGTGAGGGCGGGCAGCTCGTAAAGCGGGCGCTGGTCGAGCGCATAGGTGTTGACCATATAGCCCCCTGCCCGCCCCGTTTCGGCATCACCCGGCCAGTAGCGGCCCGTCGTATAGTTCGGCGCGAGCGCGGGCGGCACAGGGCGCACGCCATAGGGCAGGCGCGGCAGACGGTTGAACACGGCCGGCATCGCATCATCGGCCAGCTTGGAGAGGTAGGAGGCGCGCATCATCAGCTCCATCTCGCTCTGGGCGTAGAAGCGCGGATCGGTGCGCAGATAATGGGTGAATGCGTCAAAACTGCCCTCAAACCCGGTGCGCGCGATGACATCGTCCATCTCGGCGCGGATGCGCGCCACTTCATCAAGCCCGGTCTGGTGAACCTCCTCCGGCGTCAGGTCCAGCGAGGTGTGATAGCGCACCAGAGCGCGGTAATATTCGCGCCCGCCAGGTACTTCGGACACGCCAATGCTCTCGCGCGCGGCCGGCATATAGGTGTTCTCGAAATAGTCTCTCAGGCCTGCAATGGCGGGCATGACCGTATCAGCGATAACCGCCGCGCCGCGCGCCTGCAGCGCCTCGCGCGCCTCTGCCGGAATGCTCGCAGGCAGATTGGCGAGCGGCTGGTAAAGCGCGCTTTCGCGCGGATCATCGACAATCTGCGCGGCGATCTGGTCAATCACGCCGGGGACGATCTCGCGCGGCTGGGTCCAGCCGGCCTCAATCGCCTCGTCCAGCCAGCCCATCCATGCGTCCAGATGGGCGGGGTATCCGGCCAGCCGGTCAATCCACGCTTGCGCCTCGTCCTCATTGCGGATGCGCACGCTCATCGCGGCAAAGTCCGCCCAGGTGTGGAAACCGGAATCGTTGGTGAAGGGGAAATACATGCCTTGCACACGCGGCAGGGCGACGCCGTGGCGCAATATGTGTTCCAGCACGGCGTAGGAGGCGGTATCGCTGCCCTCCAGCGTGGCCGGGTCAATCGCCCGCATCCGGTCATAAAACCCGGCAATTTCCGCGTCTTGCTGCTGCAGCGTTTCAGCCGAGATATCGCGCCATTCGCGCATCGCATCGAGATCACCGGCGCGGACGCGCGCCTGCACATTCTGCGCCTCGCTCCAGGCTTCATAGTCGGCGACCAGGCTGGCGAACTCGTCGGCCTGAGCGGCATGGACTGCGGCCGCGATCAGCACGCTGGCGGCGATGCCGCAGATCAGATGGCGCATGGTGTTTTCCCCGTTGGTTCGTGTGTTGGAGGGCATGGCTGCCCTCATGGCTCCAGCGCGTCCGGCGTCAGGCCGAGACGCTTGGTGATCAGCCTGTCTGCCATCCGGCGCGGCATGATGCCCAGTAACCACTGCGTGAACGGTTCGGGCGTGACGATGGTATTCAATTTCGGTTTTGGCGATGTTACCGCCGCCCAGACCGCATCGGCCACCGCTGATGGAGGCAGGCCGCCCCGCCCGCGCTCCAGCATGTAATTGACCAGCCGGCGTATGGGCTTGATGTAGTCTGTATGGGCGTATTGTTCGGGATCGACGCTTTCCGCCTTGTCCCAGATCGGGGTGGCGATGGGTCCCGGATTGATGGCGACGACATCAATGCCATAAGGCGTCAGTTCGCGGCGCAGCCCCTGGGTGAACGCCTCCAGCGCGAATTTCGAGCACGCATAGGGGACCACGAAGGGCGCGGCGCTGAAACCCGCCACGGACGAGATATTCACGATCCGCCCCGGCGCGCCGGAGAGGCTGCGGTCCGCGCCCAGCAGCGGGCCAAACGCCTGCACCACGCGCAGCTGGCCGGTCACGTTCACATCCATCTGCTTTTCCATCTCCTCGATGGGCAGATGCAATAGCGGCCCGGCAACGGCGATACCGGCATTGTTCACAAGCGCGCCCAGCGTCGCGCCCATCAGCGCTTCGCGCATCTGGTCTGCCGCGTGGGCAATGGCCGGGCCGTCAGTAACGTCAAAGATCAGCGGAACGACCGCCTCGCCGATCTCGGCTTTCAGGCGTTCGCCATCTTCACCCTTGCGCACGCTGGCAAAGACCTGCCAGCCTTCGGCCACGAATTTCTCCACGCAGGCCCGGCCAATGCCGGTTGATGCCCCCGTTACCAGCGCGCTGCGCACCAGATCATTCATCTACTTGGCCTCCCGCCCTTGCCGGCACTTACGGTGGCAAGCGGGGCGGGCGCGGTCAATCGCCCACCCCCGTAGCACCCGCCCGCATTGACCTTGCGCCTTGCCGGATTATTGTCTGGCCGCGAACAGGCAAGGGGCGGTCTGACAGGGCATGACTGATACCGGGATTGCCCGGTTAAGGCGCTGTCAAGGAAAGCACCGTTCCTTCGCGTGCAAGACACCTGACACGGCTTAACCGAAGGCGGAAAGCAGCGCCCATGGCAACCAGACCTGACCAGCCCCTCTCCCCTCATGTCCAGATATGGCGCTGGCACGCCACCATGGCCTCCTCCATCCTGCACCGCGCGACCGGCGTCGCGAACTATATCGGCGCGGTGCTGGTCTCGCTCTGGCTGGTGCTTCTGGCCGCAGGGCCGGAAACCTACGCGATCTGGGAAGATCTGAACGCTGGGCCGCTGGGCGTCCTCATCACGCTCGCCTTTATCGGCTTCACCTTCTCGGTGGTCTTCCATCTGCTCAATGGCTTGCGACACCTCGCCTGGGATGCGGGGCTGGGCTTTGACGCCAAGGGCTCGAACCTGCGCTCCATCCTCATCATTGCCGGCGCGGTCATCATCACCGCCGCCATCTGGATTGTGGGAGGGCTGGTGTAATGGGTGATTTTCGTACCCCTCTGGCGCGTGTCCGCGGCCTGGGCTCGGCCAAATCCGGCACCGGCCATTTCATCGCCCAGCGCGTCAGCGCCATCGCGCTTGTTGTGCTGATGCCGCTGTTTCTCGTGAAGCTCGCGAAGAATGCCGGGGCAGGCTACGCCGAGGCCGCCGCCTGGGTCGGCTCGCCGCTTGGCGCGATCCTTACGCTTCTGGCCATGACTGCGGCGCTCTACCACATGCGCCTGGGTCTTCAGGTCGTCATTGAGGACTATATCTACCGTCCGGCGACCAAGGCGATCCTGCTGATCCTCAACACCTTCGTGGCGGCGGGCCTGTGGATCGCTGTCCTCTATTCCGTACTCGCGCTCGCGCGCTAGGAGTTCGACGCTGATGTCTGACTATAAATGGATCGACCACTCATTTGATGTTGTCGTGGTGGGCGCGGGCGGTTCGGGCCTGCGTGCAGCGCTCGGCGCGGCGCAAGCCGGTTTGAAGACGGCCTGCATCACCAAGGTCTTCCCCACGCGCTCCCACACCGTGGCAGCCCAGGGCGGTATCTCGGCCAGCCTTGGCAATATGGGCGAGGATGACTGGCGCTGGCACATGTATGACACCGTCAAGGGGTCCGACTGGCTGGGCGATCAGGACGCGATTGAATATCTCTGCCGGGAGGCCCCGGCGGCCGTGTATGAGCTGGAGCACTGGGGCGTGCCGTTCTCGCGGACGCAAGAAGGCAAGATCTACCAGCGCGCCTTTGGTGGCATGACGCGCAACTATGGCGAAGGCCCGGTCCAGCGCACCTGCGCGGCGGCAGACCGTACCGGCCACGCCATATTGCACACGCTCTATGGCCAGTCGCTGCGTCACTCGACCGAGTTCTTCATCGAGTATTTCGCGCTCGACCTCATCATGGATGCGGACGGCGCCTGCCGGGGGGTCACCGCCTGGAAGCTCGATGACGGGACGCTGCACCGCTTCCGCGCGCAGAAAGTCATTCTGGCAACCGGCGGCTATGGCCGCGCTTACTTTTCTGCCACCAGCGCCCACACCTGCACCGGCGATGGCAATGCCATGGTCTTGCGGGCGGGCCTGCCGCTGCAGGATATGGAGTTTGTCCAGTTCCACCCGACCGGGATTTATGGCGCAGGCTGCCTCATCACTGAAGGCGCGCGCGGCGAGGGCGGGTATCTGACCAATTCCGAAGGCGAGCGCTTCATGGAGCGCTATGCACCCTCGGCCAAGGATCTCGCCAGCCGCGATGTCGTCTCACGCTCCATGACGATCGAGATACGCGAAGGGCGCGGCGTCGGTCCCAACAAGGACCATATCTTCCTGCACCTCGATCACCTTGATCCCAAAGTGCTGCACGAGCGCCTGCCGGGCATTTCCGAAAGCGCGAAAATCTTCGCCGGCGTGGACGTGACGCGCGAGCCGATCCCGGTCCTGCCGACCGTCCACTATAATATGGGCGGCATCCCGACCAATTATCACGGCGAAGTCCTCACCAAGGTGGGCGGCGATCCCGACCATGTCGTGCCCGGCCTGATGGCGGTGGGCGAGGCGGCGTGCGTGTCGGTCCACGGCGCGAACCGGCTGGGTTCGAACTCGCTGATCGATCTCGTCGTGTTTGGCCGGGCGGCCGGATTGCGCTGCGCGGAGACCACGCAGAGCGGGGCGACGCAGGCCGAACTGCCCAAGGATGCAGGCGATGCGACGCTCGCGCGCCTTGACCGCTTCCGCAACGCCAATGGCGGCACGCCGACCGCGAAGCTGCGCCTCGACATGCAGCGCGCCATGCAGGAAAACTGCGCGGTCTTCCGCACGCAGGACGTGCTGGATGAGGGCGTGGAGCGCATCGCCAAGGTTGTCTCAGGCGCGGGCGATATTGCGATCAAAGACCGCTCCATGGTCTGGAATACCGATCTCGTTGAAGCCCTCGAGTTTGACAATCTCATCGCCCAGGCCGCCGTCACCGTGAACTCGGCAGCGGCGCGCACCGAGAGCCGCGGCGCGCATGCGCGAGAGGACTTCCCCGACCGCGATGACAAGCAATGGATGAAGCACACGCTTGCCTGGTATGAGGAAAAGACCGGCAAGGTCACGCTTGGCGACCGTCCGGTGCATGAATACACGCTCTCCAACGACATCGCCTATATCGAGCCCAAGGCGAGGGTGTATTAGGGAAAAATGTGGTAGACTGAACGCATGAGCAGCGAACCGGAAAATCTTGTCCTTGAATACCTGCGCCGGATTGACCAGCGCATGGCCAAGGTGGAAGAGCGCCTCGGCAATGTTGTCGAGCGTCTCTCTTCGCTTGAGGATCAGACTGCCGGTCTGCGTCGTGACTTCATGCGTCTGGAACACCGTATCGACGGCTTCGAGGGCCGTCTGGACCGGATCGACCGCCGTCTCGATCTGGCCAACGCCTGACTTTTGAACGTTCCGACTGCAAACAGGACACGACTGACATGGTCCAGCTGACGCTGCCGAAAAACTCGCAAGTCAAAAAAGGCAAGGCCTGGCCGAAGCCGGAGGGCGCGACCAATACCCGTGCCTTCAAGGTCTACCGCTATGACCCCGATACGGGCGAGAACCCGCGCTGGGACACCTATCAGGTGGACATGGACAAGTGTGGCCCGATGGTGCTGGACGCGCTGTTCTTCATCAAGAACGAGATCGATTCCACGCTCGCCTTCCGCCGCTCCTGCCGCGAGGGGATTTGCGGCTCGTGCTCGATGAATATTGGCGGGCGCAACACTATCGCCTGCACCGCCGCCATCGATGACTACAAGGGCAGCGTCACCATCTCGCCTCTGCCCCACCAGCCGGTCATCAAGGATCTGGTGCCGGATCTCACCAATTTCTACGCCCAGCTGACCAGCATCAAACCCTATCTGCAGACCGTGACGCCGACTCCGCAGGGCGAATGGCGCCAGTCGATTGAAGACCGCGAAAAGCTGGACGGGCTTTACGAGTGCATCTTATGCGCCTCGTGCTCGACGGCCTGCCCGTCCTACTGGTGGAATTCGGACAAGTATCTGGGGCCGGCCGCGCTCCTGCAGGCCTATCGCTGGATCGCCGACAGCCGCGATGAAGCCACCGGCGAACGCCTCGATGACCTTGAAGACCCGTTCAAGCTCTATCGCTGCCACACGATTATGAACTGCACCAATGTGTGCCCGAAGGGGCTCAATCCCGCCAAAGCCATCGGCCATATCAAGGAATTGCTGGTGGAGAGGCAGGGGTAGTTTTTGCCCCCGCGTTTCCATCATTCCGGCGTTTTCCCGACGAAAGTCGGGATCCAGAAAAAAAAGACTGGGCACCGGCTTTCGCCGGTGAAACGCGTAATAGGGAAACGCAAATAGGGAATTAGAACCAGTCCTGATAGAGATCGCGCCATTCAGGATTGGCGGCCTCAATCAGTTCCAGCTTCCAGCGCCGCTTCCATTCCTTGATTTGCAGCTCACGCTTGATGGCGGCAGCCATGAGATCATGGAACTCGTACCAGACCAGCAGTGTCACGCCATACTTGCGGGTGAAGACAGAGCCGGCACCCTCTTTATGGTCCCAGATGCGCTTGATCGGCGTAGAGGTGGAACCGCAATAGAGCGTGCCATTGCGCTGGCTGGCGAGGATATACACGCAAGGCTGGAACGGCTCTTCACGCATGATTTTAGCTTAGGCGCGCACGGTTAGCGTGAAAACCCGCCACAGCGTTTTCCCGACGAAAGTCGGGACCCAGCCTTTCTCGTATTCCACCGCCCTCTTCGCGTTTCACTCCCCTCTTTGCGTTTCACCGGCGAAAGCCGGTGCCTAGGTAGAAGCTTCCGCTGGACCCCGACTTGCGTCGGGGAAACGCAGTAAAGACGAACTCGCAACCCCTTCCCCGAATCCTCCCCTGCCGCTACACACCTCCCCATGAAATCGGTTTGTGTATATTGCGGGGCGAGCCCCGGCGGTGATCCGGCCTATGCCGCCACGGCGCGTGCAGTGGGGCTCCATCTGGCCAGCGAGGGCCTGCGCCTGGTCTATGGCGGCGGGCAGGTGGGCCTGATGGGTGTGCTGGCCGATGCTGCCGTTGAGGCGGGCGGGGCTGTCACCGGCGTGATCCCGGATTTTCTCCATCACCGCGAGATCGCCCATCCGCGCGTGTCTGACATGCGCGTTGTCACTTCCATGCATGAGCGCAAGCACGTGATGGCAGAAGAGTCCGATGCCTTCATCGCGCTGCCCGGCGGTATTGGCACGATGGAGGAATTGTTCGAGATCTGGACCTGGAGCGCGCTGGGCCGTCACACAAAGCCGGTCGGGCTTATCAATGTGAACGGCTATTATGACGGGCTTCTGGCGTTTCTCGACCGGATGCAGGCCGATGGTTTTGTACAAGCCCGCCATCGTGACATGCTGTTTTCAGGTAGCGATGTGGCCGATCTGCTCGCCCGCATGGGCGATTATGACCATCCCGGCATGATACCTTCGCTTGAACGCGCGCGCATGTAGGGTGTATCGCCAGTCCCATGCGCTTGCCCGACCAGAAACTTGAACAGATTCTCGACCGCTTCGACCAGATCGAGGCGCGCCTCGGCGCGGCCAGTGATGGCGAGGAAATCGTCAAGCTGTCGCGCGAGCACTCCGAGCTTAAAGAGGTGACCGAAAAGGCGCGTGAGCTGAAAGCCGCGCGCGCCGGGCTTGCCGAGGCCGAAGCCATCATCGCAGAGGGCGGCGACAGGGACATGGCCGAGCTCGCCCAGGAAGAGCGCGCGGAGCTGAAAGAGCGCATCCCGGCGCTGGAGCGTGAATTGCAGCTTCTTCTCCTGCCGAAAGACAAGGATGACGAGGCCAATGTGATCCTCGAAATCCGCGCCGGTACGGGCGGGGACGAGGCGGCGCTGTTTGCCGGTGATCTCTTCGCCATGTACCAGCGCCACGCCTCCAAGCAGGGCTGGAAGGTGGAGGTGCTGTCGGCGAGCGAGAGCGAGGTCGGCGGCTACAAGGAAATCATCGCCTCGCTCAACGGCAAGGGCGTGTTCGGCAAGCTGAAATTTGAATCCGGTGTCCACCGCGTCCAGCGCGTGCCGGCGACCGAGGCTGGCGGGCGCATCCATACCAGTGCCGCCACGGTGGCTGTGCTGCCAGAGCCGGAAGATGTTGATATCGTCATCCGCGATGATGATATCCGCATCGACACCATGCGCGCTTCGGGTGCGGGCGGTCAGCACGTCAACAAGACGGACTCGGCCGTGCGCATGACGCACCTTCCCACCGGCATTGTCGTCATCAGCCAGGAAAAATCCCAGCACCAGAACCGCGCCATCGCCATGCAGGTGCTGAAAACCAAGCTTTACGAGAAAGAGCGCAGCGAGAAGGACGCCGCCCGCGCCGCAGAGCGCAAGGGCCAGGTCGGCTCCGGCGACCGGTCTGAACGCATCCGCACCTATAACTACCCGCAAGGGCGCGTCACCGATCACCGCATCAATCTGACACTCTACAAGCTGCCCGAGATCGTCTCCGGCGAGGCGCTGGGTGAGGTGATCGACGCGCTTCTGGCCGAGGATCAGGCCGCCCGCCTCGCCGCCATGGATGAGGGGTAGGGGTTTTTCTCTCTCACGGTGTTTCCGGTGTCTCCCCCCGCCTGCGGGGGGAGTGGCCCGAAGGGCCGAGGGGGGGATTTGCAAAAGGAAAGTGTCCCCCCTCCGTCAGCTGCGCTGCCGTTCGTCGCTTTGCGTCTCACCCCGCCGTAAACGGGGGAGGACAGGGCCTGACCAATCGCGTTTCACCGGCGTAAGCCGGTGCCCAGTCTTATTTCTGGATCCCGGCTTGCGCCGGGAAAACGAAAAAGAGAAACCGGCCATGACCCCCACCCCCCTCAAAACCGCCACACAGCGCCTCGCCGCCGCCGGCATTGAGGATGCGCGCGAGGAGGCGCGCGCGCTGCTGCGCCATGCGCTGGGGCTGGATGCGGCCGGTATGATTGCGCGGGGGAGCGTGCCTTTAAGCGATGAGGAAACCGCCCGCTTCGAGGCATTGATATCCCGCCGCGCGGCCCGCGAGCCGCTCTCCCACATCATCGGCTCGGTGGGATTCTGGACGCTGGACCTCATCGTCACCCGCGATGTGCTGACCCCGCGCAGCGATACCGAAACGCTGGTGCGCGCCGCGCTGGAGCAAATCCCGGACCGCGCCGCGCCCTTGCGCATCCTCGATATCGCCACCGGCTCCGGCGCGATTGCGCTGGCGCTCTTGTGCGAGCTGCCAAACGCGACAGCCATCGCTACCGACATCTCTGCTGCCGCGCTGGAGATCGCAAAAGCCAATGCGGCGCGCAATCAGCTGTCAGGCCGCATCGTCTTTCTGGAGACCGACTGGGCGGACGGCGTGGACGGCCCGTTTGATCTTGTCGTCTCCAACCCGCCCTATATCGCGCCGGAAGTCATCGACACGCTGGACCCTGAAGTGCGTGATTTCGAGCCGCGTCTGGCGCTTGATGGCGGGCAGGGCGGGCTGGAGCCCTACCCGCACCTGCTGGCCGAAACGCGCCGCCTGCTCAGCCCCGGCGGTCATGCCTTCTTCGAGATCGGTCACGATCAGGGCGCGGCTGCGCGGGCGCTGGCAAGCGCGGCGGGTTTTGAGGATGCCACGATCCTCACCGATCTGGCCGGGCGCGACCGGGTGCTGGCCCTGCGCAACTGAAAAAAACTTGGAAATGGCTGGCAGATGAGTTTAGACTCGCCGGGATACAGCGGTTGTTGCGCGCCGGAACGGGGCAGTTACAACTGAAAAGTGGCAAGCGCACCCTGCTGTAATACCGGCTCTCATCTTGCAGAGACTCGCAGCACCACCGGCACGGTGCTTCGTGACTTGGCGCAACGCGATTTGGCGCATCCGCCCGCAGGGTCAGACCGAAACAGACAGATATTTCGCCGGCAAGGTCACAGCATGAGGACCAGAATACGATATGAAGCGTCAACGCGGCCGCGGGCGTAAGCCCAGTCATAATCAGGGCAATCGCAATTTCGAGAGCAATGGGCCGGATGTAAAAATCCGGGGCAATGCTGCCCACATCTATGAAAAATACCTCCAGCTGGCGCGCGATGCCTCCTCCTCCGGTGACCGCGTGATGGCGGAGAATTATTATCAGCACGCCGAGCACTATTTCCGCATCGTGCAACTGACCCAGCCGCGCCGCGAAGAGCGCGACAATAATAGCGATGATGACAGCGATGACGGGGATGACGGCGATAGCCGCAACACCCATCAGCAATCGCGCAATGGCGGCGATGGCGACAATGCTGAGCGCAGCGACAATCAGGGCAATGGCGAGCGCCAGCCGCGTGGCCGCCGTCCCAGCCGCCGCCCCGGCGGTGAAAACCGCCAGGATGCGGGCGCTGACAATGCCGGGTCCGATCCGCTGCGCATGGTAGATCCCGGTACCGCTGGCGGTGACAGCCCGCCCGCATCGCAAGGCAGTGAGCAGCCGGGTGACGATGCGCCCCGCCCGGCCCGTACACGCCGTCCGCGCCGCACCCGCGCCGATGCCGAGGCCGAAGCGGCCCTCAAATCCGCCTCCGGCGGCGATGCCGACGCAGCGGCTTAGGGTTTTATGCTGGCCCGTCCGGGTTTCATGCCTTCGCGTTTCACCGGCTTGAAGCCGGTGCCCAGCGTAGCTCCATGATCTCTGGGTCCCCCGTCGGGGCGGGGGACCCCGGTGGAGGGGTCATCGGTAAAACCGGCAGAACTATGGAAAAGTCCACACACCCGGGGTCCCCGCCCCCGAGCGGGGACCCATCTTCTCCAGCCCCTAATGCGTTTCACCGGCTTGAAGCCGGTGCCCAGCCGTGTTCTGGATCCCGGCTTGCGTCGGGAAAACGCCAGAATGGGTCTCTCTTCGTCGTTCCCGCGTAGGCGGGAACCCAGAGCCGCTTGCACGGACTTCGCGCTTCATCTCTGGACCCCCGCCTGCGCGGGGGTGACGAATGATGGTGGCCACCAAATTTATTTCCCTCCTGCTTGTGTGGTCTCGTTGCCACACCTACATGCATGTCATCAGGGTTGGCGGACCGTGCCTCCAAGAGGGCGGTCTATCTCCAACCCAAGGGTCCAGACTCAATCAGGGTTTGGTGCGTGATATCGGCGAAAATGGGTTAATATCAGGAGCAGGCCCGATGAAAGGGTGCTCCCCTTTCGAGGGACTGCGACGCAAGAGTGGGCAATTTTCGCCATACCTCTTCGAGGCGCGGCGGATTTCATCCCTGACGGCGTCGAAACACCTTTGTGGAGAAATACTCCACCGCAGCCGTCTCTCCTTGTCAGAAACCAAATCCGCTACGCGTCACGCCCGAAACCTGATTGAGTCTGGACCCTAGTCTCGCTGCCCTTTTTCAGGAGACCTGAAGGCATGAATTTCGACACCTATACCGACCGTGCGCGCACTGTGATCCAGACCGCACAGGGCCTCGCCATGAAGGCGAAGAACCAGCAATTCTCCCCCGAGCACGTGTTCCGCGCGCTGATGGAGGAGGAAGAGGGCCTCGCCCCCAATCTCATCAACGCCGCGGGCGGGCGTGCAGACCTCGCCGCTGATCTGGCCAGACGCGCCGTGGATGCCTTGCCCAAGGTGGAGGGCGGGTCCGGCCAGCTTTATCTCGCGCCCAAGACGGCCGAAATCCTGTCGGCTGCCGAAGAGGCCGCAAAGAAGGCCGGTGACCAGTATGTGACGGCCGAGCGCCTGCTGCTGGCCTTTGCGATCACGCCCGGCACCGCGCCCTACGACATATTGAAGCAGGCGGGCGTGACCCCGCAGAGCCTCAACACCGCGATCAATGCGCTGCGTCAGGGCCGCACCGCCGACAGCGCCTCGTCTGAAGACAGCTATGAGGCGCTGAAGAAATACGCGCGCGACCTCACCGAAGTCGCCCGCAAGGGCAAGCTTGATCCGGTGATTGGCCGCGATGAGGAAATCCGGCGCACCATTCAGGTGCTCTCCCGGCGCACCAAGAATAACCCAGTCCTTATCGGCGAACCGGGCGTCGGCAAGACGGCCATCGCTGAAGGGCTGGCCCTGCGCATCGTCAATGGCGATGTGCCGGAATCCTTGAAAGACAAGCGCCTGCTCGCGCTCGATATGGGCGCGCTGATCGCGGGCGCGAAGTATCGCGGCGAGTTTGAAGAGCGCCTCAAAGCCGTGCTCTCCGAAGTGACCAGCGCGGATGGGAAAATTATCCTCTTCATCGACGAGATGCACACGCTTGTCGGTGCCGGCAAGACCGATGGCGCGATGGATGCGTCCAACCTCCTCAAACCCGCTCTTGCGCGCGGGGAGCTGCATTGCGTCGGCGCAACCACGCTCGATGAATACCGCAAGCATGTGGAGAAGGACGCCGCGCTCGCCCGCCGCTTCCAGCCCGTCTTCATCGACGAGCCGAGCGTGGAGGACACCATCTCCATCCTGCGCGGCCTGAAAGAGAAGTATGAGGTCCATCACGGCGTGCGTATCGCCGATGGGGCCATCGTGGCGGCTGCCACCCTCTCCAACCGCTACATCACTGACCGCTTCCTGCCCGACAAGGCCATCGATCTGATGGACGAAGCCTCGGCACGCCTGCGCATGCAGGTGGATTCAAAGCCCGAAGAGCTCGACGAGCTCGACCGGCGCATCATCCAGCTGAAGATAGAAGGCGAGGCGCTGAAAAAAGAGTCTGATGCGGCCTCCAAGGCGCGCCTTGAAGCGCTCACCAAGGAGCTCTCAGACCTTGAGCAGCGCTCTGCGGAGATGACGGCGGCCTGGCGCGCGGAGAAGGACAAGCTCGCCTCTTCCACCCAGCTGAAAGAACAGCTCGACCAGCTTCGCGCGGAGCTCGCCAATGCGGAGCGGCGCGGTGATCTGGGGCGTGCCTCTGAGATCAAATATGGCCGCATCCCCAACCTTGAGCGCCAGCTTGGCGAGGCTGAAAAGGCAGGCGAGGCCAATGGCAAGGGCGCTCTGGTACAGGAAGTGGTCGATGAGGAGCAGATTGCCGGCATCGTCTCGCGCTGGACCGGCGTGCCGGTCGACAAAATGCTCGAGGGCGAGCGGGCCAAGCTCCTGAAAATGGAGGAGGGGCTGCATGCCCGCGTGGTCGGTCAGGACGAGGCGGTGGCCGCAGTCTCCGACGCCGTACGCCGTGCACGCGCGGGCCTGAAAGACCCCAGCCGCCCCATCGGCAGCTTCCTCTTCCTAGGCCCCACCGGCGTTGGCAAGACCGAGCTGACCAAAGCGCTCGCCGAGTTCCTCTTCGATGACGAGACGGCGATCACCCGCCTCGACATGAGCGAATACATGGAGAAGCACTCGGTCGCGCGCATGATCGGCGCGCCGCCAGGCTATGTCGGCTATGACGAGGGCGGGGCGCTGACAGAGGCTGTCCGGCGCAGGCCCTATCAGGTCATCCTCTTTGACGAGGTGGAAAAGGCCCACCCGGACGTGTTCAACGTGCTCCTGCAGGTGCTCGATGATGGCCGCCTGACCGATGGTCAGGGCCGCACGGTCGATTTCCGCAATACGCTCATCATCATGACCTCCAATCTCGGTTCGGAATATCTTCTCTCCGGCTCGGTGGAGGCCGCGCGTCCGATGGTGATGGAGGCGGTGCGGGCGAGCTTCCGGCCCGAATTCATCAACCGGATCGACGAGACCATATTGTTCCAGCGCCTTGAGCCGCAGCACATGGGCGCGATCGTGGACATCCAGCTCAAACGCCTTGAAGCGCTCCTCAAAGACCGCCGCATGACGATCTCTCTCGATGAGCAGGCAAAGCAGTGGCTGGCCGAGAAGGGCTATGATCCCGCCTATGGCGCGCGGCCCCTGAAACGCGTGATCCAGAAGGAGCTGCAGGACCCGCTCGCCCGCCTGATCCTGGAAGGTGCCATCAATGATGGCGACGAGGTGAAGGTCTCTGCCGAGGCCGGATCGCTGACCATTAATGGACAGGCCGTCTCCCGCTCCGCCCTGCCACCGGCGGAGGCCATGATCCAATAGGGGTTCAGTGAATATGGTCTCCTGAACTCCCGGAAGCCCGAAAGGGTTATCCGGGAGCTTGTGCCTGAGGGTGATGTCCTCCCCCGTTTACGGGGGAGGTGGCAGCGCAGCTGACGGAGGGGGGAACTTGTTTTGAGTTATCCCCCCCTCGGTCCTTCGGACCACTCCCCCCGTAAACGGGGGGAGACACCAGGCAGGGCTATGACAGGGGAAACTTCAAATCCCTTCCCGCCCGGGCAGAGTCGCGCTTATCTCTCCTGACCAGAGGGTGAAAGCCACCCCGGACGGGAGGAGATCAAGCCATGTATCAATCCATGATGGTGCCGCTGCTGGCGCTGGTGTGCTGGACGCTGGTGATGTGGGTGTGGATGTATGTCACGCGCATTCCGGCCATGAAGAAGGCCGGCATTGATCCGGTCAAGCTGAAGGAAAAGTCCGAGATGGACGTGCTGCCGCGCAGCGTCCGTCAGATTGCGGACAATCATAACCATCTGCACGAGCAGCCGGTCATCTTCTACGCGCTCGTCACCTACAGCCATCTCGTTGGCGTCGGCGATGCCATCAATATTGGCTTTGCCTGGACCTATGTGATCCTGCGCATCATCCACTCGCTGGTGCAGTCCACGATCAATTTCATTCCCTTGCGCTTTGGCATCTACGCGCTGGCCACGCTCTGCCTCGTTGTCATCGCCATCCGCAATGTGATAGCGCTTTCGGTATGAGCCTTACCGTATACGGACTGAAAAATTGCGAGACCTGCCGCAAGGCAATGACCGCGTTGAACGAAGGCGGGAGAAATCCTGCCTTCGTTGACATTCGCGCCGAACCTTCCGTGGCCGGACTGATCCCCGGATGGATCAGGGAAGTGGGCGAGGCCAAAATCATCAACCGCGCCTCCATGACCTGGCGTAAGCTCTCCGACGCCGACAAGGCGAGGGCTGATGATGCAGGTAAACTCGCCAGCCTGCTCGATGAGCATCGCACGCTGATAAAGCGGCCCGTGATCGTTACCGGCGGCGCGGTACATGTGGGCTGGACGAAGGCTGTGCAGGCCGAATTGGGGGTTTAGGACCTTCTTTTCTGCTCAGAGCCAGAGCACCCTCAAACGTCGAAGAACCGGGGTCCCCCGCACCGCCTGTCCCCGTGAAAACGGGGAACGGGGATCCATTTTCTGAGTTTAAGCTCAGAACTCGCGTTTTCCCGGCAAAAGCCGGGATCCAGAAAGGACTGGGCACCGGCTTACGCCGGTGAAACGCCGGGTTGGCAATTTTCTAGATAGTTATTCTGGGTCTCCCGTCGGGGCGGGAGACCCCGGAAATGTTGGCTTCCTGAATAATCTGCCAGTTTCGCCTTCGGCCTATCAACCGGGGTCCCCGGCTTGATCGGGGACCCGGAATATCTGCCTTGCTGCCCCACATTCGTCATTCCAGAAGCGGCGTCAGCCGCTATCTGGAACCCGAGTTTCTATCAAAAAGCTGGGTTCCGGGTCTGCGCTTCGCTCCGCCCGGAATGACGACAGGAAAAATGCTCCCTACTCCGCCGCCGCCAGCGCCTCGCGCTCCGCGCGCATTTTCGCGGCCTTGTCCTCCACCGCGGCGACGATGCGCTCGATCATGGTCTCGTTGGAGACTTTCTCGGTCTGCTGGCCGGCAAAATAGAGCATGCCTGCGCCCTTGCCGCCGCCCGTGAACCCCAGATCGGTATAGGCCGCCTCGCCGGGGCCATTGACCACGCAGCCAATGATGGAGAGCGAGATCGGCTCGGAGATGTGGGCAAGCCGCGCTTCGAGCGCCTCCACCGTGCGGATCACGTCAAAGCCCTGCCGCGCACACGAAGGGCAGGCGATGATGTTCACCCCGCGCGTACGCAGGCCGAGGGCTTTGAGCATATCAAAGCCAGCGCGGATTTCCTCCACCGGCTCGGCCGAGAGCGACACCCGGATCGTATCGCCAATCCCCGCCCAGAGGAGCGAGCCCATGCCGATGGCCGATTTGATCGTGCCGGAGCGAAGCCCGCCAGCCTCGGTAACGCCCAGATGCAGGGGCGCGTCGGTCGCCTCGGCCAGCATCTGATAGGCGGCGACGGTGAGGAAGAGGTCAGACGCCTTCACCGAGATCTTGTATTCGCGGAAATCGAGATCATCGAGAATGCGGGCGTGGTTGAGGGCGCTTTCCACCATCGCGTCGGGGCAGGGCTCGCCGTATTTTTCCAGCAGCTCGCGCTCCAGCGACCCGGCATTCACCCCGATACGGATGGAGCAGCCATTATTGCGCGCAGCGGAAACAACCTCCTTCACGCGCGCCATGGAGCCGATATTGCCCGGATTGATGCGCAGGCACGCCGCGCCCGCCTCTGCCGCCTCGATGCCGCGCTTGTAGTGGAAGTGAATGTCGGCAACGAGCGGCACTTTTGCCTCGCGCGCAATCGTGCGGAAGGCGGCCGTGGACTCTTCATCCGGGCAGGAGACGCGCACAATATCTGCGCCCGCCTCTTCCAGCCCGCGTATCTGGTCAATTGTCGCGCGCGCGTCGCTGGTGGGCGTGTTGGTCATGGACTGGACGGAGATGGGGGCATCGCCGCCGACCTCGACAGACCCGACACGGATTTTGCGCGAGCTCCGCCGGTCAATCGCCCGCCAGGGCCTGACCTTGGTGTGATCCTCGACCGCCATGAAACCTGCTCCTTCGCGCCTGCCTCTACATATAGGAGCGATGTGACGAGGTGAAGGCGGCTAAACGTCTCTGCTTTGCGCAACGCTTCCCCGATGCCCTCTCGACCGGGGTCCCCCGCCCAGACGGGGGACCCATGTTTTTCATTCCCCCGGCCTAAATTGGTGAAGCGCTGAGTAAGGAGGCGCGTTTCAGCTTTTTCTGGGTCTCCCGTCGGGGCGGGAGACCCCGGTGAGTTTGCCGTCCGGGTTATTCTGCCAGAACGACTGATGTCCTCTCCATCGGGGACAGGCGGTGGCCGGGGATCCGGTGAGTTGAACTGACATCTCAACTCGTCATTCCAGAAAGCGCGGAAGCGCTTATCTGGAACCCAGTTCGTCATAAAAAGCTGGGCTCCGGGTGTCGCTGCGCTCCCCCGGAATGACGAAGTGGAGGGACGAGGGAAAAGACATCCCCCGCTTTCTCCCGGCACCAATCCTGCTAGAGAAGGGCCATGACACGGCTGGTCCTGAAATTTGGCGGCACCTCCATGGGCAGTCCTCAGCGGATTGCCCATTCGGCCTCCATCGTCGCGGCAGAGGCGGCCAGGGGTAATCAGGTTGCGGTGGTGGTCTCGGCCATGTCCGGCGAGACCGACCGCTATCTGGGCCATGCCACCAGCCTGGGCGGGGGCCTGGGCGAGATCGAGACCGACACGGTGCTGGCCGCCGGTGAGCAGGCGGCTGCCGCCCTGATGGCGCTGGCGCTGAAACAACTGGGCCTGAAAGCGCGCTCAATCCTAGCCTGGCAGTTACCGATAGAGGTGGACGGCGTACCGGGTTCGGCGCGCATTACCGGCATAGATGGCGAGGTGCTGGAAAGCCTGCTGGCCGACGGGGTGATCCCGGTCGTGGCGGGCTATCAGGGCGTGGATGCGCAAGGCCGCCTTGTCACGCTGGGCCGGGGCGGCACCGATCTGTCAGCAGCCGCGATTGCGGCGGCGATAGGGGCCGAGTGCGATATCTACACCGATGTAGACGGCGTCTTCACCACCGATCCGCGCATCGAACCTGCGGCCACGCGCCTTGCGCGCATCTCCCATGACGAGATGCTGGAGCTGGCGGCGATGGGCGCGAAGGTTCTGCAGACCCGCTCTGTCGAGTATGCCAAGGCCAAGGGCGTGGCGATGCGGGTCAAGTCCAGCTTTGCCGCGCCGGGGGCGAGCGCCGGTACGCAAGTGTTGAGCGAGAGCGCGCTGGCCGAACGCCGCGTGGTGTCGGGCATTGCCTATGCCAGAGCGCAGGCGCGCATCGCCGTGCCGGGCATTGAAGACAGCGCCAGCGGGCCGGGCGGCGTGTTTGCCGCGCTGGCGGGGGCGGGCGTGCATGTCGACATGATCGTGCAGGGCCGGGCGCGTTCGGGCGGCTCCAATCTGGAATTTTCCGTGGAGGGGCGTGATCTGCGCGCCGCCCTGCAGGCGCTGGCCGGGCATGAGGGTCTTAGCTCTGAGGTCGGCCTGGCCAAGGTGTCGGTGGTCGGCACCGGCCTTCGCGGACGCGCGGACGTGGCGCGCACGCTCTATGGTGTGCTGGAAGCTGAAGCCATCGAGGTGCGCATGCTGGCCACTTCCGAGATCAAGATTTCAGCACTCGTGAACGAAGATGCGCTGGAACGCGCCGTTCGCGCCCTTCATGCAGCCTACCGGCTGGACACGGCCGTGTACTCATGAAGGTTTCGTGCGTGGCGCGAGCCGGATTTGGCATCTGAACAGGAGAGGCGGCAGCCGTGGAGCAGATCTCCACAAGGACGGCTCGACGCCTTCAGGGGCCAAATCCGCCGCGTCTTCAAAGGATATGGGCAAAACCGTCCATTTCCACGTCGCGAAACCTCGATGGAGGACGGCTCCACCTTCGGCTTCGCTCCTCGAACTGGATAATTTTGCCTCATACCACGCATGCAAACCCTTTATGAGTACACGGCCAAGCTTGACGTCAGGGGCGAAAGGGGCCACTGCCCCGCGCAATACCTGACATTGCCCGCCCGCGGCCACGGGATGGATTGCTAGTAAACATGACGCCGGAGAAGCCCATGCTGGACAGGACGGGCCTGCGCGGACCGCGCCGGCTCTTGCAGCGTATCCGCGATCTGATGGCCCAGCAGGATCAGGCGCAGGCGCGTCTTGACCGGCTGACGCGCATCATCGCGGAAGAAACCGGCTCGGATGTGTGCTCGATCTATCTGGTCCTGCCCAGCGGCGCGCTGGAGCTGTCGGCGACGCACGGCCTGAAGGCCGAGGCGGTTCACGCCTTGCGTCTGGCGCGCGATGAGGGGCTTGTGGGTCTCGTGGCCCAGCGCGCGCGGCCCATATCGGTGGAGGATGCGCCCGCCCACCCGCGCTTTGCCTATAAGCCCGAAACCGGCGAGGAACCGTTCAAGAGCTTTGTCGGCGTGCCGGTCCTGCGCGGGGGCCGTCTGGTAGGGGTGCTCACCGCCCAGTCCAAATCGGCGCGCCCCAGCACCGAAGAGGAAATCGAGACGCTGCAGACGGTCGCCATGCTGCTGGCCGAGATCGTGGCGTCGGGCGAGCTTGTCCGCGCCGAAGCCTTCTCCGATCTCGAACTGCGCGCATCCGGGCCGGAACGCTATGCCGGTGTTGCCCTGTCGCCGGGCATCACCATGGGCGTGGCGGTGGTTCACGAGCCGCACGTCAATTCCGCGCGCATGATCGCAGAGGACGCCGAGGCGGAGGAAGCACGTCTCGACGCGGCCGTGGCTGATCTGCGCCGGGGGCTCGATGAATTGCTGGAATCGGGGCGCGCGCCCATCGGCACGCCCTCGCGCGATGTGCTGGAAGCCTATCGCATGTTCGCCCATGACCGGGGCTGGACCGGCCAGCTGCGCGAGGCAGTCCGCTCCGGCCTGACTGCCGAGGCCGCCGTGGAGCGCGTGCGCAATGCCCACCGCGCCCGGCTGATGAAGGCGCGCGAGGCCCATTTCCGCGAGCGCCTGCATGATCTTGAAGACCTGGCCAACCGGCTGCTGCGCCATCTGGCCGGACCCGAAGCGGTACGCGCCATGGCCGATCTGCCGGCCAATGCGGTGCTTGTGGCCCGCTCGATAGGACCGGCCGAGCTGATGGAGCTGGACCGCTCGCGCCTGGCGGGGCTGGCCATTGAGGAAGGCTCTGCCACCAGCCATGCCGCCATCGTCGCCAAGGCGCTGGGCATTCCCATGGTCGGCCAGGTGGAAGGCGCGCTCGACCGGGTGGAAGACGGCGACACGCTGATAATTGATGGCGAGTTCGGCGTCCTGCATGTGCGCCCCGGTGATGAGGTGCTGACCGCCTATGCCGAGCGCATGGAGGGCCTCTCCCGCGCGAACCTCGCCTATGCGGCGCGGCGCGATGAACCGGCCGTGACTGCCGATGGCGCGGGGCTGGAATTGTCGATGAATGCCGGCCTGCTGATCGAGATGCCGCGCCTTGGCGAAACCGGCGCTGCCGGGGTGGGCCTCTTCCGCACCGAATTCCAGTTTATGATCTCCCACACCCTGCCGCGCGTCTCCGCCCAGATCGAGATGTACAAGGCGGTGCTCAAGGCGGCGGAGGGCAGGCCGGTCGTGTTCCGCACGCTGGATCTTGGCGGAGACAAGGTGACGCGCTTCATCCCGGAGCTGCGCGAGCCCAACCCGGCGCTCGGCTGGCGGGCGCTGCGCATGGGGCTCGACCGGCCTGCGCTCACCCGTTACCAGCTGCGCGCGCTGGTGCGGGCCAGTGCGGGGCAGGCGCTCAAAGTCCTGTTCCCGATGGTGGCCGATATTGGCGAGCTCGCCCGCGCGCGCGACCTTCTCTACACGGAGCTGGAACTGGCGCGCCGCCATGGCCATGAAACCCCGCAAAGCGTCGAGACCGGGCTGATGATCGAGACGCCGGCGGTGGCGTTTGCGCCCGAACCCTATCTGGCCTTGTGCGATTTTGCCGCCGTCGGCGCGAACGATCTGATGCAGTATTTCTTCGCGGCTGATCGTCAGAACCCGCAAGTGGCCAATCGCTATGATGTGCTGAGCCCCGCCCCGCTGGCCTTGCTCAGATCCGTGCGCGAGGCGTGCGATGCGGCAGGCAAGCCGGTTTCGGTATGCGGTGAGCTGGCCGGAAAGCCGCTTGAAGCCTGCGTTCTGGCCGGTCTTGGTTACCGGCGGCTCTCCATGTCGGCGGGCAGTATTGGCCCGGTCAAGGCCGCGCTGGGCGAGTGCGATGCGGGCCGTCTTGGCACCTGGCTGGCACACCACATGGCTCCCGGTGCTCCGGACGCGGATAAATCCTTGAGAGAAAAGCTGATCGCGGCTGCGCAAGAAGCCGGAATTTCTTCACGACTTGTTGATAACCGTGCTGCATTTTGATTTAATCCACTTGCGCTGCGATCAAAAAGTCACACAGAAGTGGTTGAGTCGGCGCGGGTGGTGAGGGGAAACCGCGGTTAAGCGGTTCATAACGCGATGCAAAAGCTGGCCGGTCAGGTAGCGGGAAGTCAATACGTGCCCATGGATGCAGTCTTCGCCAACGCGCCAGTGGCCCCATGCGGCCCGGCCAGTATCGGCGATATTTTGCGCCAGGCGCGCCTCAAACATGGCTGGACGCTCGATTCCGCCGCCGCACGCACCCGCATCAAACGCGATTATCTCGAAGCCCTCGAAGCGATGGATCCGCGCGGGCTGCCCTCACGCGCCTACACGATCGGTTATCTGCGCGCCTATGCCGGATTTCTCGAGCTGAACGTCACTGATGTGGTGGACCAGTTCAAGCTGGAGGTCGAATGCGATACCGGCCGCGCCCAGCCGACCGCCCCGAAGAAGAAACGCGAATTCAAACTGCCCAAGGGCGTTATCGGCGCCGTTGTCATTCTGGGCAGCGTGCTCGCCGCCACCAGCTGGTATGGCGTGCACATCACCCGCACAGGCGCGTTTGCCGATGCGCCTGACCCGGCCAGCCTGCTGGCCACGCCGCGCCCTGTGGTGGAATCCAGCCGCGCGCCTGATCCGGCCCAGATCTGGGCTGGTCTGCCGACCGCCACGGCACCTGAGGCGCTGGTCTTCACCGCCATATCGCCGGTGACGCTGGAAGTGCGCGACGGATCTGGCCGTGTCCTGTTTGCCCGCGAGATGGAGGCCGGAGCCTCCTGGCGCGCACCCGACGAGGCCGGGCTTGAAGTTTCCGCCACCGATGCGGGTGCGCTGCGTGTGCGCTCCGGCGCGCAGGATATCGGCGTGCTGGGCAATTCCGGACAGATACTGGAATCGCTTCCCATGGACACTTTCGTGCGCAACTGGCGCGCGGCGCGTGCCGAAGGCGCACCAGCAAACGGCACTGGCGCAGGCGGGTAGAGTTTTCCTGCCCGGTTCAGACGGCGGCATTTCACCTCACTCACGGCCCTTAACGCCCGCGCGTGGCAGCGTATATTGGCCGGTGCGATCTCCCCTCCCGCACCGCAGGAAAAACCATGGCCCAGACAAGTTCGCCTGAAACGCTGTCCAGCCCGTCCATCGATCCGGCGGAGGTGGAGAAGTTCTCGGCGATGGCTGCCGAGTGGTGGGATCCGAAATCGAAGTTCGCGCCCTTGCACAAATTCAATCCGGCGCGCCTCACCTGGATACGCGAGCGCCTGTGCGCCCATTTCGCCCGTGAGGGGCGCGAGCCGCTGGCGGGGCTTGAACTGCTCGATATCGGCTGCGGGGGAGGGCTCGTGTCCGAGCCGATGGCGCGCCTTGGCGCGCGCGTGACCGGCGTGGACGCCGCCGAGCCGAATATCAAGACGGCGCTGGTCCATGCGCGCGAGGCGGGGCTGGAGATCGACTACCGCCACGGCACGGCCGAGCAATTGCTGGAGGCCGAAGGGCCGGGCCGGTTTGATGTCGTGCTCAATCTGGAAGTGGTCGAGCATGTCGCCGATCCGGCGCAGTTCCTTGCCGATTGCGCGAACCTGGTGAAACCGGGCGGGATAATGATTGTCGGCACGATCAACCGCACCAGCCGCGCCTTCGTGACGGCGATTTTCGGCGCGGAATACGTGCTGGGCTGGCTGCCGCGCGGCACGCACCGCTTTGCCAGGCTGGTAAAGCCGGAGGAGGTGGAGGCGGCGCTGAAATCAGCCGGCCTTGCGCCTGAAACGCCCGTCGGCGTCAGCTATAATCCGCTCAAAGACAGCTTCTTCATCAGTTCAGATGCGGGCGTGAACTATCTGATGGCGGCCACGAAGTAGGGCAATGCTCACCCGCGCCGTTTACGGACGGGCGCTCGCCCCTGAACCGGCGCTGGCGCGGCGCTCCTCGCCACGCTCGGCCACCAGAACGGGCTGGGGCTCTTCCTCAGCTGCGGGACGGGCCTGATCGCGCAGGGCGATGATCCGGTCACGCTCGGTGTTGAAAATGCCCAGCTCATCCGCTTCCAGACGGCGGCCCGTCGGCAGGTCCAGGCTCATCGGGTTGAGCGGACGGCCATTGAGATGCACCTCATAGTGCAGGTGCGGGCCGGTGGAGGCGCCCGTCGTGCCGACATAGCCGATGGTCTGGCCTTGCGTGACGCGCGTGCCGGCACGGATGCCGCGCGCAAATCCGTTCAGATGGGCATAGACGGTCTGATAGCCGTTGGAATGGCGCAGGCGGATATAGTTGCCGAACGTACCGAACCAGTCTGCGCGCTCCACGGTGCCGTTGCCGGCCGCATAGATCGGGGTGCCGGTCGGGGCGGCGAAGTCTGTGCCGTTATGAGGCCGGTTGGTGCGGCGGATCGGGTGGAAGCGCATGCCGAACTGGCTGGAGATGCGCGCGCCATTGATCGGCATTTTCATCAGCAGGCGGGCCGCGCTTTCGCCCTCGGCGGTGTAGTAGCCGATATCGCCATCAGGCGCTTCATAGCGGAAATACTCCAGCGGACGCCCGCGCCCCTCGAAGGTCATGTAGAGGATGCGGCCGGTGCGGATCACCTCGCCTGCGCGGTTGGTATAGCGCTCGAACACGATGTCGAACGTGTCGCCATAGCGGATGGTGCGAAAATCCACCGCATGACCCAGAACGAGCGCCATGTCGGTGACGATACGGTCGGTGGCCCCAGCGTCCAGCGCGGCCGCATAGAGGCTGGAGGAAATCTCGCCGCGCGCGCGCACGATCTCGCGCTCCACGGTCATCACCGCCTCGCGGGTGCGGTACTGACCGTCAGCGCTGCGCGCCACGGTCAGCGTGCGCTCACTATCAGGACGGAAGGAAATGCCGGTCAGCGTGAGGCCGTCATCCTCGTCAGCGGAAATATTCTGTAGCGGGCTGCGCTCGAAAAAGAGATTGAGCGTCTGGCCGGCGCGCAGCGAGCGGGCCGGATAGACCGGGTCCAGCGCGGCAATCGCGCGCGCGGCATCAATGCGGCTGGCACCAGCCTCGGCCAGCACGCTGGCAAAGGTCTGGCCCGAACGCACGGTCACTTCCGCCGCCATCAGGACCGGGCAATCAATGCAGTTGGCGAACACGGCATGTTCGGCCATCACCATGTCATCAAGCGTGGGCGCAGTTTCAGCAGCTTCGGCCATGAGGGCCGCACCTGCCGGATCAAGCTGGTCCAGATCGGGGGCGGCCGCGGAGGCCGAACTGCCTGTCATGGTCCGGCTGATGAGTATGGCCGCCACTAGCAGCAGGGCCATGGTCAGCGTGGCAAAGAAAACCAGCGCACGGGAGCGGTGGGCGTCAGCGAGGCGGACGTCAAAACCGGACATGCGTAATATTTCCCTCTTCCCGCGCGGTTGTTTTCAGCCGCCAGTCCAGCAAGGCAAGATGCAGGCCAACATCACCCCCCGTGACATGCTGTCATCTTTCCCGGACCGTGCCGGAGCGGCACATACACTGACAAGGACGAATCGTCTTGCCAAGGGGGGATGTGTGCCCCAGGCAGGGTTAATGTCTCCCTTAACCATAATGCATGTTATGCATCCCGGCGCGGCGCACAGGAAGGATATTTATGAAAACCTGGCTTTTGGCGGTGGTTCTGGGCGCGATGCTCATTGGCGCAATTGCGCTATCGGCGCGGCTGTGGATGAGCATGGACAATGCAGTTGGCGGCCATGGCTGGGCCGCTTTGGTCATCGGCGCGGTGCTGACCTTTGTGGTGGGGGCGGGCCTGATGGCGCTGGTCTTTTTCTCGTCCCGGCGCGGCTATGACGAGGATGATCGCGAGCCTTAGGGCACCCGGGAGGTGCCGCATCCGCGTTAACCCTTTCGCGATCGAGAATCGGATAATGCTGCGTCCATGAGCACGCAAAACACACCCTCCGCCACCGAGCTTGCCGCGCTTTTGTGCGCCCGGCTCTGCCATGATCTTGTCAGCCCTGTGTCCGCGCTCGGCGCGGCCCTGTCGGTGCTGGATGATGAAAACGCCGCCGACATGCGCGATGATGCCATCGAGCTGATCCGCACCGGCGCCAATCAGGCGCATGCCAAGCTGGAATATGTGCGTCTGGCCTTCGGGGCAGGGGGGTCCCGCCCCGGCAGCATCGATACCAGCGAGCTCAAACGCCTGGCCGAGGCGATGTTTGCCAGCGCCAAGCCGGAGCTGGTGTGGAAGGTGCAGGCGGCGGGCCTGGACAAGCCGGCCGCGCGCGTGCTGCTCAATCTGGTCTGGCTGGCGGTGGATAATGTCCCGCGCGGCGGCACCGTCACGGTCGAGGCATCGGCCAGCGAGGGCGGCGATAGCCGTCTGCGCATCGTCGCCGCCGGACCGCGCGCACGCATTGACCCCAGCTATATCGAGGCGCTGGCAGGCCGGGCAGGCGAGGACGGCTATGATGGCCGCTCCATCCAGCCCTATTATGCCGGGCTGGTCGCGCGTGAAAATGGCGGCCGGGTGGAGGCCCGCGTGGAAGAAGAGCGCATTGAATACATCGCTCTGCTCGCCCCGCAGGCCAAGGCCGAAGCGGCGTAAGCTACCAGCCCCAGCTGACCCCGGCCCGGCCAGCCACCGCGCCGGTGCGCGTGCCGGTGCCGACACCGATATTGACGAACATGTTCTCGCGCGCGCGGCCGATGGCGCCGAAGCCGACCGCGTTGGAGCCGTCGAAGTGTCCAAGATTGGCCGAGACTGCGAAGGTCTGACCCGGCTGGATCACCTGCGCGCCGCCAAGCGCCAGCGCCACGGCGATACCATCAGCCTGCGTACGGAAGCGGTCATCGGTGCGTGCCGCGCCTTCCTCCAGCTCCTCAATGCGCCCGAACCAGGGCTGGATATCCATCGTGGCCAGATTGCCCGCCGCATCGGAGGTGACCATGTAGGCCGTCCCGCTTTGGGCGGCACGGCTGGCAGCGGAATTGATCCCGGCCAGCGTGTAGGTGTTGGACGCCGACCCGATGGCCACTTGCCCGTCCCGCGTCGTGGCCACGCCCTGACCGATGGCGATGGAATTGTCGAACGCCGCCGAAGCGCCCTGACCCAGCGCCATGCTGTTAGCGCCCGATGCCACCGCCGCTTGCCCCAGCGCCACGGAGAGATTGCCGGTGGCTGCGGCATTACCGCCAATGGCAGTGGAGTGCTGGCCGGACGCCTGTGCCTGAAATCCTACGGCAGTTGAAGGATCGCCCGTCGCTGATGCGCCCACACCATACGCCGTATCCCCGTGGCCGGTCGCCTCAGAGCCGGGACCAGTGGCAAGATTGGTGTTGTCGCTCGTGGTGCCGCCGGTGACATTGCCCTGGCTGAGAGCGGCCAGCTCGCCCATCGCGTCCTGCAGCGCGCCCTGCAGGGCGGCCAGTTGTGCTTCCAGCGCGGCAATGCGCGCCTCCTGCGCCGGGTCGCCCGTACCACCACCCGGACCGCGTCCGCCCGAAGACTTCAGATCGGCAATGTCTGTGGTGTTCTCTTCGACCTGTGTATTCAGCGCACCAATGGCTCCGCCGACATTGTTGAAGCTGTTGCCCAGCACCACATATTCTGGCGCGCCGAACACCCCGCCCGCAAAGCTCGCCCCGCCGCCCAGAGCCGCGGCTATGGGTGCAAGGTCAGCCCCGCCGCCGCCGGCCATGGCTGCATTGAGCTGGCGCAGATTGACCGCATCGGTATCGTCCGTGCCATCAGCGACATGGACCAGCAGGCGTTCATTACCAGACGAGCCGAAGGAGACACTGTCCTCCCGGCTGGCGACTGAACCCGCACCGATGGCTACCGCATTGTCCGCCGTCGCCTCGGACAGATAGCCGAGCGCTGTCGATTCCGGCCCCGTCGCCATCGCATAGGTGCCTATCGACAGGGCGCTGAACCCCGGCGACCATGCATAGCTCCCCAGGGCCATGGCACCGTCTCCAGAGGCATCTGATCCATTGCCAAGCGCAATTGTGTTCCAGTCGGTGGCGCTGGAGAAAAACCCGATGGCAATGGAGCCATAGGCGCTGCCCGTCTGTGCCAGCGTGCCGACCGCGATGTTGGCGAGCCCGCCCGCATCAGCACCCCAGCCAATGGCCAGCGCATCGACCGCGCCTGCATTCGGTGCCGCGCGCGGGAAATCCGGATCGTTGAAATGGGCCAGCGGGACGGACCCGCCTGCCGAGCTCAGGGCCAGATTGAGCTGACGCAGATTGACCGCGTCAGTGTCCTCGGTGCCGTCCGCTACATGGATGAGATTGCGCTCATTGCCAGTTGAGCCGATCGCCACCGTGTAGGCCCGGTCCGCCACGGCCTCGAAGCCGATGGCCGTTGCCCCTTCCGCGCTGGCAATGGAGCCGTAACCAAACGCGCTGCTATAATCGCCGCTGGCCAGGCTGAACGCGCCAAAGGCGCTGCCCTGAATGCCGGATGCAATGTTGAAATACCCCACCGCGCTGCTCTGGAAGCCCTGCGCCTCATTAAAGCCGCCAAGGGCATGGCTTTCCTCGCCGCTGGCCGTGTTCGTATAGCCGACCGCGCTGCTGAAATTCGCGCTCGTCGTGTTTTCGTAACCCAAGGCAACGCTGTTATCGCCGCCCGCCAGATTGAGGAATCCAAAGGCACTGGCGAAATCGCCTCCTGCGGTCGTGCCTACCCCGAAGGCGGACGAAGCCTCGCCTTCCGCAATCACGCCCGTGCCAACGGCGGCGGAATAGCGGCCACGGGCGGAGGTCAGCTCGTCGTCCGGCTCAATGAGCCCGTCCCCGTCGCGGTCATACCAGCCGCCGACGGCCAGAGCGCCGACGGCGTCAACGCCGGTTGTGCTACGGAAACCGAAGGCGCTGCTATTGTCCCCTTCAGCGGTGTTTCTGTATCCAAAGGCGCTGGCGCTCCAAGCATCGGCTATGTTTCTGAAGCCGAACGCCGAGGATTCGTCATTGGACGCCTCATTCTGGACGCCAAAGGCGCTGTTGAAAAGCCCATCCGCCGAATTCAGGACCCCGAAGGCGGCGCTGAATTCACCCGAGGCGGTGTTACGGGTGCCAAAAGCGCTGCTGTCAGCGCCGGTGGCCAAATTCACGTGGCCAAATGCGCTGCCGCGCGGACCACTGGCGCTGTTGCCAAATCCAAACGCGCTGCTGCGCGACGTACTTGCCGAATTGGTGTAGCCAAAAGCACTACTGAATTCGCTCGTGGCAGAGTTCAAACGTCCGAATGCGCTGCTTGCATCGCCGCTGGCAAGGTTATTTCTGCCTACGGCGCTGCTCGTCGGACCGCTGGCGACATTAAACATGCCGAATGCGCTGCTGGAACTGCCGCTGGCGATGTTTGAATAGCCAAAGGCGCTACTGAAGGTGCCGCTTGCCAGATTGAACTGGCCATAGGCGCTGGCGCTGGTCTCGCAGGCAGCATTCCCGGTGCCGTCCTGCTGGCCCGGCCCGGTTGTGCCGTCAGTACACTCTTGTGCTGTCTGCCCGGCCGCCTCTGCCGCCAGCGCCAGCGGCAGAAGGGCTGTAGTGGTCAGGATGGCCCATTTGATGCGCAGCGCACCGTTGGCGCGCGGCTTGATGATATCCGGCATGGTTTCTTGCTCCCGCTTGAGGCGCGGCGGACTGGCCCGGTGATCCCCCCACCTGGGACACGCGCAAAGCGCGTCTGCCCGCAAAAGGTGACGCCCCACCTTTGCGCTCTATAATCAGTCCCTTGAGGCTAGCGGTTCACGAGCCTTGCTGCTGTGCTGGAAGCGACAAACCTGCTTGACGCAAACGACAATCTGCCCGGCGGCTGGTTCTGGTCGACAAAGGGTCTGGACGGGCCTGCAGCGCTGGAGGCCTGGCGCCGCCATGTCGCCGACATGGCCCTGCCCATGCGGGTGGAGGCCGAGGCAAAACCCTTCCATGCCAGCATGCGTGTACGGCCGTTCGGCCCGGTCATGCTGATCGAGGTATCGGGATCACCCCAGCGCCTCATCCGCGATGCAGACCTCATCAGCGCCGAGGCGCGAGGCGTGTGTTTCGTATCCACCATGACAAGCGCCCATGGCTGGCTGGTGGCCAATGGCACGCGGATGGGCGTGGATCGCGGACGGGTCACCTATGTGTCGGGCGATACGCCCTACACGCTTGATTTCGACGAGACCTTCACCTTTGTCAGCGCCATGGTCCCGGCGGAGGATTTCGAAGCGCTCACGCCGCGCCATGTACTGGCCCATGGCGGTGAGATCGCGCCGCCAGCCGGGCCGGCAATTGCCGCGCTCTTGACCGCCCTGCTGGCCGAAGCCGGCCCCGCTCCGCACGAAAACCGGCTCTATACCCATTTTCTCGGCATGACGGCGGCCAGCATCGATGCCGGGCTGGAACCTCTGGCCGCCAGCCGCGTGGAGCGCGACCGGCTCTTGCTGGGCCGGATAAAGGCCGATCTTGCCACCCGGCTTGCTGATCCGGTACGCGCCGATGGGGAGGCGCTGGCGGCAAGGTTCAACATCACGCCGCGCAAGCTGCAACGCCTGTTCCAGAGCGATGGCACCACCCTGACGGGATGGATCAGGAACCAGAGACTGATGCGCTGCGCGCGCGATTTGCGTGACCCGCGCTACGCCAGCCAGTCTGTCACCGATATCGCCAGCGCATGGGGCTTTACCGAGCTGGGCTATTTTTCGCGGGCCTTCAAGGCAAGCTTCGGCGCTACGCCTAGCGACTGGCGCGCCGGCGGTGACGATTGAGCGCATTTCCTCCCTGCCAGGGCGGCCCTTGACGAACGGTCTGCCAGCCAAACGATACGTTAACCCTGTCCATGTGATTTTTGTCCCCGATCACACTTGCGTGCCTTGCGCACCGCGCCTGCGTCCAGCGGGCAATCAGGGGACGGGTTCACCATGGATGAGCTGATTGGCGAATTTCTGGCCGAAACGGCAGAAAGCCTTGATACGATTGACGTCGAACTGGTGAAGTTCGAATCCGACCCGACCGACCGGGCCACGCTCGACAATATTTTCCGCCTTCTTCACACCATCAAGGGCACGTGCGGATTTCTCGGCCTGTCGCGCCTTGAGGCGATTGCCCATGCCGGTGAGACCCTGCTGGGCAAGTTCCGCGATGGTACGCTGGTTGCCGATAGCGCCGCCGTGACGCTGGTCCTGCAATCGCTCGACCGGATCAAGCTGGTGCTGGGTGGTCTGGAAGAGACGGGCAGCGAGCCGCAAGGCGACGATTCAGAGCTGATCGCCGAGCTGGAAGCGCTGGCGATGGGCGAGAGCGCAGCGCCCGCTCCGGCACCGGAACCCGAACCTGAACCCGAGCCTGAGCCGGAACCCGTTATCGAAGCTTCTGACGAAGGCGGCGAGGCGTTCGACGCTGATCTGGGCCGTCCCTTGCGTCCGGGCGAGGTGTCGCTGGCTGATCTTGAGGCCGCCTTCATGTCCGCCGAAGGGCCAGAGCTGGCCAATGCTACGGCTGACGACGAGGAGGCTGATATCGAGGACGAGGCCGAGCCGGTTGCCGCCGCGCCTCTTGCCTCTGCGCCTGCCGCATCGGCCAAGGCGCCAGCTGCAACGGAGGCTGATGCGCCGAAGTCTGAGGGCGTGCGCGCGCAATCGACCATCCGGGTCAATGTGGATGTGCTCGAAACCCTGATGACAACGGTGTCCGAGCTGGTGCTGGCCCGTAACCAGCTGCACCAGATCGTCCGCGAAACCGAAGATTCCGCCCTGAAAGGCCCGCTGCAACGCCTGTCATCGGTGACCGGCGAGCTGCAGGACGGGGTGATGAAGACGCGCATGCAGCCCGTCGGCGATGCCTGGCGCAAGCTGCCGCGTATCGTACGCGACACCCAGCAGGATCTGGGCAAGAAGATCCGCCTCATCATGGAGGGCGAGGAGACCGAGCTCGACCGCCAGGTGCTTGAGCTCATCAAGGATCCGCTCACCCATATGGTGCGCAACTCCGCCGATCACGGCGTTGAAATGCCTGATGTCCGCGCCGCAGCGGGCAAGCCTGAGCAGGGTACGATCCGCCTGTCCGCCTACCATGAAGGCGGCGCGATCATCATCAGGATCACCGATGACGGGGCCGGTCTCGACCCGGAGAAAATCCGCGCCAAGGCGCTCGAAAAGGGTCTGGCCACGCCTGAAGAGCTCAGCTCCATGAGCGAGCAGCAGATCCAGCGCTTCATCTTCGCTGCCGGTTTCTCCACCGCCGCCAAGGTGACGAACCTGTCTGGCCGCGGCGTCGGCATGGATGTGGTGCGCACCAATATCGAACAGATTGGCGGCTCCATCGATCTCACCTCCGAGGTCGGCAAGGGCACCAGCTTTGCCATCAAGATTCCGCTGACCCTCGCCATCGTTTCGGCGCTGATCGTGAAGGCAGGCGATGCGCGCTTCGCCCTGCCGCAACTGGCCGTGCGTGAGCTGGTGCGCGCCGGTGAGGGTTCGGCCCACTCCATAGAGTCGATGAATGGCGCGCGCATGATCCGCCTGCGCAACCGGCTCCTGCCGGTAGTCAGCCTGAATAATGTTCTGGGCCTGCCCGAAGAAACGTCCAGTGATGCCAGCCACGGCTATGTCGTGGTCATTGAGGCGGCGGGACGCAAGCTCGGCGTGGTCGTCGACGATGTGCTCGATACCGAGGAGATCGTGGTCAAGCCGCTCTCGGCCCAGCTGCGCGGCATACAGGTCTATTCCGGCGCGACATTGCTTGGTGATGGCTCGGTCATCATCATTCTCGATCCCAATGGCCTCTCCCAGCAGCTGGCGCACTCCACCGAGGAGACGCAGGTTTCCGAGGACGCCGCCGCCAGCAGCATCGATCCCTCGCGCCAGCGCCTGCTTCTGGTGCGCGCAGGCGAGGACGATGTGAAGGCCGTGCCGGTCAGTCTTATTACCCGGCTTGAAGAGTTTGACGGCTCCACCATCGAGATCGTCGATGCGCGTCACGTGGTGCAGTACCGGGGCCGCCTGCTGCCGCTGGCCCACGCTTCGGGTGTGGACGAGTTCAAGCGCGAAGGCCGCCAGGCCGTGCTGGTCTTCTCCGAGGAGGACCGCTCGGCCGGTGTCGCGGTCGATGAAATTCTCGACGTGGTGGAAGAAACGCTCGACCTGCAAATGGGCTCTGAACGCCCCGGCGTTATCGGCTCGGCCATTATCAAGGGCCGCGCGACCGAAGTGCTCGACATTGCCTGGCACATGGAGCGGGCCTGGTCTGGTTCGCCGCAGCGCCCCGCGCGTTCGGGCCGCCACCCGATCCTGCTGGTCGAACCTGATGCCTTTGCCCGGCGCATGATGGCGCCCCTGCTGGCCGCTGCCGGTTATGACGTGACGGTCGTGGGCGGCCTGCATGAGGCACGCGACGCTGCCCAGATGGGCGCGCAATACGCCGCGCTGGTGGGTGATCCGGCGGCGCTCGACACGCTGGCCAGCGAAGGCCACTGGGCCGATGTGCCGCGCCTTGGGGTCAGCGACCGCGCGAGCGGTGGGCATGGCGAAGGCATGGTGGCGGTGATGCGCCCGGCTGACAGGGGCGGGCTGATCGCCGCGCTCGACCGGGCGGCACGCTCCGGCGAAACACGCGCGGCTTAGGAGAGACGATCATGGCACTCGATTATCAGACCAGCCGTGAATTTGTGACGGTGCGCATCGCAGGCCAGCTGTGCGGCGCGCCGGTCAGCGAAATCCGCGAAGTGTTCGCGCCGCAGGCCATCACCCCGGTACCGCTCGCGCGTCCGGAAATCGCCGGCCTGCTCAATCTGCGCGGCCGCATCGTGACGGTGATTGATGCGCGCATCCGCCTTGGCCTGCCCGCGCGCGAGGCCGACGCGCCGTGCATGTCACTGGGGCTGGAGCGGGGCGCGGAACTGTTCGGCGTGCTCGTCGATGAGGTCGGCGAGGTGCTGCGTCTTGGCCAGGACACGTTCGAGCCGGTACCCGCTCATCTCGACCCGCGCTGGCGGGCCTTGCTGTCCGGCGTTCACCGTCTGGAAACCGAATTGCTGGCCATACTGGATATGGACAGGCTGATCGCCGCCGACATGGCGATGGCGGCCTGACGCGCGAAAGGCAAATAGGGCAATGAAAACCTGTCTGGTAGTCGATGATAGCCGGGTGATCCGCAAGGTGGCCCGTAAAATCGTGGAAGATCTCGGCTTTGCCTGCGAAGAGGCCCAGGACGGGAAGATGGCGCTGGACCAGTGCCGCAAATCCATGCCCGACGCGATCCTGCTGGACTGGAACATGCCGGTGATGAACGGCATTGATTTCCTCGTCACGCTGCGCGCCGAGCAGAATGGCAAGCGCCCCGTCGTGGTGTTCTGCACCACCGAAAATGACATGTCCCATATCACCCAGGCTTTGCGTGCCGGGGCCGACGAATACGTGATGAAGCCGTTCGACGGCGACATTATCGGCTCCAAATTCGCCGAAGCCGGGCTGGTGTGAGCTTGGCCGTCGCAATGAACGCCGCCGCCAATCTTCCACCCGGAGCCACCCCCGGAACCCTGCCGCGTGTACTGGTCGTGGACGATTCCGCCGTGGTGCGCGGGCTGGTGGCGCGCTGGATCGAGGCTGATCCGCGTCTGGCGCTGGCGGCCACCTGTTCGGATGGCGAGCAGGGGGTAAAGCGCGCTGGCGAGCTGCAGCCTGATCTGGTTGTCCTCGACATTGAAATGCCGCGCATGGACGGGCTGACCGCCCTGCCGCAAATTCTCAAAGCGGCGCCAAAAGCGCGCGTCATCATGGCCTCCACCCTGACGCAAAAGGGTGCGCAGGTTACGCTGCAGGCGCTTTCCCTTGGCGCGGCCGACTTTGCGCCCAAGCCCGATACCAGCCGCATGGGCGGGGCGGAGAGCTACCGCGTTGAACTGCTCGACAAGCTGGCCGTGCTGGCCCCGCGTTATGCGCCCCATCGCCCTGTTGGCACTGTCCGGACCTCAGCTGCGGCAATGCCGGTCGAGAGCGGTGCCGTTCCGGCGCCTTCGGGGCGCGAGCTGCCATCGCGCATCGATCTTCTGGCCATCGGCTCGTCCACGGGCGGGCCGCAGGCCCTGCGTCAGGTGATAAACAATCTTCCGGCCTCGATCCGCATGCCGGTGGTGATCGCCCAGCACATGCCCAAAGTGTTCACCGCCATTCTGGCCGAGCATCTGTCGCGTGAGGGACTGCCCGCGCGTGAAGCCAGCGATGGTGAAACCCTCAAAGCCGGCCATGTCTATGTGGCGCCGGGCGATTTCCACCTGACGGTGGAAGGCACGCCGGGCCAGTTCCGCGCCAGGCTGGACCAGAACCCGCCGATCAATTTCTGCCGTCCGTCTGTCGATCCGCTGTTTGAAAGCTGCGCGCGCGCAGCGGGCAAGAATTTGCTGGCGCTTGTCCTTACCGGTATGGGCTCTGATGGCCGCGGCGGCGCGGGCCATGTGCGCAAGGCCGGTGGCGGCGTGATCGTGCAGGACCAGGCATCCAGCGTGGTCTGGGGCATGCCCGGCGCCGTCGCCGAAGCGGGCCTTGCAGATCTTGTGCTGCCACTCAACCAGATCGGACCGGAACTCGCCCGCCGGCTGACAGGAGCGCGATAATGCTGAGCGAACCCAAATACAAATTCCTCGCCGCCGAGGTGAAGAAGCGCTCCGGTCTCGTTCTGGGCCCGGAGAAGGGCTATCTGATCGAGAGCCGCCTGGCCCCGCTGGCGCGCGCCGAGGGCCTGTCCGGCCCTGAAGCGGTTGTTGATGCGATGATGCGCGGCGATCAGCGCCTGTGCGCCGCAGCCTCCGAAGCGCTGGCCACGCACGAAACCTTCTTTTTCCGCGACAAGACGCCGTTCGAGCTGTTCAGCGAGGTGATGGCGCCGGCCCTGCGTCAGGCGCGCGGCGGACGTGCGTTGAAGATCTGGTGCGCCGCCGCCTCCACGGGGCAGGAGCCTTACTCGCTGGCCATGCTGATCCGTGAGACGAGCGGGCTTGGCGCCTCAATCCTCGCCACAGACATGTGCGCCCACGTTCTGGAAAAGGCCAAGGCCGGACTTTACAGCCAGTTCGAGGTGCAGCGCGGCCTGCCCATCCAGCGCCTGGTCCAGCATTTCGAACAGAGCGGGGATAGCTGGCGGGTAAAACCGGAACTGCGCGAGATGATCCGGTTTGAACCGGGCAATCTGCTGGACGACTTTTCCCGCTATGGCGCGCAGGACATCATCTTCTGCCGCAATGTGCTGATCTATTTCGATGTCGAGGCGAAGGCGAAGATTCTCAACCGCCTTGCCGCCCTGCTGCCGCCCGATGGCTATCTCGTGCTGGGCGCAGCTGAAACGGTTGTCGGGCTGACCGACAGCCTGAAACCGGTTCCCGGTCAGCGCGGGCTCTATGTGCGCAACCAGCCTGACACGCAGATCGCTCCGGCGGCCGCGCGCGCAGTGGCGTAGCGCCGCTACCCGTTCACCGGCGCTCTGACCACCTCATAGCGCTCCAGTTCGCGCAAGGGCAGGTTCCAACCCGGTGCCAGCTCCAGCGCCTGCTGGAAGTCGGCATAGGCTTGCGGGTAAAGCTCGCGCGCGTCCAGCGCCAGAGCCCGGTGATAATAGGCTTTATGCGCCTCGCGGATATTCAGCTCCAGCGAACGGGTGAAATCGGCTTCGGCCAAGGCATATTCCCGCGCGGCGAACCGGGCGATCCCGCGATTGAGCCAGGCTTCGGCCAGCTGTGGCTGTATGCCCAGCGCGCGGTCATAGGCTGCCAGCGCTTCATCGGAGCGGCCTGCGTGCATCAGCAAGATGCCCATATTCACTTCGGTGGCTGCGCGGTCGCGCCGTGATAGCGCGTCCTGGGCCAGAGCGGCCTCGCATAGGGCCAGGCCCGTGCTGGCGCGGCTGGTCACGCTCATGGCCGCCTCGTAGCAGCCACGTGCCTGGCTGGTACCGATAGTGACGACCGATTGTGCGGTTGCGCTGGCCGGAGCGATGATGGCGAGAGCGGCAAGGCTGATCAGAAAACGCATGTCTCTACCTCCTGTTACAAGGGGCGAGCGCTTGGTTCTGTCAGCCGTCCGGGGGCAGGTGAGGGGATGCAAAGCCCCCGTCCGGGGCTGCCCTGTAACACAGGCAATATAGCACGGGCGCCGGGTGTGGTTAATTGCAAATCGGTCCTTGCGGGCGGCGCCCCGGTCTCACTGCGCCCAAGGAAAAACCCCGGCGCGGGGGCCGGGGTTTTTCCGTGTCAGTTCAGGCAGCGGGGCGTTACGCCGCGCCTTTTTCCTCGACGGGATCGCGCAGCACATAGCCACGGCCCCAAACGGTCTCGATCGGGGCTTTGGAGCCGGTGGCCGCTTCCAGCTTCTTGCGAAGCTTGCAGATGAAGACGTCGATGATCTTCAGCTCCGGCTCGTCCATGCCGCCATAAAGATGGTTGAGGAACATTTCCTTGGTGAGCGTCGTCCCCTTGCGCAGGGAGAGCAGCTCCAGCATCTGGTATTCCTTGCCGGTCAGGTGAACGCGCTGCTGGTTCACTTCGACCGTCTTGGCGTCGAGATTCACCGCGATATCGCCGGTGCGGATGATCGACTGGCTGTGACCCTTGGAGCGGCGCACAATGGCGTGGATGCGCGCGATCAGCTCTTCCTTGTGGAAGGGCTTGGTCATGTAGTCGTCCGCGCCCGAGCCGAGGCCGCGCACCTTGTTATCAATGTCGGCATTGCCCGACAGGATAAGGATGGGCGTATCTACCTTGGCAAGGCGAAGCGTTTTCAGGACGTCAAAACCCGGCATGTCCGGCAGGTTCAGGTCCAGAAGGATGATATCGTAGTCGTAGAGCTTGCCGAGATCGACACCCTCTTCGCCCAGATCGGCCGTATACATGTTGAAGCCGTCGGACTTCAGCATCAGTTCGATGCCCTGCGCTGTCGCGCGATCATCCTCGATGAGCAGTACCCGCATCGGTCCCTCTCCGCAGCCGCTCGCGCGAATCACCTGATCCCGCGCGTCGTCCCCATGGTTAACGTGCTTCGCAGAATGGCGCGACAATTCCTTCGAGAAAGTTAACAGCGATTTGACTCGACCGGTGGAATCGAGTCCCTCCAGCACTGCGCCTGGTTAACGTATTGATAAAACACGCTGCGGCGTGTGCCGCTACCGCAGAGTTTTTGCTGCAATGGCCTGTGGAGAAAGTATGAGCGAGGCGTTGCACAGTCGTTTACGCCGTTGAAACCGCACGCGCGTTAAAAGCTTGCAAGACCGGTATCAGAACGATGCCGGACAACAGCGAAGCGGGAACCGCCGTGCAAGGTCTGATCGAGCGTATCGAGGAGATCGAGACGCGCACCTTCAAGGGGCGCGTGAAGGCGGTTAACGGCCTTCTGATCGAGGCCGAAGGCCCGCGTGCCGGGCTTACCCTCGGTGCCAGCGCCTATATCGGCGCAGGCGAAAATCCCCAGCGCTGCGAGGTTGTGGGCTTCCGGGGCGATACCGCCCTGATGATGGCCCATGGTGATCTGTCCGGCATTCGCGCCGGTGCGCCTGCCCGGATCGATCCTGAAGGCATGGTGATCCGTCCGCATGCTGCCTGGCTGGGCCGGGTCATCAATGCGTTTGGCGAACCGCGAGACGGCAAGGGCAAGCTGGCCGAAGGCGCTACCGCCTATCCGGTCAAGGGTGCGCCGCCCTGCGCCCACCAGCGCGACGCGCTGGGCCCGCGCCTGGATCTGGGCGTGCGTGCGCTGAACACGTTTGCGCCGATGCGCACCGGCCAGCGCCTTGGTGTGTTTGCCGGGTCGGGCGTCGGCAAGTCTGTCCTGATGAGCATGATTACGCGCGGCACCAGCGCGGACGTGATCGTGATCGGCCTGATTGGCGAGCGGGGCCGCGAAGCGCGCGAGTTTGTCGATGAGGTGCTGGGCGAGGAGGGCCGCGCCCGCGCCGTTGTCATCACCGAAACCTCCGATGCGCCCGCCCTGTCGCGCCGGCAGGCGGCTTATATGACGCTCACTGTCGCGGAGTATTTCCGTGACCAGGGCCTGAACGTGCTGTGCCTGATGGATTCGGTGACGCGCTTTGCGCTCGCCCAGCGCGAGATTGGCCTTGCGGCAGGCGAACCGCCGACCACGCGCGGCTATACCCCGTCCGTCTTTGCCGAGCTGCCGCGTCTTCTGGAGCGGGCAGGGCCGGGCGAGAACGGGTGCGGGTCGATCACCGCGCTGTTCACCGTTCTCGTGGATGGCGATGACCATAACGAACCGATTGCCGACGCCGTGCGCGGCATTCTCGACGGCCACGTCGTGATGACGCGTGCGATTGCCGAGCGCGGCCGCTTCCCGGCCATCGATGTCCTCAAATCCATCTCGCGTACCGCGCCGGAGGTCTATGGGCCCGGCGAGGCTGAGATCATTGTCGAGGCACGGCGCGTGCTTAGCGCCTATGCCGACATGGAAGAACTGATCCGGCTGGGGGCCTATGCCGCCGGGTCCAATACAGAGGTCGACCGCGCGATTGCGCTTAACGGCCCGCTAGAAGCGTTCCTCCGCCAGGGAAAAGACGAAACCTCCTCAATCGAAGAGAGTTTCGCAGCCCTGTCGGAGATTGTGGTGGATGGAAAGGAGTAAACCATGAGCACACGTTCTCATGCCCCGCTGATCCGGCTGGCCCGGTTCAAGGTGGAAGAACTGCAAAAGCAGATGGCCGACATTGATCGCGCCCGCGCGGCCATTGCCGACCAGATCGAGCGTCTCGAAGCCAGCGTTCCGGGCGAACAGGCCGCCGCATCGGAGAGCAAGGAAGGCTATCTGGCCTATGGCTCCTATGCGCGCTCTGTCATTCAGCGCAAGGAAAACCTGCGTGCCTCCGAACGCGAGGTGGAGGTCCAGGCCGGTGAGTTGCGCGAGCGGCTGGAGACGGCGTTCGGCGAGCTGAAAAAGTACGAGCTTCTCGAAGAGCGCCGCGTGGCGCGCATCGAGGATGCGGTACGCGCCGCCGAACAGGCCGAGATGGACGAGATCGCCGGACGCATGCGCCGGGCGGCGCATTAGTTTTAATGATGCTCCGGGGCCTCCGCCCCGTCGCTCCTCGCATTAGCTCGGGCGCGCGTTCGCGCTTGCGGCGGCCATAGGCCGCCGAAAAGGGCGACTGCCCGCCCGGCCTCATGGCCGGAACCGACCCCACGGATGTGGGGGAGGACAGAAAAAAGCTGGGTCTCCCGTCGGTGCGGGAGACTCCGGTCGTGTTGCCATTCTGAAAATCTTGCCAGCTTGACCGATACCCTCTCCACCGGGGTCCCCCGCCCCGACGGGGGACCCATGGACAAGCTCGGTGGCCGGAAAGATGGACCCCGGCTCGGTGGCCGGGGACCCGGTTGAGAGGCATTCGCCAGAAACATCTTAGGTCCCCCGCCCCGCCTGTCCCCGTGAAAACGGGGAACCGGGGACCCAGATTGCTTTTCCGCTATTTTCCCTCGTCATTCCGGGCGAGCTTTGCGAGACCCGGAACCCAGAAAAAAACTCTAGGTTCCAGATAGCCCTTCGGGCTTCTGGAATGACGAAAAGAAGGAGCGGTGAGGGGCGCTGAAGAAACAAAAACCCCCGCACCCTCTGGACAGGTGCGGGGGTCTCATGCGGCCAGTCCCTCAACCGGCCGTGTTGGGTGTGCTTTCAAGTCCTGCCGGACAGACGCGCGACCTTCAACGCCTGAGTGCAAGCACTTCCGATAAACCTATCTGCGTTTCCCCGACGAAAGTCGGGGTCCAGAAGGGCTGGGCACCGGCTTGCGCCGGTGAAACGCAAACTGAAGCGTTCAGTCACTTCCCGGACCAAGACCGGGATAGTGGAGGGAATCGCGCCCTACCAACCCCCGGTCCAGGACAGATCGATGCGGAAGGTGCGGCCCGCTTCGGAGACGCCCGCAAACACGCGCTCGTAGTTTTCGTCGAACACATTCTCCACGCCGGCATTGATGCGTACGCGGCGATCCTCAAAGGGCTGCCAGCTGCCAAACACATCGAGCACCGCAAACCCGTCACGCTCATTGCCAGCACTCGTATTGTCAAAATCACCGGCGAAGCTCAGGCGCGCGCCTATGTCTGCCCGATCAAAGCTCCATGACCCCCGAACATAGCCCTGCACCGGTTGCAGTGAGCCCAGCGGCGCGCCAGTGGTGCGATCCTCGCCATCCACCTCATAGACCGAGCCGGAAAGGGTGAGCGGCCCGTTCTGATAGAGAGCGGCGATCTCGAAGCCCGTCAGCTCGGCATCGGCCACATTGCTGGAAAACGAGGTGCCCGCCGAGCAGGGCGCGAAGAAGGGCGGGGCAAAGCAGGTGGGATCAAGCGCGAAATCCACCGCCAGATTGATGAGGTCATCGGCGCGGGTGCGGAACCATGCGCCTTTCACCTCCAGCCGGTCAGCAGGTGTGAACAGGCCGGTATGGGTATAGCCCGCCCCGATCTCGAAGGTCTCGCTGCTTTCAGGGCGCAAAGCCGGGTTCGGAATGAAGTCATTGGTGATGAAGTTCGGCGCGCCAAGGATGGGGTGAGGCAGGGAGAAGTGCGTGCCATCGAGATAAAGCTCGTTGAGCGAGGGCGCGCGGAAGGCTTCTGACCAGCTGGCGAAGAGGCGCACCGGCTCCACCGGCGCCCAGGTGGCACCGAAGCGGGCCGATACGGCCTCGTCCTCATTGGCGCCGCCGATATCGCTATCGCTTTCAAACCGGTCCCAGCGCACGCCGGGCAGCAGGATGACACGGCCCAAACCGCCGGCGGAAAACTCCGTCTCGCCCTGCACATAGGCGCCGTAGAAAGTGGTGGTGCCGTTCGGCACACCGCCGCGCAGGCCCGATGGGACGTCACTGTCGGTGCCGGTCTGCTCGTCCTCATACCATTCCCCGCCAAAGGTCAGCGCGGCGGGAAGCGTGCCCAGCAGGAACTCGGAACGGTTTTCGGCGCGGATGCCATTCGTGGTGAGATCACGCGTGATGAAGCGGCCGGTGAGCGGGTCACGCTCATCCACCCCGCCCTCGGTGCGGTAGAGCGTCATCTCCAGCCCGATCAGCGACTGGGCTTCAGGCGCAAAGCGCAGGCCCACACGATACGTGTCAGCGCTGACATCTTTCTCCATCAGCGGATTGCCGCTGGTCACCTCTTGCGCGCCCTGGCCGTTATTGGGCTCGCGCGCCTCATTGCGGAAGGAGAGGATGCCGCCAGAAAGCGTCAGGCCGGGGCTGACGCGCCATTCGCCATTGGCCAGAAGGGAGATCACTTCGTCATCAGCCGGCAGATCATTGCCGGAGCCCAGCGCAATATCGCCGGAGGAGCGCGCCGACAGGGCAACCAGGCCGGAGACCGCATCATTGCGTCCGAACACAGCCGCAGAGCCGCGCGTTTCCTCATTGCCGGAGCGGTAGCCGATGGAGGCGCGCGCGCCGCGCGTCTCGCCGGCCTGCAGGAAGGTGTCGGCATTGGCGGTTTCAAACGCGATCACGCCGCCCGAAGCGCCCGAACCATAAAGCGAGGAGGCTGCGCCGCGTACTGTCTCCACACGGCCCAGAAGGCCCGGATCGATGAACATCACCCCGTCATGGGCGGAGGAGAAATTCTGCCGCGCGCCATCGACCAGAAGCGCAATGTTTTCGCGGCCAAACCCGCGCAGAGACAGCGTCTGGCCCGTCCGGCGCGGACCGCCTGCGACTTCAAGCCCCGGCGTATCGCGCAGAAGGTCGTTCAGGTCTGAAGGGCGCTCGGATTCCAGCCAGTCCAGATCAATCACCGATGCCATGCCGGGATAATCAAAATTGGGCAGGCGGGTGCGCGTGGCGGTGACGATGATCGTCTCGCTCGCCTCGTTCACCTGCGCGGTGTCGGAATCATTGGCGAACGCAGCAGCGGGCAGCAGGGCCAGAGCGGCAGCGCTGGCCAGCAGGCTCGCGCGGGCGGAAAGGGAAAGGGTGTGGATTGGGGAGGACATGATGCAGCTTCCTTATTGCGAATAAGTCTCAATTGCGGCATCTATGTCGAGGCAATCTTAGGAATGCAAGTCAGAATCGTTTGCAAAACTGCAATTGAGGGAGTAGGCCATGCGCAAGGGACACAATTACGCGTCCCTGAGGCAGGCAGAGATCGCTGCAGCCCTTGCGGGGCTGAGCAACGCAACAGATGGAGATGTGACGGTGAAACGAGTGGTAACAGGGCTGACGGGCAGTTTTCTGGCGCTGGCCATGCTGGCCGGACCGGCCGCCGCGCTGGGTGGGACGGTAGCGGAAAGCGTGCAGACGCAAGGCGAGGCCGGTGTTCCGGCTGAAGCCGACCGTCAGGCCATTCTGGCGATGCAGGGCGAATACGCCGTCACCTTCGCCTTCAATGAATATCTGCCGATTGCCGAAGGCTATGAGCTGCGCCCGTCTACCGAGACACCGGCGCGCGAAGTGGTGATCGTGATCGCCGACGAGCCGGGCTTCATCTCGCTGCAACACCTCCTGCTGGTGGGCGACCGTGAAGACCCGACGGTCATCAAGCACTGGCGTCAGGACTGGCAGTATCAGCCCTCCCGCCTGATGGCCTATCGCGGCTTCAACAGCTGGGAGATGGAAGCGGTCAGCGCGGAGGATGCGCGGGGCGCATGGTCGCAGACCGTCTATCAGGTGGACGATTCCCCGCGCTATGCCGGGCTTGCCCGCTGGGAGCACGGTGTGGGCGCGTCCACCTGGACGCCGGCTGTTTCATGGCGTCCGCTGCCGCGCCGCGATGCCACCACGCGCGATGATTATGACACGATCGCAGCCGTAAACCGCCACACCATCACCGCCTGGGGCTGGACCCATGAGCAGGACAATTCAAAGCTGGTCCTGCGTGACGGCGAGCCTCGCGAGCTGGTGCGCGAGCACGGCATCAACACCTATCGCCGTACCGAGCTCAGCGGCGTGGAAAACGCCCACCGCTACTGGGCCGCTACCGCCGATTACTGGGCGGAGGTGCGCGCCGCGTGGGACGAGATCATGCTGGCTGATGTCTTCACCGCCGACGACGACGCCGAAGGCACGCTGCTCTATGGCCCGGTCCTCTCTGAAGGTCAGGCCGTGTTCATGGGCGCGCGCGAGACCGAAGAAGCCTTTGCCAATGCCGCCGCGATCATCGAGACGCGGGTGACGGCCAACGGACAGCCGGCCGATATCCTCCCCTGAAGGGATTGTCCCTTTACATCGGACGGTTAGATGCTGCGGCGCGCGTTTGCCCTGACGCGCGCCGCAGTTTCTTGGGGGGTAGAAGTGGTCAGGGTGCCGGTGTCTCCCCCCGTTTACGGGGGGAGTGCCCCCGAAGGGGGCGAGGGGGACGGTCAGACCCTGCACGAAATTGAATGTGGACCCCGGCTCGGGGGCCGGGGCCCCGGATTGTGGTGCCGGTATCCATTGCCTTGCCAGTTTAACACTGACCTCTCCACAGGGGTCCCGGGCTTGACCCGGGATCCATGACCCGGAGAGGGGCAACCGCGTCCCGACCTTTCCCAAACACGGCATTCTTAAACTTATCCACCCCGGTCTCTGACGGGTGTAGTATGTGTCTGACCGGGCAATGTGATGACCGGCGGGAGATGAGGGCGAATATGGCCCAACCACTCTCCCAAGATGCAGGGGACAAGTTTGACGACCGATTGGTATCAGGCACCCCAACGCGGCTGGCGAGATTACGGGCAGGGAGAGCGGCGCATGCATAAATTTGGAGTGAAAACGCCGGTTATAGCGCTCGTTACTTTATTGTTTCTCTTCACCGGTTGCTCCGAGGACGATGATTTCATTCACCTTTCAGTTGAAAGCCAACGATCCCTGATTGAAGGCAGTTCGTTAAATGAGCGAACAATGTATGTTTTTATTGGGTGTTTGGCGCGAAATCAGAGTGGTTATGAGTTTTCTGACGAACGCGGACCGCTCTTTTCGGTAATTCTTAATGAAGAGCTCGCAGCATTCAACTCGTGTGTTGACCGGATTATTGTAGAAAGTTGTGACGTTTATCTAACGGCCCTGTATTCGCCTGGAGGTGTCGTGGATTCTGTTTGGCGTGTAGAGCCGCGCAATGGGGAATATCATTTGTGCGAGGGTCCGCTTCCTTCGCGCTAGTCACCAAGCGTGCTTGACTAAGCTGAATCGCGTCGCGCCCTGTGACCCCCCTACCGCCCCCCATATCGCTTCTTCACCCAGAACAGGGCGGCGATGACGGCGAGATAGAGGAAGGGGCGGGCCATGGCGCTGATCGCGCCTGCGTCGAGCCGCGTCATGGCGAGTTCCATGGCGAAATTGACCGGCACGCCGTCGGCTGCGCCCAGCTCCAGCAGGTAGCGCGCTACGCAGTCAGCCGCGAAGGCAAAGAGCGTCGCGGCGTAAAGCTGGCTCCAGCGGCGCATGACGAGCGCGGCCACGATTGAAACCAGCGTTAACAGGATCAGCGTTGCAGGTGTGAACCCGGCGATGAGCCGGGTGGCGAATTCTTCGATCATGGTTCCCCCCGGTTTTCAAACCGGCCCCCACCGGAAAGCTCAAGCGTAAGCGCTCTCGGCCCCCGCAGCAAGAAGTCCGGCAATGGCCTCAATATCCTGAATGGCAGGCGTGCCGGGGGCGAGGGTTTTGAGCGCCGTCTGCGCGCGGATGGCTTTGGGCACATTGCTGTCCCGGCGGATAATGCCGGCCAGCGGCGGGCGGAAGCCGAGGAAGCTCTCGCAGGTGCGCGCGAACGAGGCATAGGCCATCTCCGCGCTCGCCTTGTCGGGCGCATTATTGATGATGATGAAGGGGGCCGCCCCCTCATCCCTCAGCCGCAGGAGCTTCACAAACGCATAGGCATCGGTGAGCGAGGTCGGCTCATCGGACATGACCAGCACCACGTCATCTGCTGCCGCCGCAAGGCGGATCGTCGCGCGGTCGGCCCCGGCGGCCAGATCGATCAGCGTGCGGTCATAGGTCATGGAGGCCGCCGCAATTCCCGCGGCAAGGCGCGCCGCGCCTGCACTGTCGAGCCCCGCCAGCGCGGCTGAGCCGGAACGCCCGGCGATGACGTCAAACCCGCCGGTCATGTCGGCTCCACCCGCGACGCAGGAGACGGCCTCGGCCAGCGAAATCTGACCGGACATGACGCCGGAGAGATCCCCGCGCGGATCCAGGCCCAGCTGCACATCGATATTGGCCATGCCCAGATCACCATCGACCAGCAGGGTGCGTTCCTGGCGGGCGGCAAAGGCGCTGGCGAGCGCGCCTGCGACGACCGTCTTGCCGACCCCGCCCTTGCCGGAGGCTATGGCCAGAAGCGAGCCGGCTTTACGCGGCTGGTCGTCTGCGCTGGTGCTGAAATACTGCTTCATGGTGCGGCCTCCTCAGGCCCGTCTTCGCCAGAATCGTCATGCGGGTCTTCAAGCAGCGCGCGCGCCAGCCGCAAGGGCGTCGCGGGGGCCAGGCCCGACCCGATAAAGGGCGAGGCGGCGATATGGGCGTAGGAAAGCCCCGCCTCTCCGGCCGCCAGCAGCGCGCCCATGCGCCGTGCAATATCGAGCCGGGTGAAGATCACGCGCGCCGCCCCGATGGAGGTGAAAAGCGCGGCGGCGTCTTCGGCGTCGGCGGGTATCTGGCCCGCTTCCATGACCGCGATGATCTCGGCATCGGCGGTGGCGGCGAGATAAGTGAGGCTTTCCAGCGCATCCAGCTCGAACGGGTTCACCCCGCCGGTATCGATGAAGACCGGGCGGCCATTGGCACCGTCCAGAACCAGATCCAGCTCGCGTGCGCCGGGCGCGGCCTCGAAATCAAGCTGCAGCGCCTTGGCATAGGTCTGCATCTGGGCGGCTGCGCCTGCGCGCTGATCGCAAGAGACCAGTAGCGGGGTCATTCCTTGCGAGACCGCGCGCGCGGCAAGGCGCGCCATGACGGAGGATTTGCCAGCGCCCGGCGCACCGGCAAAGAGGATGGGCCGTGCGGGCATGATCTCGACCGGATGCACCGCGTAGCGCGCATCCAGCGCATGGGCGAGGGTGGCGGTCGGCTCGGCATCTTCCAGGCTGATCGCCGCGTCCATGATGGCCTCGGCGGCGCTGTCGGGCACATCATGCCAGGCGAGCGCGCGGGCGATACGGGTCAGCCCGTCTGCATTATCGCCGCGCCCGCGCGTGCGCTCGGCCTCGCGGCGCTTGGCGGCGAGCTTTGGCGAGTCCTTGGAGGGCTGCACCGCACCTTCCTCGGCGGCCGCGCGTATGCTCACCCCGCCATCGGCGCGTTCCTGCGTGGCGACGATGATGGCGTCCGGCCCCAGCTCCCGGCGCACCTGCGCCATGGCCTCGCTGATCGATGCGGCAGTGAAGGTGCGAAGGCGCATGATGCTGCCTTTCTAGACCGCGCCGACGGTTTTCAGCCGCGCGCTGGGGTGAATCTCGTTCTGGCTCATTACCACTGTAGACGGGCGGAAGCGCTCGGTCAGCGAGCGCACATAGGGGCGGATGGCGGGGCTGGTCAGCAATACCGGCACATCGCCTGATGCGCCCGCCCGGTCGAACGCATCGCGCACAGCGGCCACGAAATCACGCAGGCGCGTCGGGGCAAGGGCGAGCTGGCGGCGTTCGCCATCGCCGATCATCGCCTCGGCAAATGCCTGCTCCCATTGCGGGGAGAGGCTCAGCACAGGCAGCGCGCCATCCGGGCCGCGATTGGCAAAGCAGAGCTGGCGGGCCAGGCGCGTGCGTACATGCTCGGTGATCGCATCAAGGTTCTGCGTCGCGCCGGAGGCTTCTGCGATACCCTCGATAATCCCCGCCAGATCGCGGATCGAGACACGCTCGCGCAGCAGGTTCTGCAGCACACGCTGAATGCCTGCGCGGGTGATCTGGGACGGCGTAATGTCGTCGACCAGCTTCTTGTGCTCCTTGGACAGGCCGTCGATCAGCTTCTCCACTTCGGAGTAGGAGAGCAGATCGGCCAGGTGCTCGCGCAGCAATTCGGTCAGGTGCGTGACGAGCACCGCCGCCGGATCGACAATGGTATAGCCGCGGAAAGTGGCTTCCTCGCGGCCCTCTTCCTCGATCCAGGTGGCGGGCAGGCCGAAGGCCGGTTCCTTCACATGGGCGCCGGGCATGGAGACCTGCTGGCCGGACGGGTCCATGACCAGCAGATGGCGCATTTTCAGCTGGCCTGCGCCTGCCTCCATCTCCTTGATGCGGATCACATAGTCTTCCGCCGTCAGCTGCATATTGTCGATGATGCGCACGCTGGGCAGGATGAAGCCGGTATCCTGCGCCAGATTGCGGCGCAGCGCCTTGATCTGGTCGGTCAGGCGGCGCCCCTCGACATCATTGATGAGCGGCAGGAGCGCATAGCCCAGCTCGATCTTCAGCTCGTCGATATGCAGGGAGTCCTCGATCGGCGCTTCGGTCTGCTGCTGCGCCTCGGCGGCCTCGGTCTGGATGGCCGTGGCCTCACGCTCGGCGGTCTGTATCTTTCGCCGGTTCATTATGAAGGCTGTGGTCCCCGCCGCTGCTGCCAGCGCCGCAAACGGGAAAAGCGGCATGCCGGGCAGAAGCCCGATGGAAATCGCCGCTGCCGACACCATCGCCATGCCGGTCGGGTTGGCGGCGAGTTGGCCGAACACAGCCTTGTCCGCCTCGCCATCAACGCCCGCCTTGGAGACCAGAAGACCGGCCGCCAGCGAGACGATCAGGGCGGGTATCTGCGAGACCAGACCATCGCCGATGGTCAGCGTGGAATAGGTCGAGGCCGCATCGCCAAACGCCATGTCGGACTGGGCCACGCCGATAATCATGCCGCCGATCAGGTTGATCGAGGTGATGAGGATGCCTGCCACCGCATCGCCACGCACGAACTTTGAGGCACCGTCCATGGCCCCGAAGAAGTTGGACTTGTCCTCCAGCTCCTTGCGGCGCGTGCGGGCCTCGTCCTCGGATATCAGGCCGGCAGAAAGATCGGCGTCAATCGCCATCTGCTTGCCGGGCATGGCATCAAGGGTGAAGCGCGCGGCGACCTCGGCGATCCGGCCCGAACCCTTGGTGATGACCACGAAGTTCACGATCACCAGGATGATGAAAACGATGATGCCGATGACGAAATTGCCCTGCATCACAAAGGCGCCAAAAGCCTGGATAATGTCACCGGCAGCCGCCGTGCCCTGATGGCCCTCCGACAGGATGAGGCGCGTGGACGCGACGTTCAGCCCTAATCGCAGCATGGTCGCGATCAGCAGAATGGCCGGGAAGGCGGTAAATTCCAGCGGCGTGCGGATGAACAGCGCCGTCATCAGGATCAGCACCGAAAAGCAGATCGAGATCGCCAGCGAAATGTCCAGCAGCGCGCGCGGCATGGGCAGGATGAGCATGACGAGGATCGCCAGCACGCCCACCGCCATGGCGACATCACCACGCGCAAAACGCTGGCCGATTTTCTGCCAGTCGAGGCCCGTAGAGGCGCCGGATGCGGGTGTGTCAGCCAAGGGAGTTTCTGTCCTTCTTCCATTCCTGTCTCCCCCCGTTCACGGGGGGAGTGGCCCGGAGGGCCGAGGGGGGGATTGCACGAAACAAGCTCCCCCCTCCGTCAGCTTCGCTGACACCTCCCCCGCAGGCGGGGGAGGACATCAACCTTCGTCTTACGCCGCCCCGGCGCGGCTCTCACCGGGTCCGGGCACGTGAATGCCCTGATCGGTGTAGAGTTTGAGCTTGTTGCGCAGCGTGCGGATCGAGATGCCCAGAATGTTGGCGGCATGGGTGCGGTTGCCAAAGCAATGATCCAGCGTGTCCAGGATCAGGTCCTGTTCAACTTCCGCCACCGTGCGCCCGACCATGTGGTGGGCCGCATCGGCCGCTTCAGCCGCCTGCCGGGCCACCCCGCCGCTGGAATGGAAGGCAGAGCCGTCCGGCGCGCGGATGGCATCAGGTCCGATCTCGGTGCCTGAGGCCAGCAGCACGGCGCGGTGCATGGCGTTTTCCAGCTCGCGTACATTCCCCGTCCAGCTGCGCGTGGTGATCTGCAGCCTGGCCGCCTCGTTGAGCGTGCGGTGCGGCAGGCCGTTGGCGGCGGCGTATTTCTTCAGGAAATGCTCGGCCAGCGCCAGCGCGTCCTCCGGGCGTTCGCGCAAGGGCGGAATGGCAAGGTTCACCACATTCAGCCGGAACAGCAGGTCTTCGCGGAAAATACCGTCGCGCACGGCCTTTTGCAGGTCGCGGTTGGAGGTGGCGATAACGCGGATATTGACCTTTACAGGGCCAGAGCCGCCCACCCGGTCAATCTCGCGCTCCTGCAGGGCGCGCAGGAGCTTGGCCTGCAGGCGGGCATCCATTTCGGAGATTTCGTCAAGCAGCAGCGTGCCGCCATCAGCCTCTTCAAACTTGCCGACCCGGCGCGCCACAGCGCCGGTAAACGCGCCCTTCTCGTGACCGAAGAGTTCCGATTCCAACAGGTTTTCAGGGATGGCCGCGCAATTGACCGAGACGAAGGGCTTGGCCGCGCGCTTTGACTTGCGGTGAAGGAAGCGCGCCATCACCTCCTTGCCGACGCCGCTCTCCCCGGTGATGAGCACCGAGGCATCGGACGCCGCAATCCGGTTGGCCAGTTCGACGACCGCCAGCATGGATTTATCGCGCGCCACCATGGGGCGCTCATCATCACTGACCGCTTCCAGCACGGCGGCCATCAGCTCGGCATCGGCGGGCAGCGGAATGAATTCCTTGGCCCCGGCGCGTATGGCCGCAGCGGCGGCTTCGGGACGCACATTCACCCCGCAGGCGACGACCGGCACGGTGATGCGCTCCGCCTCGTTGGCGGCAATGAAGGCGCCGATGTCCAGGCCGACATCGACCATCACCAGATCGGCCCCGCGCCCGGCGCGAAGATAGGCCGTTGCCTGGGCTGGCGTATCGACCTGGGAGACTTTCGCGCCCCGGTCCATGGCCATCTTGGTGGCGGTTCCTGATTGCCCTGCGAGCGAGCCGACTATGAGTACACGCATGGCTCAGTTTCTCCTTGCAGCGGGGATGGGGGTGGCGGAGGTCATGCGGAGTCCCCGTCCTTGATGATTTCGGTCATGGTCACGCCCAGCCGGTCATCGACGACGACGACCTCACCGCGCGCCACGAGGCGGTTATTCACATAGATATCGATGGCCTCGCCGACCTTGCGGTCCAGCTCCAGCACCGAGCCGGAGGTGAGCTTCAATAGCGAGTTCACATCGATATGAGTCTTGCCGAGCACGGCAGAGATATTGACCGGCACGTCATAGACAGGCGCGAGATCAACGGCGGTGCGGATGGCCTCATCGACCAGTGACTGGGATGGCAGATCAGCGGAGGCCGTTTCCTCCGGCGCGGCCTCGCCGCCGCCATTATTGAGATCGGGCAGGTCCAGATCGGTTGTATCAGCCATGGTTGAGCTCCTTGAGCGGCTCGGCTTCGTCTGAGTTTTGTGTTTCGCTTACGCCATCGCGCGGCGTGGCCAGCCAGCGTTCAACCAGCTCGGCTATGCGCGCTTCAATGTCTGTTGCGGTGCGTTCAATGGAGCCTGAGCGCCATTCCAGCACACAGTCTCCGGTGGCCACTTCCTCGTCGGCGCGCACGATGACGGCGCCTTCAAGACCGAGGCGCTCTGCTTCGGCCTGCAGACGTTCGGCGATGGTGTCGGCCAGATCGGGCGTCACGCGCACCGCAATGCGCGGCTCAGCCCTGAGATCGTCCATGATCGAGCGGGCGCACTCCAGGACCGTGTCCTCGCCATGGGCGGCCAGCGCCGCGCCGGCGATCTGGCGGGCAGCAGCCACGGCCAGGCGGGCTGCATCCGCTCTCATCGCTTCAGATTCCGCTTCCATGCGCGCCAGAATGGCCTGTATCCGCCCGGCCAGGACTTTCAGCGCCTCGGCGGCGATGCGCGCGGCCTCGGCATTGTCCGCTTTGAGCGCCTCGGCGGCGGCGGCGTCGGCCTTTTCCTGCGCTTCCGACAGGGTGAGCATGCGTTTGACGCGCTCACCATCGCGCAGCACCGTGCCATCCGATGCGAAGACACGGTCAAAGCCGAAAGGTGTGTGGCGCGTGTTCAAAACATGCCTTCCTAGTAAATCAGCTCATCATCACCGCCGCCTTCGGCGATGAGTATTTCGCCCTTGGCGGCGAGGTCCTTGGCGGTGTTGACCATGGCCTGCTGGGCCTGATCGACATCTTTCAGGCGTACCGGCCCCATGGTCTGCATGTCCTCGCGCAGGATTTTCGCGGCGCGCTCGGACATGTTGGAGAAGAACAGGTCGCGCAGCGTGTCCGAGGCGCCTTTGAGCGCCAGGGCCAGCTGGTCCTTGTTGACGGCGCGCAGCAGCGTCTGGATGCCTTGCGGGTCCAGCTTGCCCAGATCCTCGAAGACAAACATGAGCGAGCGGATTTTCTCCGCGCTGTCGCGGTTGCGTTCTTCAAGCGCGGCCAGGAAGCGGTTCTCGGTCTGCCGGTCGAAATTGTTGAAGATGTCAGCCATCATTTCGTGGCTGTCCTGCTTGGAGGTGCGCGCCAGATTGCTCATGAATTCGGTGCGCAGGGTCTGCTCGATCTTGTCGAGAATCTCGCGCTGCACCGGCTCCATGCGCAGCATGCGCTGCACCACTTCCAGCGCGAAATCCTCCGGCAGGGCGGACAGCACGCGCGCGGCATGCTCGGCGCGCACCTTGGACAGGACTACCGCGACAGTCTGCGGGTATTCGTTCTTGAGATAGTTGGCCAGAACCATCTCGTTCACATTGCCCAGCTTGTCCCACATGGTGCGCCCGGCCGGGCCGCGCAGCTCTTCCATGATGGCTTCGACGCGCTCTTCGGGCAGGAAGCTGGAAAGCAGGCGCTGGGTGCGCTCCACCGAGCCGGAAATCGATCCGGTTGTCGACATCGAGCCGACAAAATCGACGATCAGCTTTTCCACCGCCTGCGAGGAGACATTGCCGAGCGACGCCATGGCCTGGGAGACGATGCGGATTTCCTCCTCATCCATCATCTCCCACAGGGCGGCCTGCTCCTCGCCCAGCGCCATCAGGATGACGGCCGCCTTTTCAGGCCCTTCCAGGGAGGAAGGGTCGTCGATCAGCTTTCGTTTTGCAGCGGCTGCAATCATTGTCTAACTCTCGTGCATCCAGGTGCGCAGGATCGCCATCGACTCGTCGGGGTGCTTCTCGACAAGCGTCGACACCTTTTTCACCGACGATTTTTTCACCTGACCGGCAATGTGGGCGATATCGATGGTTTCCTCAGACTCCCCGGAATCCGGCAGGGCCAGCTGGCCGTCGCCCGAATGCGCGATGGCGGCCTGGTGCGGCTGGGAGGGCAGGGCATGCGCGCCACCGCCCGAAGCTGCGCCAGCCAGTGCCGGTGCCGGGCCGCTGATCGCCCCCTTGATGAGCGGGCGCGCGACCATGAACACGATCAGCAGGGCGGTGATGAACAGCACGGCGATCTCGGCAATGCGCAATATGTCGCCGCGATTGAGCGAGAAGCCGGAGCTGGCGGGCGTACCCAGATCCAGATCGGGGCGCGAGAAACGCAGCTGCGCCACTTCGATCACGTCTCCGCGTTCGGCATTAAACCCGGCTGCGACACCGGCCAGCTGGCGGATGCGGGCAATTTCCTCTTCGCTGCGCGGCGTGAACACGGGCGAACCGTCCTCGCCGCGCGTCATCACCTCGTCGACAACGACAGAGACCGACAGGCGTTCAATCGCGCCGGCTTCCACGACGCGCGTGCGGGTAGTGGAGGAGTTGAGGAAGTTCTCCACCCGTGAGTTGCGGCCCGTTTCGGCCATCGGGCCGGCCGCAGCCTCCTCGCCGCCGCCCGCCTCAGGCAGGTTTTCCGCCACCGATACAGCGCCGGTATTGCGCCCTGCGGGCTCGCGGGTGAATTCCTCGCTGATTTCGCGCCCCGAACGCACCTGACCGTCCGGGTCATAGGTCTGGCTGCTTTCGGTCACGCTCTCCCGGCTGAGATCAGCGGTCACGACCACGCGCGCAGCGCCCGGACCGACTATGCCCTCCACCACGTCGCGCACACGGTCGCGCAGCTCGGACTCCAGGCTGGAACGGCGTCCCTCCAGAGCGGCGCTGGTAACAGAACCATCCTCCGACGGGCTTGCCAGCAGGCGGCCCCGGTCATCGGCAATGGTGATGCGTCCGGCGCCGAGGCCGGGGACAGCCGTTGCCACCAGATCGCGAACGGTGGCGATCTGCTCAGGCGTGATCTGGCCGCGCAAGGTCAGGATGACGGAGGCTGACGGCTCCTGCACCTGCTGGGAAAACAGGCGCCGTTCGGGCAGTACCAGATGCACGCGTGCGCCGCTGACCACGCCGATCGTGTTGATGGTGCGCGCCAGCTCGCCTTCCAGCGCCCGCTTGGCATTGATGTTCTGCACAAAGCTGGTGGTTCCCAGCGCGTCGGTCTCGTCGAAGATTTCATAGCCGACCGAGCCAAAGCCGAGCGCGCCGCCCTGCGCCACGCGCAGGCGCGCCTCGTCCACCCGCTGGCGGTCGACAAACACGGCCGTGCCGCCCTCACGCAAGGTATAGGAGATATTGGCCTGGCCGAGGCGCTCGCTGACGGCAGCCGCGTCCTGCGGCTGCAGGCCCGAATAGAGCAATGCCTCGCGTGAGCCATTCATGCTCATCGTGAAGATGACCAGTGCGGCAGCCGCCCCGATGGTCAGGCCGAGAATGGCCGTCAGGCGCCCAACGCCAAACTTTGCCAGTTGTTCAAATAGCGCGTTCACGGGTGAAAAGCCTTGCCCCTCTGGCCAGCGCGGCGATTTGCCGGACTGGTAGGCAAGTTTTTCCCACTGCCCGCGTAAACGAGTGTTTAACGAGAGTTACCAAATCCCAGCCCATGCCTGTGGAAAAGCACCGCTATTGCCAGCAGGGCGCTTTCAACGGGGGAAGGGAATATCCTTTGCGTTTCCCCGACGAAAGTCGGGGTCCAGAAGGGCTGGGCACCGGCTTGCGCCGGTGAAACGCGTCAAACACCCGCACGCGACGGCCTGTGCCGCGCGGGCCGGGGCTGCGTTGCGGAGCTAATAAAAGCTGGGTTCCGGCTCTGCGTTTCGCGGCTGCCGGAATGACGAGGAAATATTGCGGAACCCCAACACAGCCGGGGTCTCCCGCACCGCCTGTCCCCGTGAAAACGGGGAACGGGAGACCCAGCTTTTTCCTGATGCTCCGCGCATAGGCGCGGACGGCCCTTGGCCTTGCAGGCCGCAAAGCGGCCTGAAAAGCGCGAACGCGCGTGATCTTTGGCTGCGCAGCCCATCCGGGCTGCAATGTTCCGGCCACGAGGCCGGGCGGGCAGTCGCCCTTTTCGGCGGCCTATGGCCGCCGCAAGCGCGAACGCGCGTGTTTTTTATTGATGCTCCGCGCATCCGCGCGTCGCTCCTCGCATAGGCTCGGACGGCCCTTGGCCTTGCAGGCCGCAAAGCGGCCTGAAAAGCGCGAACGCGCGTGATCTTTGGCTGCGCAGCCCATCCGGGCTGCAATGTTCCGGCCACGAGGCCGGGCGGGCAGTCGCCCTTTTCGGCGGCCTATGGCCGCCGCAAGCGCGAACGCGCGTGTTTTTTATTGATGCTCCGCGCATCCGCGCGTCGCTCCTCGCATAGGCTCGGACGGCCCTTGGCCTTGCAGGCCGCAAAGCGGCCTGAAAAGCGCGAACGCGCGCCCGCGACTTTTCGCGGAACCGACCCCACGGATGTGGGGGAGGATAAGGTATCTAGTGCCTGTAATCCTGAATGCGGGTCGTGCGCAGGCCGGCCAGGCCATGACGTTCGATCGCGCGCTGCCAGCCGAGAAACTCCTCGACGGTCAGGCGATAGCGCTCGCACGCCTCGTCCAGGCTGATAAGCCCGCCGCGTACCGCAGCCACCACTTCCGCTTTGCGGCGGATGACCCAGCGCTTGGTGTTGGCCGCCGGCAGGTCAGCCACCGTGAGCGGGCTGCCATCCGGCCCGATCACATAGTTTTCTTTCTTGATACGACGTTCCATCCAACCCGGTCCTTCCACCATAAAGGCGCTCTTGATGGCGCTCTTGATGGGACCGTTATACGTGAGACGTTTTAACGACGGCCTAAACGCTTTGGTAAATTTTCTACAAATCAGCGGTTTAGAAATGATTCACCCCGATGGAAGCCACCGGGGTGATAATCAGCCTCCGGAAGTGGTCTTAACTCTACCGCTTCATCTGGATCGCTTCAGCCATCATCTCATCGGCCGTGGTGATGATACGCGAGGATGCCGAATAGGCGCGCTGGGTGATGATGAGATTGGAGAACTCCGTCGCGATATCGACATTGGAGTTTTCCAGCGCCTTGGGAGCGATCTGGCCCGAAGCACCGGCACCGGGAAGGTTCAGCGTGAACGCGCCCGATTCCGGCGTTACGTAGAAAGCCGACCCGCCAGCCGTTGCCAGCCCGTTCGGGTTGGCCACCGTAGCCACCGGGATCTGGTAGATCTGGCGCACCACGCCATTGGTGAAGCGCGCCGAGACAAAGCCCTGCGTGTCCACGTCCACGCTGGCAAAGGAACCGAATATCGCACCATTGACCCGCGTGGAGTTGAGCGTGGACGGGCTGTCATACTGGGTGATGCCGCCCGGCGTGCCGGCCGCGCCCAGATCCAGCTGGATCGCCTGCGCACCGATACCGGTCGCCGCCGCCCACTGGAAGTCATTGGCACCCAGCGGCGCGGCATTGTCCGACCCCAGGAAGTTGAGGCTGGACGGCAGGGTGGTGTTGCCCACATCGATCTGCCCATCGGTGTTGAAGGCAAGCACACCGGTGGCGATCTGGCCGGAGTTCAGGCCAGCGCCTGTGGTGATGTCGGCCGCCGGGTCGATGTGCAGCTCGGCATGCCACTCATTGGCATTGGCCGATTTCAGCAGCGATAGCGTAACCGAGCGCACCCCCCCCTGGCTGTCATAGATCTGGATGGTGCGCTGGAAGTCGGCCGTCACGGCGCCGGACGCCATGTTCAGCGTCGGGTCGGTGGGATCATAGGTGGCAGCAGCCGGAGACACTTCCTGGCTGGCCTGCAGATTGGCGTTGATGCGCACCGAGGATGTCGCTTCGGCCGCGCCGCCGATATTGGACAGGTTGATGGCTTCAAGCTGGTCCAGATTGGACGGGTTGGCATTGACCGTGCCGTCGGCCTGCACCGGCCAGCCATAGAGATACATGCCCGCCGCATTGCGCAGGAAGCCGGCAGAGTCCGTCTCGAAATTGCCCGAGCGTGTAAACAGGACCGGATCAAACCCGGTCGCGTTCTGGGAGTTCGGGCGCACCACGAAGAAGCCATTGCCGTCAATCGCCAGCGCGGTGGAGGAGCTGGCCGGGTTCAAAAGCCCGCTGGTCGACACATCCAGCTTGGAGAGCGTCGAGGTGCCGCCGGCTGCGTAGCGCACATCGCCCGCCCCGGAGGTCAGCGAGTAGTTGGGGAAGAAATTCGTGTTCACGCGCTTGTAGCCGACCGTGTTCACGTTGGCGATATTGTCCGAAATCCCCGCCAGGGCGGAGGAGTTGGAGATCAGGCCGGAGGCGCCGGCCGCCAGGGCTGAATTGAGGCTCATTGTCTTGCTCCTGCTTATTTTTGGTTTTCTGGAACGTTCTGCGTTGCGGGGTTACTGGCCGGAGCCTTTCTGGGACGGCCTGTCGGGTATCGGGTTAGGAGACGGCTTCAGGCTCGTCCTCTTCATCATCGATGGGGTCGGTCACGGGTGGTTGTTCAACCGGGTCGGGGGGTACCTCACGCAGGCGGACAATGCGCGAGGCCGGCACCTGCATGCCGCCCACCTCGACAATGGCCTGGCCATTGCTCAGCTCCACGCCGGTCACGCGGCCGCCAACGAGAACGCTGACATCCTCGATGCGCTCGCCGTCCGCGTCATAGGCGACAACTTCAAGATGATAGACGCCGTCAGGCAGGTCATTGCCTTCCGTGTCCTTGCCATCCCAGACCAGGCGGTGGTCACCGGCGCCGGTCTGGCCATTGATCGTGCCAACCGTCGCGCCTTGCTCATTGGTGATGACAAGCTGGGTGGAGGTGGCGTCCTGCGGCAGCTGGTAGGTCCACTCGGCGCGGCCTTCATTGAGCAGCGAGCCAGTGGTTTCCACCAGCGCGTACTTGCCGATGTAATCGACGCTGGAGAGCTGGGCGAGCGCGGCCTGAACGTTCAGAAGCGCCTGAATGGCCTGTGTGGACTGGATTTGCTGCTCGACGGAGGAGAACTGCACCAGCTGGGAGACGAATTCCTGCGATTCCATCGGGCTTAGCGGGTCCTGGTTCTGCAGCTGGGAGGTCAGCAGGGTCAGGAAGGTGTCGAAATTCTCCGTCAGGCTCTCTGAAGACGAGGCCGTGTTCGTCTGGTTGACGCCGGCGGCCGCCTGCTGGGCCTGCGCGATGGGGTTCAGCTCAGTCATCGTATCAAATCCTCATATCCACGCCTGCCCGCCCGGCCATGAGAAAGCCGTAACGGCTTGCCGGCGCGGAGGTGGAATTGTCTGAAAGGGTCAAATTGCTGGTGGCCTCGGGTGCGGAGGTGTCCTCTTCGCGGTCCGCAGACCGCTCCTCATCCCCGCCGCCTTCGCTCAGGGCAAAACTGATCGCGTTTTCACCGAGATCCAGCCCGGCATCGGCCAGCGCCTTTTCCAGCTCGCGCGCATTGCGCTGCAGCTCGGCGAGCGCTTCGGGCTTGTCGGCCGTCAGCATGGCCTGGACAGAGCGGTCAGCCCCGATCTCCAGGCGCACTTGCACCCGGCCGAGATCTGGCGGGTCGAGGCGGATATCAAAGCTGCGCGATCCGTCGGCAAAGCGCCGGGCGATCATCTGGCCAAGCTCGGCCACATGACCCGATGCCATGCGCAAATGCGGCATGGCCGATGTAGTGCGCGTGCCAGCCACGCTGGCGCTCTCATTGCGGGCCAGCAGCGCAGAGCTGCTTTCAAGGCGGATCTCGCCGCCCTCGCTGCTCTGGTGCAGGTCCGGCAATTCCTGGGCCGGAAGCCCGGTTTGCAGGGCGGTCAGCATGGCGGCCATCGACTGGGCGGCAGGGATGGCCGGTTGCGGCGTGCTGGCAGCAGCCGGTGCGAGCGCAGGCGCGCTCATGGCTGTGCGCTGGGGCGCAGGTGCCTCTTTCGAGGCGGATTCTGCTTTTTCAGCCATCACGCGGGCATTCTCGAAATCGCCCCCGCCGCGCGTGCCGCCGCGCTCCATCTCACGCCGGATGGCGGCGGCATTGGAGACCTCGCCGTCAGCTTTTGCGGGCTGGGCGGCAAGGTCAGTTTTTGCCTGCTGCGCGCCTTGCGCGGTGCCAGCCTGCTGGGCTTCTGCCGTGCGCGTGACGCCTGTCTGGTCGCTGGCCGGTGCAGGCGGCGGAGCCGGGCGTTCAGCCGCGCCCTGCTGGGCGGCGTCCGGTCCTGGCTGGGCTGCGCCCTGCCCGGAGGTGCCTGTTGCTGGCTGGGCCGTAGCTTGCGGAGCCGTGGTCGGCCCTGGCTCGGCCTGCGGGGTTCGCGGCTCGGTGGTCTGGCGCTGCTCGTTGCTGGCGGGCGGGGGCGCGGCGTCTTTAGCTGGAGCCGCAGGGGCAGCCGGTTCGGCCCCGGCGCTCTTGGCGTCTTCGCCCTTGCCGGCCGCATCGCTGGCATCGTCTGAGCTGTCGTTTTCAGATGGGCCAGCTTCAGCTGTGTCGGTCTGCACGCCTGCAGCCGGGGGCTGTCCGTCAAACAGGCTGTCGGGGCGGAAAGCGGACGGCTCGGATTCGTCAGCCGGGATGGTTTCGCCGCTATCGGGGTCCGCGCTGTCTTCAGACTGTATGGCGGCAGCGCCGGTATCAGTGGCGGTTTCGCTGTCGTCCTCGCCGGGCAGCAGTTCCGGCGCCAGCAATTCCGGCGCGTCAGGCTCCGGCACCGGTGACGGCGCGGGTGCGCCCTGCCCGCGAATTTCAGCGCTTACCTGAGTGGTGGCGGTCCGCTCCTGGCCGCCTGACTGACTGGCAGATGATTTTGCCGATGTGGCCTTGTCACCAGCCTCGCCGGCAAGCAGGGCCTCGAAATCGCCTGCCCCTTCTGCCTCGCCGCCAGAGGCGCGCGCAGCATCGCCGCGGCCCGTAGCCGGGTTGGCAAACAGCATGTCAGCAATGGCAAAGCCAGGCAGCATGGGCGCGGCAGTCCTTCGGCAAGACGATCAGGATGTTGCGCGCATTTTGCGGCGGGCGGCGTTTCATGCCCTTGGGGCAGGAGCCGGTCAGGCCATGGCTTTCAAGCTTCATGCCAGTGAAAGGTTTTCAGATATATCAATAAAAGCAATTAGATAATATGGAGAGCGCGCCGGTGCGTGCCTGCCGGGCGGCAAAAATTCCCCTGTCACCGTGCCGAGTCTTGCCGGGTTGCGCGCCCGTCAGCGGCGCATGATGCCTCATCCCGCTTCTGGCCCGGCTTTTGCCCCTTACAGAGACGGCTTCTGATCCGCTCAGCTTCGCGTATCAGGCGCAGAAGAAGTTTAAGGCACGTGATTACAATGGCTTGTGCAATCAAAACCTGGACGGAGCGGTCATTAGTGACACTCCCTGCCACCGGCAGGACTTGCCGCCCTGTGGAGGGTTTTGCCTATCTGCGGGCCTTTGAGCGTGCCGCAACCGCCAGGGGAGGCGCGTCATGGCGCTGAACGGAATTCTCGGCAATGCGATGTCCGGCATCCAGGCCAGCCAGCTGGGGATGCGTTCGGTCTCCAACAATATCGCCAACGTCAACACGCCCGGCTATGCGCGCACCAAGGTTGATCTCATCGCCCGCTCGGCGGCCGGGATGGGCATGGGCGTCCAGGTGGCGGGCATTACGCGCGTGGCCGATGTCTTCCTGCAGGCGGCCTCCCTGCGCGCCGGTTCCGATGCGTCAAAAGCCACGGCCAGCGCCGCCATTCTCGACCGGCTGCAGAGCCAGTTTGGCGGCACCAATGATGCCGGATCGCTTTATGGCCGGCTGGTGAAGGCATTTGAATCCATCGGCGCGGCGGCGGTCGACCCGGCCGAAAAGGTTGCCCGTCTTTCGGCGGCCTCTGACCTGCAATCCTTTTTCGATGAAGCCACCCGTCTGTCAGCCGAGGTACGCGCGCTGCGCGATGAAACCGACCGGCGCATTGGCAGCGGCGTGGAACGCGTCAATGAAATCCTCACCGAGCTGCAATCGCTCAACACACAGGCCCAGACGCTCAACGCGTCGGGTTCGGATTCCACCGGCGTGACCAACCGGCAGGCCGAACTGCTTGATGAGCTGTCCGGCCTGATGGATATCCGCGCAGAGGTGCAGCCCGACGGGCGGCTTTTCGTACGCACCGAGAACGGCACGGCCCTTTTGGACAATGCCCGGCTGCAACTAAGCTATGTGCCGTCCGGAACGGGCGCTTATGGTGCCGATTACGGGCGCATCACAGCGGTGGTCTCGTCCTCGGGCGCCACGGTTGACCTGACCAGCTCGATCCGGTCGGGAGAGCTGCGCGCGCTGATGGATATGCGCGATATCGAGCTGCCGGCCATCGCCGCCCAGCTGGCCGAGTTCACCTCCGGCACCGCCGATGCGCTCAACGCCGCGCACAATAACTCCGTCTCCTATCCGCCGCCTTCCACCATGAACGGGCGCAATACCGGGCTGATCGCCACTGATCTGCTGAGCGGATCAGGCGAGGCCACGCTGGCCGTTGTCACAGACGGCGGCGAGCTGGTGAACCGGATTGACCTGGAATTCACCGCTGGTGGTTTCACGGTCAATGGCAATGCCGGAACCACCGTTGATGATCTTGTCACCCAGCTCAACGCAGCGCTGGGCGGGGACGGCACAGCCAGCTTCTCTGGCGGGCGTCTGGTTATCAATGCCACCGCGCCGGGAACCGGGCTTGCCGCGGTGCAGGACGAGGACAGCCCGTCCGATCTCGGCGGCGGACGGGGCTTTGCGCACTTTTTCGGCCTGAATGACATCATCACCTCGCCGCGGCCATCCTTCTTCGATACGGGGCTGGGCGCCGCCACACCGCTGGGCACCGGCGCCGGGCAGGAGATGACCTTCCGCATCTCCACACCGGACGGGCGCTCCTCCACCGAGATCACCATTCCGGCCGATCAGGCGAGCCTTGGCGATTTCGTCAACGCGCTGAACGATCCGGCCACCGGCATGGGCGGGTTTGGCACCTGGTCGCTCAATGGCGATGGCGCGCTCAACTTCACCCCGTCGGGGGCCTATGCCAATTACGATTTCGATCTTGTCGGCGACACCAGCTCGCGCGGCGATACAGGTCTTGCCCTGTCACAGCTGTTTGGCATTGGCGATGCGGCGCGCATGTCGCGCTCCGAAGCGTTCTCGGTGCGTAATGATCTGCGCAGCAATTCCTCCGCCATCGCTTTCTCGCAGCTGGATATCGGCGCAGGCACCGTGCCGGGCGATCTGGTGCTGACCGAGGGTGACGGGCGGGGCGGGCAGGCGCTTTACAACGCGTTTTCCAGCTCACGCCGCTTTGACGGGGCGGGCGGGTTTGCTGCGGGCACGGCCAATTTGCAGGAATATGGCGCGCGGCTGGCCGGCGATGTCGGCACGCGTGCCGCGCGCGCGGAGAGGGCCGCGGATTCCGCCCTGTCGGTCAAGGAAGCGGCCGACCGCAAGCGCATGGATGTCGAGGGCGTCAACATGGATGAGGAACTGGCCAACATGATCCTCTATCAGCAGGCGTATAACGCTGCCGCGCGGATGATCCAGGCGTCCAAGGAAATGACTGACGTATTGCTGAATATGGGCCGCTAATAGCCAGGAGGTTTGACCGCGATGCGCATTTCAACACAGGCCGCCTCCCAGTCCGCGCTCATGGACCTGATGCGCGCGCAGCGCGAACTGTATGAATCCAGCCAGCAGATTTCGACCGGCATGAAGGCGCCGGACCTGAAAGGCTATGGCAATCAGGCCGAGACGATCCTGTTCGCGCGCGGCGCGCTGGCCCGTTCGGACAATTTTGTCGATGCCAGCAAGCGCCTGGCCAGCCGGCTGGATGTGCAGGATCTGGCGCTGAACGAGATGTCGGACGCCGTACAGGACTTGCGCCTGGCGCTGACGACCAATGACGGCACCTTCCTGATGAATGACGTGCAGTCGGCCTTCAGCCGTTTTACGGCGGCGATAAACACGCAGTTCAACGGCTCTTTCATCTTTGGCGGCACGCGCACCGATGCGCTTCCCTTTACCGCTGACACGATCGGGCAGGTTCAGGGCGCAGCCGACATAGCCGATCTGTTCCAGAACTCCGCCAAGGCCCAGACCGGGCGGATCGAGGAGAACACCACGGTCGAGACCGGGTTTCTGGCCAGTGATCTGGCGACAGAGCTGATGGAGATTTTCGCCCGCATTGCCGATTTCAATGACGGCCCGGACGGCCCGTTCGATGGCACCGTCACCGAGGCGCAGCAGAACTTCCTCTCCACCGAGATCGGCAATGTCATCGCGGCGTTCGAGAATATTTCCGTCGCCCTTGGCAAGAACGGCTCGATGCAGGCACGTCTGGAAAACGCACAGCGCAGTAACGCCCAGCGCTCGGACTATCTCACCGGCATGATTGCCGGGCTGGAGGAGGCCGACATGGCGGAGGCCGCGACCCGCCTGGCACAGGCACAGGCCGCCGTTCAGGTCTCAGCGCTCGTATTCTCCGACATGAGCCAGGTCTCGCTCCTGCCCTTCCTGCGCTAGGGTTTGCGCTAGCCGTAAACCACCAGGCTCAGCCACTCGGCGGCGAGGGCAGGGGTCTGCGAGCCCTCAATCTCCACCGCGCAGCTTTGCACCAGCTGGATCTGGCCGGGCTTGCGCTCTTCGGCTTTTGCCAGCGTGAACTTGCCCCGGATGCGCGAGCCCACCCGGACCGGGGAGAGGAAGCGCACCTTGTCGAAGCCGTAATTGATGCCGATCACCTTGTCAGGAAAGGCCGGCAGGCTGGATTCGGCAAAATGGGAGAGCAGAGAGAGCGTCAGAAAGCCGTGCGCAATCGGTCCGCCGAACGGCGTTTCCTTTGCTGCCCGTTCCGGGTCCACATGGATAAACTGATGATCCAGCGTCACGTCGGCAAAGGCGTTCACCCGTGCCTGATCCACCTCAAACCAGTCCGAGGTGACGGTTTCGCCGATGCGGCTTGCGTACTGCTCCAGAAGGCTCATGCCTTGTCTCCCCTTATTGTTGTCAGGCTTGATGCCTATACCAGCTCTTTAAGCGCTTCAGCCGAAAAATCAGCCAGTTCGTCAAACCGGCCATCGCGGACCTTCGCGGCCCACTGCGGATCGGACAGCAGCGCCCGGCCAATCGCGACGAGATCAAACTCGCCATCCTCAAAGCGTTTCAGCAGGCCATCCAGAGACGCCGCCGGAGAACCCTCGCCCATGAAGGCGCCGAGGAAATCTGAATTGAGGCCCACCGAGCCGACGGTAATGACCGGCTTGCCGGTGAGCTTTTTCGTCCAGCCCGCCAGATTGAGGTCAGAGCCTTCAAATTCGGGAATCCAGAAGCGCCGCGTCGAGGCATGGAAAATGTCCACGCCAGCGTCGGAGAGCGGGCTGAGGAAGGCTTCCAGCTCTTGCGGCGTTTCGGCCAGGCGCGCGCCATAATCCTGCTGCTTCCACTGCGAATAGCGCAGGATGAGCGGCATGGCGGCGGGCATTTCGGCGCGTACCGCGCGGATGATTTCCTCGGCGAAGGTAAGACGCCCCTTCATATCACCGCCAAACCGGTCGGAGCGCCGGTTGAGCCCTTCCCAGAAGAACTGGTCGATCAGATAGCCATGCGCGCCGTGCAGCTCGATCGCATCAAACCCAATGCTGGCAGCGGCTTTTGCAGCCTTGGCAAAGGCGTGGATCGTGTCGGCAATGTCCTCCTCGCTCATCGGCTCGCCAACGGTCTTGCCATTGGGAAGAATGCCCGACGGGCTGTCGGAGGGGGCATCAGGGTGGGGGCCGGTGCCGGGACGGCGGGCAAGGCCCACATGCCAGAGCTGGGGAGCAATCTTGCCGCCTGCGGCGTGGACGGCGTCGACGACCTTTTTCCAGCCAGCGAGCGATTCCGGGGCATGGAAGTTCGGCACGTTGGCATCAAAGCTAGCGCCTGCACGGTCAATCGTGGTGCCTTCGGTGATGATAAGGCCGACCGCATTTTCTGCCCGGCGGCGATAATAGGCCGCTACGTCATCGCCCGGCACGCCGCCCGGCGAGAAGGAGCGCGTCATCGGGGCCATCACGATACGATTGGCAAGGGAGAGCGAGCCCAGCTGGAAGGGCTGGAACAGGGCGGCAGCATTGGTCATGGAGAAATCCCGGACGGATGAAGGGATGAAAGGAGGTGTCCTGAACAGATGGCGTATGTTGCACTGCGGTCAAGGCGCTGTCTCCCACTTTGATGCAGCGCAGCGCCCGTGATAGACAGGACCATCAGGACAGTGCGGGAGAGAGCATGAACCGGTTTGACCGCGACTTCACCGGCGAAGCCAAGCTGGAATATGGCGATGCCGACTTTATGATACTGGAGCCGGGTGCCTATGTGCTGTGCGCGGTCACGGGTGAGAAAATCCCCCTGAACCAGCTGCGCTACTGGAGCTCCGAGCTGCAGGAAGCCTTCAAGGACGCACAGGCCGCGACCAAACGCTGGCTGGAAATCCACTCAGAGCCGGGAATGCAGACATGACCGGACTTCTGGCGCTCCTTCTGTCCGTTGCCAGCCCTGAGCCCGCGATTGCGTGCAGCGGTGAACATCGTCAGGGCGGCGTGCTGGTCTGCCGTACGGCGCCTGGCGCGCTGGTCCGGCTGGATGAGGTAGACACCCGCGCCAATGACGAGGGCTGGGTCATTCTTGGCCATGACCGCGATGCGCCCGCCGAGACGCGCCTGCGCGTGCGCGTCGATGGCGAATGGGTGTTCGACGCGCGCTATGATGTGGCACCGGCCGAGTATGCCATCCAGCGCATTGACGGCCTGCCGCCCGCCATGGTCAGCCCGCCGCCGGAGGTGCTGGAGCGCATTCGCGCCGAAGGCGTGCGCAAAGGCCAGGCCCACGCCTCGCGCTGGGAGGGGGACGGGTTCCTGTCAGGCTTCATCCAGCCGGTAGAGGGGCGTATCTCCAGCCGGTTTGGCGGCCAGCGCATCTATAATGGCGAGCCGCGCACCCCTCATTATGGCGTCGATATCGCCGCGCCGACCGGCACGCCTGTGCTGGCACCGGCTGGCGGCATCGTCAGGCTGGCCGATACGGACATGTATTTCGAAGGCGGGCTGATTTTCATCGATCACGGGCAGGGCTTCAACTCGGCCTATCTGCACCTGTCCGAAGTGCTCGTGGAAGAAGGTGATGTGGTCGAGCAGGGCCAGCTCATCGCGCGCGTCGGCTCGACCGGGCGCTCCACCGGCCCGCACCTGTGCTGGCGTATCCGCTGGCACGGGCGCAATGTCGACCCGTTCGCCACGCTGGACGTTCAGCCCTCCGCCTTGCGGTAAACATCCTTGGCAAAGCGCCGGTGCACCCAGAACCACTGGGCCGGCGTGGCCAGAATCCGTTCCTCGATAAAGCGGTTCATTGCCGTCATCGTTTCGGTCACAGCGGCATTGCGCTCGGTGGCTTTGGGCGGAGCGAGCGGCTCGTGTATGCGCACGATGAAATTTGGTCCCTGCGTGCGGGCAATCGACATCGGGATCATGGCGGCGTCATAGCGCAGCGCCATGCGCGCGCCGCCGGATGCACACATGGCGGGCATGCCGAAGAAGGGCGCCTCGATCCCGTCATTCATCTTCTGATCGACCATCATCGCCACAGGCCGGGCTTCCTGCATGGATTTGAGGATGATGCGCGCGCCGGCATCTCCCTTGGGCGCAAAGACATGCCCGCCCATGGAGGCGCGCCGGCCACGCAGCCGGGCGTCGATATAGGGGTTGTTCAGATGCCGGTAGACCAGGCAGCAATCGGGCACTTGCGTAGCCACCGTACCCACCAGCACTTCCCAGTTGGCGAAATGCCCGCCGAAAAGCAGGATGGGGCGCTGCTGGCGCTGCAGCTCACGCAATATGTCCAGCCCCTCAATGCGGACCTGCTCGCCCTGTCCGCTGAGATCCATGCGGCCCAGCAGCGGCAACTCCCCGGCCACGCGGCCAATATTGTCCCACATCGCGCCCAGCAGGGCGTCGATCTCGCCGGGGTTCGCGTGCGGAAACACCAGTTCCATATTGCGCCGGGCGATCTGGTGCTGGCGCATCAGCGGTCCCAGCCGCGAGACAATGGCCGAGCCGGTATCGCTGGCCCGCTCCATGCCCAGCGCGCGCATCGACGCTTCATATCCGTCGAACAGGGCCGCTTCCGCGCGCCAGCCCGCACGTTTGAGAACCGAACTCATGGCTGCATCTTTACCCCGCTGCGAACCGCGTCCAGACAATCCCTGATCCGCGCCTCGTCGGCAAACACTGCCTGCACCGGATAGTCCAGCACCGTGTCGCGGAACCCGGCGGGCAGGCGGACATGATCCTTGCCCGTGGTAATCAGGCGCGCATCCCAGCTCTCTGCCAGATCGGCAAGGCGTTTGAGATCGCTGGCGGTAAAGCGGTGATGATCGGGAAACTGGATGGCATCGGCAATGTCACCGCCCGCCGCTTTGAGCCCATCGAAGAATTTCTGCGGCCGGCCAATGCCGGCAAAGGCCAGCAGCTTGCCTTGCGGCACCGGCCCGGTGGCGGTAAGCCAGGCGCGGAAAACCGGCCTGTCCAGCGTATCGAGCTTCAGCTTTGCAAGGTCCGGCAAGGTCTCGCTATCGGGCATCATCACGATCACCGCGTCGGCGCGGGCAAGCCCGGCGCTGACAGGCTCGCGCAAAGGCCCTGCCGGGAAGATCGTCCCCGGCCCCCAGCCTGTCTCGCCATCAACCACGACGAAGGAAAAATCCTTGTGGAGGGTGGGGTTCTGGTGGCCGTCATCCATGACGATGATGCTGGCACCTTCACGGGCCGCCAGCTGCGCACCGGCGGGCCTGTCCGGTGAGATGACCGCAGGCGCCACGCGCGCCAGCAAAAGCGGCTCATCGCCCACATCATCGGCGCTGTGGCGGGCCGGATCGACCCTTGCAGGCCCTTTCAGCCGCCCGCCCCAGCCGCGCGACAGGGCAAACGGTGTGGCCCCCATCTCGCCGAGCATGGACAGCAGGGCCGCGCTGACGGGAGTCTTGCCGGTGCCGCCAAGGGTAAGATTGCCCACACAGATCACCGGCACGTCCGCCTTGAAGGGCGTTGTGCGGGCGATGCGCGCGGCACCCGCGGCCGCATAGGCCCAGCCCAGCGGGGACAGGAGCGCCCGCGTGACCGCGCCGGAGGAGCGGCCAGCCTTGTCATTCCAGAAAGCGGGCGGGCGCATCAGCGTGCCTCCGAACGCGTATCGAGAAGGGATAGCAGTTTGCGCGTAGTGGTCTCCAGCACATTGCCCGTCAGGGCTTCCAGGGCGATCTGAGCTGCCGCCACACCTTCTCCTTCACCGGCCCATACGTGCCGGACCGCTTCGGCAAGCCCGCCTGCATCCTGCACCGTTGTCACAGCGCCATGCGCCTCATAGGCGTCGTAAATGTCGGAGAAGCTGTCGCGCCAGGGACCGGAAATCGCCGCGCAGCCCAGCCTTGTCGCCTCGATCGGGTTATGCCCGCCAATGCCCGGTTTGAGACTGCCTGCAATCAGCGCGGCAGGAGCCAGCTCGAACCAGAGCGCCATTTCGCCCAGCGTGTCAGCCAGCCAGACTGGCACATCCTGGCGCGGCGCCTCGCGAAGGGAGCGCCGGGCGAATTCGAGCTGGCGCTGGTCAAGCAGCGTGGCAATGGAATCGGCGCGGTCGGGGTGGCGCGGCACCAGTATCAGCAGGGCGTCACGATGGCGGGCGAGCAGGTGCTGATGGGCATCCAGCACGATCTCCTCCTCGCCCGCATGCGTGCTCGCCGCCACCCAGATGGGCCGCCCGTTCACTATGGTCCGTGCAGCATCCAGCTTGTCCCTGGATGGCATGGGGGGCAGGACTTCCAGCTTCAGATTGCCTGCGACAGACAGCTTGCGGCCCAGCAAATGTCCCAGCCCGCGCGCGGTGCGCCCATCTGCCGGGCTGATCCAGTCAAACTGGCTGACCAGTGCCTTGCCCGAGCGCTGCCAGCGCTGCCAGCGCCGCAAGGACGCCGCGTTCATCCGCGCATTGACCAGCGCCAGACGTGCGCCAGAGCGCGCCGTTTCGAGGATGAGATTGGGCCAGAGCTCGCTCTCCACAAAGGCGGCCACATCCGGCTTCCAGTGCGCGGCGAAGCGCCGTGCCGCCTTTGGGGTGTCGGCCGGCACGTATTGATGGATCACGCCGGGCGGTGCTTCGCGGCCCACAAGCGCGGCTGAGGTGATGGTGCCGGAGGTCAGCAGCACGTTGAGCCCGGGCCGCGCCTCGATCAGCGCAGCGGCAAGGGTAAGCGCGACACGGCTTTCGCCAACGCTGGCGCCATGGATCCAGACAAGGCTGCCATCGGGCCGGGGCAGGGAGGCGTGACCGAGGCGCTCGCCAATCCGGCTCTCATCTTCCTTGCCTTTGGCCGCGCGCGACGACAACAGGGCAGGGGCCAGCGGCGCGGCCAATCCGGATGCAAGGCGATAGAGGGAAAGGGCAGGAGGCAGGCCGGTCATGCTTTGCGCGCCCCTCCTGGCGGTGCCGGTTCAACCGGCTCCACACCGCAGGCCAGGTCCGCCTCACGCGTCAGCGCGATCAGCGTCTCCTCCAGCCAGACACGGGCCGCTTCGCGGTCTTCGGCGGTGGGATTATCCGGCAGCTGGTAGGGCTCGCTCCAGATGATGACGCCGCGCGAAAACGGGAAGGGCAGTACAAAGCGGTCCCAGGAGTTGAACACCTTGCGCCAGCGGATCGACCAGGTGACAGCCAGCAGGGGCGCGCCCGTGGCTTCTGCCAGCCTTAGCGCGCCGGGCGTCACCCGCATGCGCGGGCCTTTGGGACCGTCCGGTGTAATCGCCATCACGCCGCCATCTTCCACATGACGCACCATGGCGCGGTAGGCGCTCATCGCGCCCTTGTCGTCGAAACTGCCATCGCGGCGGCGCTTGCGCGTCGAGCCGCGAATGCCGGCCACTTTGTGGTGGGCGGCGGCGCGCGCGATAATGTCGCCATCGGCAGAGCGCGAAACCAGAATGGCGGGCGGCTGGGTGCGTGGCGGCCAGAGCGCAATGCTCATCAGCAGGCGTCCATGCCAGAACGCGCCAATGGCACCGCCGCCGCGCGCAGCAATCTCGCGCATGGCTTCGCTGCGCCGCACCTCCCAGCGCGTGGTGTGCTGGACGAGGGACATGTACCCGCCCATCAGCGCGCCGAGCGCGATCTGGACAGGCGTAAAGCTCAAGACGGACCTTGCCATGTCCTGTTGCTGGCCAGAGCGCCGCCTTACGTCAAGCATCAAGTGTTGTTGCGCGTGGCGCCATCACCGCTTAAGTCCCGCCCCATGACAGCCAATTTTGACGATCCGGCGATTCTCGCCCGCGCCCGCCGTAGCCTGATGTGGGACGATCATGGCGTGCTGCGCCGGGCCTGGCACAATCACCGCCATGTGGGCGGGCAGATGTGGCGCGGCAACCAACCGGACCCTGAACGTATAGCCTGGCTGGCCGGGCAGGGCTTTCGTACCATCCTCAACCTGCGCGGCGTGCAGCCCGGCAGGGCCTATTACGATCTGGAGCACTGGGCGGCGAAAAAGCACGGCCTGACGGTGATCGATCTGGGCTGGGGATCACGTGAAGCGCCCTATGTGGAGCGTATCGAACGCCTGACCGAGGTGTTCAACACGATCAAGTATCCCGCCTTCATGCACTGCAAGTCAGGCTCCGACCGGGCGGGTATTGTCGCCGTGATGTACCTCATCCTGCATGAGGGAAAGCCGGTGGAAGAGGCGGTCTCGCATCTCTCGCTCAGATACGGCCATGTAAAGCACGGCAAAACCGGCATGCTGGACCATTTCTTCCAGCTCTATCTTGACCGCAATGCGCAAGAACCCATCGATTTCCTGACCTGGGTCAGGACCGAGTATGACCGCCAGGCTTGCCATGACGGCTTCATGGCCAGCTGGTGGGGCTCAATCCTCACAGAACGCCTGCTGCGCCGGGAATGATACCGGTATCAGGGGCCACGGGATATTAACCTTTCCCATGGCAGTATGGCTCTCCATTGGGAGGGCAAATGGGCCGTCACCACATATCACTGAGCCCGGACCGCTCAACTGTGATTGTCGCCGTTTCCGGCGCCCGTGACACCTCAACCTATTCACAGAGCACGCCCGACTTCCTCGAATTTTTCCTCTCCCAGCCTGCCCGCAAGGTGCTGTTTGACACAAGGCTCGCCTACGCCGCGCTCGACAGCGGCAAGGCCATGCATCTGGCGGAAGCCTGTGGCCGGCAAATGCCCGCCAGCCGGGTTGCCATCGTGGCGCGCGAACTTGATTGCGCCTATGCCCGTGTCTGGCGGCGCGGCCTGAGCGCTACCGGCCATGAAGCCCTCGTCTTTGAGTCGGTTGCCGAAGCCGATGCCTGGCTGCGCTCGGAAGCTGACGCGGACACGCTCTACGTCGCCTGAGCGCCGCCATCCTCGCGGAACTGGATACGGCACAGCTGGGCATAAAGCCCGCCTGCCGCCACCAGATCGTCATGGCGGCCTTGTTCGACCACCCGGCCCTGATCCATCACATAGATCCAGTCCGCATTGCGCACGGTGAAGAGCCGGTGGGCGATGACGAGTGTGGTGCGCCCTTCGCTCAGATGCTCCAGAGCGGCCTGCACGCGTTCCTCTGACTGCGCATCGAGGGCCGACGTGGCCTCGTCCAGCAGCAATATGGGGGCGTCCTTCAGGAGCGCACGGGCGATGGCGATACGCTGGCGTTGCCCGCCGGAGAGCTGATTGCCGCGCGGCCCGGCGCGGAATTCATACCCGCCCGGCAGGCTGGCAATGAAGTCATGCGCGTCGGCAGCCTTTGCGGCGGCCTCGATGGCGTCCTGATCGGCCTCCAGCGCGCCAAAGCCGATATTGGCGGCAATGGTGTCGTCAAAGAGGGTCGTGTCCTGACTGACCAGCGCCAGAGAGCCGCGTACGCTGGCCAGCGTGGCGGCTGCAATGTCCTGCCCGTCAATCTCCACATGGCCCGATTGCGGATCAAACAGGCGCGCGATGAGGTTGAGAACGCTGGTCTTGCCCGAACCGGACGGTCCGACAAGCGCGACCGTCTTGCCAGCAGGCACCTCCAGAGAGACACCATTGAGGGCCGGGGCCTCCGGGCCATAGGCGAAGTGCACGTCTTTGAGTGCTATCGCCCCGCCTTTGAGTTTCAGCGGCTTTGCCCCTGAGCGCTCCACCAGGCGCGGGTCTTCATCGAGCAGGTTGAAGACACGCTCCAGCACGCCCATGCCTTCCTGTATCGCACCGGCCAGCGAGCCGAGCGCGCGCAAGGCCGGGCTGACGATGAGAAGCGCTGCGATTACGCCGAGAAAGCGGCCCACATCGCTATCGCCTGTCGCCATGCGCCAGCCCGCGACAGCAAAAATACCGGCCAGCGCCACGCCGCCAGCCATTTCCATCAGAGGTTCGATCTTGGAGCGGTCACGCACCATGGCCTGCAAGAGCCTGAAGCGTTCCTGAAAGGCCGTGCGTGAGCGCCCGCGTGCGTAGTTTTCCAGCGAGAAGGTCTTGATGAGGCGCGTCCCGCTCAGGGTCTCTTCCAGAAAGCTCGTCACATTGCCCATCTGGCTCATCACGCTGAGCGAGCGCTTGCGGATGATAGCGCCAAGGCGCAGCACCGGCGCACCGGCCAGCGGCAGGATCAGCAGCAGCAAAAGGGCCAGCACCCAGTCCAGCCAGATCATCACCGCCACCCCGCCAATCACCTGCAGGGTGTCGCGGGTCAGATTGTTGGCGGCGCGCACCAGGCTCTCGCGCAGGGTGGTGATGTCATTGGTGAAGCGCGAGACGAGGGAGCCTGCGCCCTCGCCCTGCAGGCGGGCAAAGTCGGCGTCCATCAGGCGGGCATACATGGCCGTCTGCAGATCGCGCATGACGCCCAGCGCCAGCCTGTTGGTGGCCAGCGTCTGCCAGTAGAGGCTTAAGCTGCGGATCAGCACCAGCGGCAGCACGATGGCCGGTGCCAGCCAGATGACGCGCGCATCGCGCAGCTCCATCAGCGCTGTCATCTCGCGCACCACCAGCGCATAGCCGCTTACAGAGGCGGCCGTTACGGCAGACAGGAAAAGGCCCAGCAGGAGTAAAGGCCATCTGGGCGCGATCCAGCCGGAAAACAGCCGCGCGGCGAGCGCGAGCGTTCCGGCCGATTGCGGGCCGGACCTTGCCGGAAGGGCGGGATCGCTCAGCGTCCTGGCCTCTTAGCCCTGCGGCCCGCCATTGGCGGGATCCAGCAGCTTGTGGGCGTGGATGATGAAAAAACGCATATGCGCATTGTCCACGGTGCGCTGGGCGGCGGCCTTCCAGGCCATGCGCGCGCTTTCATAGTCGGGAAACGCGCCGACAAACTCTACCGCACCCAGATCCTTGAACTCGTGGACATCGGGGCGAACCTCTGTCAGTTCGCCGCCGATCACGAGATGGAGAAGCTGCTGGCTCATGGTGATTCCTTTATCCGTCCGGCAAGCTGCTGCAATAGCAAAGCATGGAGCGCCGGACCAGCCGCGATGGGCGCTGGCTGGCGGTGGCTTTGGTCATCATAGCTGAGCGTCGCGCCGTCCGGCGAGGAGAGGCGTCCACCCGCCTGCGTCACGATGAGGTGGCCCGCTGCCAGATCCCAGTCGTTTTTCGGGCGCACCGCCACCAGCCCGTCGGCCTGTCCGCTGGCGGTGAGGGCGAGCCTTAGCGCAACAGAATTGACGTGGATCGTTTCAGCCCCGATAGCGCGCAGATCACCCAGCCTTCCGGCATCGCCCAGCAGCTTTGCGCCCGCAATGGCGGTTTGCTGCGAGACCTGCAGGCGGTCGCCATTACACAGCGCGCCTTCGCCCTTGATGCTGGTGTAAAACTCCTCACGCGCAGGCGCACAGATCACGGCAATGACCGGCTGGCCGTTGTCCACGACGGCCAGCGAGATGCAGAAATCGGTACGCCCCTTGATGAAGGCGCGGGTGCCGTCAATCGGATCGACGACAAAGATGCGGCCCGATGAGCCCGGTTCGGCCCGGCTTTCCTCTGACAGCCAGCCATAATCGGGGCGGGCGTTAAGCAGCGTGTCTTTCAGGAAGGCATCGGCGGCCATGTCGGCTGCGCTGACCGGATCGCCGGGGCGCTTTTCCCAGTGCTTAAGGCGCGCGCCTTCACCGAAATACTCCATGACGAGGTGGCCGGCATCGCGCGCCGCCCCGGCCAGAAGATCGAGATCGGCGCTAGCGCCCGCCAACGGAAAGCGCGTCCACCAGCACGCTCGGCGCATTGATCCGGCCAGAGAATTCCAGATCATTGCCGGGCTGCAGCCGGGCGAAAATATCCAGCATGTTCCCGGCCACCGTGCTCTCGCTGATCGCGCCGGTGATCTTGCCGTTCTCGATGCGGTGGCCGGCCACACCCACCGACCAGTCGCCGGTATTGGAGTTGAGCGAGGCGCCAAACATCTCTGTCACCAGCAGGCCATTGCCCGCATCAGCGATGAGTTCGACGCGCGAACGCTCGCCCGGTGCGAGGTGCAGATTGGACACGCTCACCCCCGGCGGGCCGCCCGGATTGGCGCTGGCATGGCCGGTCAGGGGCAGGCCCAGCTGGCGGGCGCTGGCGGCGTTCATGAGCCAGCCAGTCAGCACACCATCCTCGATGATGGCGCGCGGGCGTGTGGCAATGCCTTCGCCGTCAAAGGCGCGGCTGCCATGGCCCCATGGCTTTAGCGGGTCTTCGATAATGTCGATGCCTTCGGCGAAAATCTGCGTGCCATTCTTGTCGCGCAGGAAGGATGTGCCGCGCGCAATTGACGGCCCGGAGATCGCACCCAGCAGCGCGCCGAGGAAGCTGGTGGCTACGCGTTCATCAAAGACAACCGGCATCTTGCCGGATGTCATCTTTTCTGCGCCAAGGCGGGCAACGGCGCGCTCACCGGCAGAGCGGCCGAGCTGCGCTGCGCTGCGCAGGGCGGCGCGCTGGCGCATGGAATGCTGGTCGTAATCGCGCTCCATCGTCTCGCCCGATTTTGCGATGGCGGCGATCCCGCGCGACGCCATGGAGCCGCGCTTGGCACCGGTAAAGCCAGTGGAGGTGACGATCACGGCGGCGCTGGCCGACAGGCTCGCGCCGGAGCTGGCAACCATGGCAACGCCCTCAACCGCGCGCCCGGCCGCTTCCATTTCCAGCGCTTCGGCCTCCAGCGCGGCCGCGTCCCAGTCCATATCCTCGTAAAGATCGATATGGGGGATGGTGCGGGCAAGCTGGTCAGGCTCGACAAGGCCGCAATACGGGTCTTCGGGCGCGACGCGGGCCATGGCGATGGCGCGCTCCACCGCCAGGCTCGCGCCCTCGTCGGTCAGGTCGGAAAAACTGGTGCCTGCCATGCGCTTGCCGATAAAGACGCGCAGGCCCGCGCTGCGCCCCTCAGAGCGCTCGACATCTTCCAGCGCGCCTTCGCGTACCGAAACCTCCAGTGAGCGGGATTCGCCAAGGATCACTTCGGCGGCATCCGCCCCAGCGGCCATGGCCCGTTTGAGCAGGCTTTCAGCCAGCGGCAACAGGACATTGGTGTCCGGTCCGCTGGCGGGCGAGGCGGGAGCGTTTGCGTTTTTATCGGTCATGGCCACCGGCTATAACGGCGGGACTGCTGCCCCGCAACGGCCCGCAGTCCGTTCAGCTCAGCGCGTACCACAAAATGGCAATACCGCCTGCCAGATAGACGATGAGGGTGATGAGCGCGCCGCCGAACCGGCCAAAGCTGGTGCCCGAACTGCCCGTCAGGCCGAAGGCGTGCAGCACGCGTGCCAGCGTCAGGGCGATACCCAGCGCGTGCAGGATGTAGATATGCGCGTCGAGTAGCGCCAGCGTCAGCAGGCCGATCAGCATGCCCGGCACCCATTCGGTCGCATTGGCATGCACGCGGATGCGGCGGGCGAGGCTTTCATCACCACCATCGCCAAAGCCGACCTTGCTGCTTCGCCGGCCGTCGATGACGTTCCAGGCCAGAGCGAGCAGAATGAGCAGATTGATGCCGATATAGAGACCGGCGACGGCCACTGGTGTCATGGTGATAACCCTCCCGCAGGGCTGATTGAGTTCAGCCTTTGCAGCGCACTATCGGGTGCGCCGGACGCAGGCGCAATCAGGTTTCCGGATAACAGGTGAGGGCGGTTTCGGCGACGAAGCGGCTGAGCGCGCCCTGGACGCTGGAGTTGAGCCCGGCGGCATCCATGCGCGCGCGGACAGGCTCGCCGGTCATGGAGTCGATCAGGATCGAGTAGGCCACCGCATCAAAGCGGCGCGCGGCGCGCTCTGACAGGCAGGCGCAGGCTTCATCGCCATAGTCGAAACGCTCTGTGCATACGGCAATGAAACGGGCCTGCTCGGCCCCGTCCGGCGGCGTGCGCTGGCCGGGCGAACAGGCAGCCAGCAGGCCAGCGGCAAGAGCGGGAAGCGCGCGCATCATGCGTCTTCCTCCGGTGGCAGACTGGCGGCCTTGCGGATGGCGTCTGCCAGCACCTCTGGTGCCTCGGCCCCCGAGACGGCAAATGCACCGTTGAAAATGAAGCAGGGCACACCCGCCACGCCCAGCGAGCGGTAGAATTTCTCCTCGCGCTCCAGCGCCTCCTTGTCGCGATGGGTGGCCAGCAGCTCTGCCACCAGATTGACGTCAAGGCCGATAGCCTCCGCGATCGCGGTCAGTTCTGTGGCCGCGCCGATATCGCGCCGCTCCTCGAAATACGCTTTGAACAGCGCCTCGGCGGCCTCTGCCCCCTTGCCCTGGCCTTGCGCCCAGCGGATCAGGCGGTGCGCGTCCATCGTGTTGGGGCGCATGGTGATTTCATCGAAATTGAAGACGATACCGGCCGCGGGTCCGGCCGCTTCCAGATGCTCGCGCATGGCCTTGAAGCGCCCGGACGGATCGCCGCCGAAACGCTTCCTCATATAGTCCTGATAGGGCAGTCCCGCTTTCGGGATGGAGGCATCCAGCTGGAACGGGCGCAGCACGGTCTCCACCGGGATTTCCGGTACGAGCTCCTGCGCGGCTTGCCAGTAGCGATGGCCAAGCCAGCACCAGGGACATACCGGATCAAGGACAAGATCTACCTGAACGTCGCTCATGGCCTGCAAACTATGCGCTGCAGGGCATCGGGCCTAGCCCTGATGTGTGCAAGCTAGGCTTTCACATCCAGCAGCGCGCCGACCATGTCGTCAGCGGCACGCACGATGGCGCACGATGCAGCGGCGAGATTGCGCGCCTGGATCATGTCCACGGCGGCTGCAGCGTAGTCGGGGGAAGGAGTGACGCGCCCGCCGGGTGCGGGGTTTTGAGGGGAAGGACCGGCAGGCGCGCCTGGAGTGTTGACCGCGCGGGAAGAGCGGTCGGGGATGGTCAGGTCACGAACGCCGGACACCCGGTCTGCCGCGCGGTTCATAAGAGCCGCGGCAGAGGCAAAGCCCGAAACACCGGATGCGAAGGCAGCGTTCATGGGACAACGATGCGCCCAAGGCCGCCCGAAATCCATCGAAACCCGTAATAATCGTAAACGCCATGCTAACGGCGCGCGCGGCGCGGCCATGCCTTCTATTTGCCGCGTCCATGCGCTATATGCCGCGCCTGACGCCCATTGCCACCGGCCTTGAACCGGCGGGAAAGGAAAGAGAGATGACGACCCTTATTCAGGCGCGCCCCGCAGGGTCGCGTGACACCCGTTCTGCAAACCCGGCTGCCGATAAGGCGCGTGTGGACGCGCTGATGGCCGAGTTCGGCCTGACCGGCGAGTTTCTGGGGCTGGGCGGAAACCCGCAAGATCACCGCGTTGTCGCGGCCATGTCTGGCGGCGTGGACTCTTCTGTCGTCGGGGCCATTTTGCACCGTGCGGGCTATCAGGTCGTCGGCATGACGCTGCAGCTTTACGATCATGGCGCTGCCATCCACCGCAAGGGCGCGTGCTGCGCCGGGCAGGACATCCATGATGCCCGCCGGGTGGCCGAGGCCATGGGCTTTGCCCATTACGTGCTCGACTATGAAAGCCGTTTCCGCGAAGCGGTGATGGAAGACTTCGCCGATACCTATCTGGCGGGCTCCACGCCCATTCCGTGCGTGCGCTGCAACCAGTCTGTGAAGTTCGCTGATCTGCTCAGCACGGCGCAGCAACTGGGCGCGGCTGCACTGGTGACGGGCCATTATATCCGCCGCGAAGACCGCGCGGGCGGACCGGTGCTGCTGCGCGCCGAAGATCACGGCAAGGATCAGTCCTATTTCCTGTTCGCGACCACGCGTGAGCAACTCGATTACTTGCGCTTCCCGCTGGGTCATCTGACCAAGGACCAGACGCGCGAGCTGGCCCTGGCGCTGGGCCTGATCGTGGCGGCCAAGCCTGATAGTCAGGACATCTGCTTTGTGCCCGATGGCGATTATGCCAGCGTCGTGAAACGCCTGCGCCCCGATGCCGCCCGGCCCGGCGAGATCGTCCATGAAGATGGCCGGGTGCTCGGCACCCATGATGGCGTGATCCACTACACGGTAGGTCAGCGCCGAGGGCTTGGTGTGGCCACCGGCGAGCCGCTCTACGTGATCCGGCTGGATGCCGCCGAGGCGCAGGTCATTGTCGGTCCGCGCGAGGCCCTCGCCGTGCGCACCATCCAGCTTGCCGATGTGAACTGGATTGGCGATGGCGCGCTGGCCGATGCTGACGGGATGGAGATCGCCGTGAAAGTGCGCTCCACACGGCCGCCCAGCCCCGCCAGCCTGCATGTGGGTGCAGACGGCGCTGTCAGTGTGACGCTGGCGGCGGGCGAGGAAGGTGTGGCGCCCGGTCAGGCTTGCGTCTTCTACAGCGTGGACGAGGATACCCGCGTGCTGGGCGGCGGGTGGATCATGGCCACCAGAAGCGAGGACAAAGCCGAATGAGCGCAGATGCCTATTTCGACAAGCTCGACCGGGAAAAGGCCAGCGCGCCGCTCGCACGGGCTTTGCGCGGCTGGATCCGGGCGCGTGCGCCGCATCTGACCGAAATACTCAAATGGGGCTATCCCTGGTATCAGGGCGAGGCACTGGTCTGCGCCATCGTGCCTCACAAGGCGCACATCAATTTGCAGTTTTCCCGCGGTGCTGAACTGGCCGGTCATGTGCGCGTGGAAGGCAGTGGCAAGGCCATGCGCCATGTGAAGATTTACTCGGGCGATGATCTCGATGACGGGCTGGCCGTCATCCTCGCCGAGGCGGTTGCGCTGGACCGCGCCTGACATTGCACCTGCGAAAAGCCTTGACGCGGCGCGGCGCGGGGCCTTCACATGCGCGCCAGTTTTTTAGAACGCATACCCCTTTCATCCTGAAACAGGAGAGACAAACATGAGCGCAGACGATCCCATCGTCATTGTGGGCATGGCGCGCACCCCCATGGGCGGGCTGCTGGGCGATCTGGCGGCCATGGCCGCGCCGGAGCTTGGCTCCATCGCCATCAAGGCCGCTCTGGCCGAAGCCGGTGTCGCCGGCGACGATGTCAACATGGTCTTCATGGGCAATGTGCTGAGCGCCGGTCAGGGCCAGGCGCCCGCCCGTCAGGCCGCCATCAAGGCGGGCCTGCCGAAATCCGCTCAGGCCACCACGCTCAACAAGGTGTGCGGGTCCGGCATGCAGGCGGCGATCTATGGCCGCGCAATGATCGCCTCTGGCGAAGCCGACGTGATCGTGGCGGGCGGCATGGAATCCATGACCAACGCGCCGCACCTTCTGCCGACCCATCGCGGCGGCTTCAAATATGGCCACGACACGTTGAAGGATCACATGGCGCTCGACGGGCTTGAAGATGCCTATGAGCACAAGGCGATGGGCGTCTATGCCGACATGGTGGCCCAGGAATACCAGTTCACCCGCGAGGACCAGGACGCCTACGCCATCGAGACGCTCTCGCGCGCCAAGAAGGCGACCGAGGACGGCATTTTCAAGCGCGAGATTGCCCCCGTCACCATCTCCACCCGCAAGGGCGATGTGACGGTCGAGCATGACGAACTGCCCGGCAAGGCACGCCCCGAGAAAATCCCGGAACTGCGCGCGGCCTTCACCAAGGACGGCACGGTGACGGCGGCCAATGCCTCGGCCATCTCTGATGGCGCGGCGGCGCTTGTGATGATGCGCCTGTCAGAGGCTGAACGCCGGGGTCTGAAACCCATCGCGAAAATCGTCGCCACGGCGGCCCACGCCCACGAGCCGGCCTACTTCATGACCGCGCCGGTGCCGGCCATGCGCAAGGTGATGGAGCGTGCGGGCTGGTCGACCAAGGATGTGGACCTGTTCGAGATCAATGAGGCGTTCGCCAGCGTGCCGATGATCGCGATGAAGGACTTGAGCCTGTCGCACGACGTGATCAACGTAAACGGCGGTGCGTGCGCGCTCGGCCACCCGATCGGGGCCTCCGGTGCCCGCATCCTCGTCACGCTGCTGGCGGCGCTGGAAAAGCACGATCAGAAGCGCGGCGTTGCCTCGCTCTGCATCGGTGGCGGCGAAGCCACGGCGATGGCTGTGGAGCGGTTTTAGGCTCAATAGTGTCATCCCCCGGCCGAGCGTAAGCGAGGTCCGGGGGAGCCATGCCTGCAACGAACGTACAAGCGGAACCTCTCCGGGCTGGGTCACCCGCATGAAGCGGGTGATGACAGGCTTGAGAGGGCATACGCAGTCAGGAGTTCCCCATGTCCCAGATCGCCAAACGCCTTGCAGAGCTCGCCATCACCCTGCCGCAGGCCGTCGCGCCGGTGGCCAATTACGTGCCTTTCGTGCGCTCCGGCAATCTGGTGTTCGTGTCCGGCCAGGTCTCCATCGGGCCGGACGGCCTTGTGAAGGGCACGCTGGGGCAGGACATGGATGTGGCCGCCGGGCAGGCTGCTGCGCGCCTGTGCGGGCTCAATCTCATCGCCCAGTTTGCCGCCGCCTGTGAGGGTGATCTGGACCGGGTAAAACGCGTGGTGCGCCTTGGCAGCTTCGTGGCGGCAGACCCGGCCTTCACCGACATTCCCAAAGTCATCAATGGCTGTTCAGACCTGATGGTGGAAGTGTTTGGCGATGCGGGCCGTCACGCCCGCTCCGCCGTCGCTTGCCCGGTCCTGCCGCTCGGTGCAGCGGTGGAGGTCGATGCGGTGATTGAGCTGGGGTGAGGGCTTTTTTCGCTGAAATCCCGGACGCGCGTAGTGCGATCCGGGACCTCGTGCAGGATAACCCAGCGCTAACAGGCTGTTCCGCCGGGGTCCCCCGCCCCGACGGGGGACCCATGGGAATACTCGATAGCTGAAAATATGGATCCCGGGTTCCCCGTTTTCATGGGGACAGGCAAGCCCGGGAACCCGGTTGAGAAGATCGGTGATAAACGCCGTGGTTCCCAGTTCCCCGAGCTAGAACCTGCCTAAACCGCCCCTAGCGTCTCCACATAGCGCGCAGGCTCTCCGACAGACGGCGTGACCAGCTCGTCATCGCGCATCACGACCTTGCCGCGCACGATTGTTGCCATCGGCCAGCCGGTGACGGTATCGCCGGTAAAGGGCGACCAGCCGCAGCGCGAGGCCAGCCAGCTTTCCTCGATAGTGCGCACCGCATGCAGATCGACCAGCGTCAGATCGGCGTCATAGCCGGCGGCAATGCGGCCCTTGTTGGCGAGACCGAACACGCGCTGCGGCCCGTGGCTCGTCAGGTCGACAAAGCGCTCCAGCGTCAGTCTGCCCTTGCTCACATGATCCAGCATCAGCGGCACCAGCGTCTGCACGCCCGGCATGCCGGACGGGGAGGCCGGATAGGGCTTGGATTTTTCTTCCACGGTGTGTGGCGCGTGGTCAGAGCCGAGAATATCGGCAATGCCCTGATCGACGCCGCGCCACAGCCCCTCGCGATGCTTTGCGTTGCGCACGGGCGGGTTCATCTGGGCGTAGGCGCCAAGGCGCTCATAGCATTCCGGCGCAGCCAGGGTCAGGTGCTGGGGCGTCACCTCCACGCTGGCAATATCCTTGTGGTGCTGGAGATATTCGATCTCGTCGGCGGTGGAGATGTGCAGCACGTGGATGCGCTTGCCGGCCGCGCGCGCCAGGCGCACCAGGCGCTGCGTGCTCTGCATGGCGGCGATGTCGTCACGTACCTCCACATGGCTTGTCCAGTCGCCATGACGGGCCAGCGCGCGCCGGTCCGCGAGGCGGAATTCGTCCTCCGAATGGAAGGCGGCGCGCCGCTCGATCACGTTCAGGACTGCCGCTACGCCTTCGTCGGTATCGACCAGCAGATCGCCGGTGGAGGCGCCCATGAACACCTTCACGCCGCAGCACCCGGCCATCAGCTCCATCTCGCGCAGGAGATGGACGTTTTCCTTGGTCGCGCCTGCATAGAAGGCAAAATCGGTGTGCATGCGGTGGTGGCCGCGCTTCACCTTGTCGGCCATCAGCTCCGGCGTGGTGGTCGCCGGGTTGGTGTTGGGCATTTCAAAGACGCACACCACGCCTCCAAGAGCCGCAGCCCGGCTGCCGCTTTCAAGGTCTTCCTTCCACTCAAGGCCCGGCTCGCGGAAGTGAACCTGCGTGTCGATCACGCCGGGCAGGACGTGCAGGCCGGTCGCATCGATCACTTCGCCCGCGCTGGCGGCAGAGAGATCGCCCATGGCGGCAAAGCGGCCATCGCGAATGCCAATATCGGCCTTCGTGCGCCCGGCATGGCTGACGATTGTGCCGCCCTTGATGAGGGTGTCGAATGTCTCGCTCATGGCGTGCTCTCCTGTCTGATCAGATTGTCTGCCGCTGCCAGCACGGGCGCAAGCTCCAGATCGGCCAGCAGGCTGGTCTCAGACGTTTTCAGCCGGTCGCGTGTGCGCTCATCGGCCTGATCGCCCGCGCGTACGGTCGCGGTTCTGCGGCCCCAAGGCCCGTAGACGCGTTCATCGGTCGGCCCGAACAGGCCGAGCGTCGGCGTGCCGGCTGCCGCCGCCATATGCATCAGCCCGCTATCATTGCCGGCAAACAGCGCGGCTTGTGACAGGCAGGCCCCGGTTTCCACCAGATCAAGCTGGCCAGTAAAGTCGTGCGTGCGTTCAGGGTCCAGCTTCGAGGTGACGGCGCGCGCGGTCGCCTCATCGCCCGGCCCGCCGAAAATCGCCACATGCGCCCCCGCCAGCGCGCCATCGGGTCCAGTCAGCGCCAGTGCCAGCCCGGCAAAGCGCTCCGGCGCCCATTCCTTGAAGCGTGCGGCGGCCGCCGGGGCCAGCGCCAGCACTGGCGCATCGGGCATCAGGGCGCGTGCGCGCGCGTGTGCCAGATCATCCAGCCAGAGCACGGGCGAGGGCGCGGGCGATACGCCCAGAAAGGCCGCCGCCTCCTCGACGCGGTGAACCGGCGTGCCGTCACCCGGCCAGTTGCGCTTCACATGGCGCTTGCCCGCGAGCAGGAACCAGCTCGTCGCGCTCTCGCGCAGGTCAATGACGATGTCCCAGCGATGCGTGACGGTGTTAAGCCACAGATCGAACCAGTGGCCGCCGCCCTTTTTCTTGGTCATCACGATCACGCGCTCCAGACCAGGCACGGCGCGGAAGAGCGGCGCGGCCAGCGGCCCGCAGGCAATCGTCACGCGCGGATCAGGGTAAGTGCGCAGCACATGGTCCAGCAAACCGCTGGAGAGGATCGCGTCGCCAATGCGCGTCGCGGTGATGAAGAGAATTCGCGTCATGGCGCGTGGCTTAGCGCAGAGCGGGCCTGCCCGCCAGATCAAGCCGCCGCGTCAGGTCAGCGCTGCAGCAGATCGAGAGCGCTGCCATAGAGCTTCTGGATCGAGCCTGCGAGCGAGAGCGCCCATTTGACGATGAAGGCAGGCGGTATCTCGCCCATGGCCCGGATGGCGGGAATCTCCTGGCCGTATATGCGCCCCATGCTGGCCACGGCGACCTCGAAATGCGCGTAGAAGGCGTGGATGGCCCGCCGGTCATCATTGGCCAGCGTGTTCAGATTTTCCCGGTAGCGGTCATAGGTTTCCTTGCCAAAATAGCTCTGGAAATCATGGTAATAGCTGCCGATCTGGCTGATATAGGCGGCAAAGCCGGTGATGAGCGTAACAAGCGCGTCCGCCGTGCGCTGCTCATCGCCTGCGGCCTGCGCATCTTCGACGGCCTGCAGGGCTTTTTGTGCCCAGTCCATGAAATCCAGCGAGTATTCCACCAGATTGCTGGTGAAGGAGAGCTTCTGTTCCAGATCAAACAGGATGTCGGGGCAGACCGCTTCCACCTTGCGTAAAAGGGTCGTGCTGGCCCGCACGCTCGCCCAGTCGCGGAATTTTTTCATAATGGCGATGGCCGAGCCGAGACTATCGGTGCCGACACCTGCCAGATAGTCGCCATGCTTGAGCTGGTGCGTGATGAGGTTGGGCTGGCCGGGATCGAACGATATCGCCTGCCGGTAGGGCAGAGCCGTCAGCACGTCCTGAAAGCTGGCTCTGGCACCGCGCAGGCGGTCCTTGCCCCGTCCAAACATCGCCCCCTCCTTCAATGCCGGTGGGCGATGATTGCCGATAATGCGGCAAGGGGCAAATGACACGCCACTGACGCCCTTGCGGCAGGGCCGCAGATAGGCCACATCGGAGCCATGTCAGACACCGGCTTCCTCACCCGTCTTTCCCACCGTGCCGTGATCCATATCACCGGAGCGGATGCGCGCGATTTCCTGCAGCGCGTCGTCACCAATGGTCCGCAGGGCGTCACGCCCGGCAAGGTGCTTGGGTCCGCGCTTTTGACCCCGCAAGGCAAGGTGCTCGCCGATTTCATCTTCCTTGATGATGGCGAGGGCGGGCTGTTCGTGGACGTTCCGGCGGGTGAAGCCGATGCCCTCCTGAAACGCTTCACGCTCTACCGGCTACGCGCCAAGGCAGAGCTTGGCTTGCGTGATGATCTGGCCGTTGCGGCGGCGCGTGGTGATGCCGTTGCAGCACTGGAAGCAGCCGCGCTGACCATGGCGCCGGACCCGCGCGGGCCGGGGCTGGGCATGCGCGCGATCGTTCCGGCCAGCGCAAATATCAGTGACGACACAGCCGGCTATTTCGCGGCCAAGGCGGCGGCGTGCGTCACTGAGATGCCGCACGATTATGGCCCGGCGGAGGTCTTCTCCACCGATGTGAACCACGATCTTCTGCACATGATCAATTACAAGAAGGGCTGCTTTGTCGGGCAGGAAGTGGCCAGCCGCATGCACCGCAAGGGTGGGGTGAGAAAGCGGACCGTGTATCTCACCGGGGATGGTGCTTTTGCCAGCGGCCTTGCCGTCACGGCAGGCGAGACGCCGTTGGGCGAGATACTGTCCGGCGGGCAGGGCTTCGCGCTGGCTCTGCTGCGCGTGGACCGGCTGGAGGCGGCAGATCAGCCGGTGACGGTGGACGGCCAGCCGGTGAGTGTTCAATTGCCCGGTCCGCCCTCCTGATTCCAGCAAGGGTGTTGCAAGTTGCCGCAGAGCAGGCGCATGCTTTGTGCCGCAGTGCAGCAACTCCAGCATGAAGGCCCGTTCCTCCCGTGAGCACCACTCCATTCAGCGCCCTCCTTGTCGAAAATGTTCATCCCGATGCTGATAGCGCGCTTACCAGCTATGGGCCGATGGATATTACCCGGATGGCAGGTTCACCCGATGTGAGTGAGCTCAAGGCCGCGCTTAAAGGCGCATCAGTGCTGGGTATCCGTTCGCGCACCCATATCGATGCAGACATCCTCGATGCCGCGCCGGACCTGCAAGCGGTGGGGTGTTTCTGCATCGGCACCAATCAGGTCGATCTGGCCGAGGCTGCGCGCCGGGGCATTCCGGTGTTCAACGCGCCCTTTGCCAATACGCGCTCGGTGGCGGAGTTGACGCTTGCCTCCATCATCATGCTGATGCGCCGCGTACCGGAGAAGATGTTCGCCATCCATGAGGGCGGTTGGCTGAAAACGGCCGAAGGCTCGAACGAAGTGCGCAAGAAGAAGCTCGGCATTGTCGGCTACGGCAATATCGGCACCCAGCTCTCCGTGCTGGCGTCGGGACTCGGCATGCATGTCTATTTTTACGATGTCGAGCCGAAGCTCGCGCACGGCAATGCACGGCCCATGGAGAGCCTGGAGGCGCTGCTGGCCGAGTGCGATGTGGTCACGCTGCACGTGCCGTCCAGCGCGCAGACGCGCAATCTGATGAATGCGCAGCGCATCCGCGCCATGAAGCCGGGCAGCTTCCTTATCAATCAGGCACGCGGCGATCTCGTCGACATTGATGCGCTGGCGGCGGCGCTGGAAAGCGGGCATATCGCCGGCGCGGCGGTGGATGTGTTCCCGGTGGAACCGAGCGCGAAAGGCGACCGGTTTGAATCGCCACTGCAGCGCTTCAGGAATGTAATTCTTACCCCGCACATTGGCGGCTCGACGCTGGAGGCGCAGGCCGCCATCGGTCAGGACAGCGCGATCAAGCTGGCCAAATATCTCTATCTGGGCTCGACCGGCCATGCGGTGAACTTCCCGCAGGTTGAGCCGGGGCCAATCAAGCCGGGCCGCACCCGCGTGGCGGTGCCCCATATCAACGCGCCGGGTTTCCTGCGCCGCCTCAATGATGCCGCCGAAAAGGCAGGCGCCAACGTCGCCGCCCAGTTCCTGCAGACCGATGCCGAGATCGGCTATGCGCTTGCCGACCTCGAAGGCGATCTGCCGGCAGATTTCCTTGACCGGATCAATGCGCTGGACGGCACGATACGCGCGCGCCTGCTGCCCGGCCCGGCAGAGGGCTAGCGGTGGTTGCGGACGTAACGATCCTGATCGTTGCCTATGAGAGCGCGCAGCACTGGGCGCAGCTCAAAGCCGCCCTCGCTGCGCAGTCCCTTCGCCCCGCGCGCATACTGGTGCTGGAAAACGGCTCGCAGACCGGCAAGCTGACCCCGGCTGACATGCCAGGCGGGATCGAGCTGGTCGTCTCTGACACCAATCTGGGCTTTGCGGGCGGCAATAACCGGCTGGCGGCGATGGCCGATACGCGCTGGCTGGTCCTGCTCAATCCGGATGCTTTCCCTGCGCCGGACTGGCTGGCACAGCTGATGGCGGCGGCGGAGCGTTATCCACACGCCAGCCTCTTTGGCTCCACCCAGCGCGCTTACGGACATCAGGGTGTACTCGATGGGGCGGGCGATGTCTGGCACATTACCGGCATCCCCTATCGCGGCGCTTATGGACGCCAGATGGCCTCCCCGCCTGATGGCGAAATTTTCGCACCCTGCGCGGCGGCCATGATGATCCGCCGCGATGTGTTCGAGGGCCTGAACGGCTTTGATGAAGACTATTTCTGCTATGTGGAGGATGTGGACCTGGCCGCCCGCGCGCGTCTGGCCGGTCACACTGCGGTCCATGTGCAGAATGCGGTGGTCGATCATGTCGGCTACGGTTCCAGCGGGCGGCGTTCGGTGTTTGCCACCTATCACGGTACGCGCAACCGGCTGTGGACCTATGTGAAGATCATGCCGTTTCCGCTGCTCGTTCTAACCCTGCCGCTACACTTGGCGATGACGCTGGTGCTATGGGTATCGGCGGCGCGCTTCGGGCATTTTGCCCTGTTTGGCCGCGCGCTCAAAAACGCGTTCAAGGGACTGCCGGGCCTGTGGGCCAAGCGCCGGGCGGTGCAGTCTGACCGCAAGGTCACGGCAGCAGGTTTCGCCCGCATGCTGGCCTATAGCCCGCTGGATTTGTTGACCCGGCGGCCTCTGGTCAGGCCGGTTGGCGCCCGCGTACGACAAACGCGCCATTGAGATAGCCGGTCTCGGTCTTGCCGTAGAGGAAGGGCGATCCGTCCGGGCGGGTGACGCTGCCGCCCGCCGCCAGCACGACAGCATGACCGGCTGCCGTGTCCCACTCCATGGTGGGGCCGAAACGCGGATAGAGGTCTGCGTTGCCATCCGCGACCAGGCAGAATTTCAGCGATGACCCGGCGCTGACCGTCTCGCTTACCCCTTCGGCGGCGGCAAAGGCGCGGGTCTGTTCATCGGCGTGCGAGCGGCTCATCACGGCGATACGGCCCGATTGCGGCATGGCGCGTGCCTGCATGGGAGACAGCGCGCCTGCGTCCAGTTTTGCGCCCGGCGGAAAAGTCCCGCTAAAGCCTGACTTCCCGCCAATGAATATGCGTTTCATGGCCGGTGCGTAGACGCAGCCCGCTATTGGCACCCGCCCGGAGACGAGGGCGATATTGATGGTGAACTCACCATTGCGGTTGATGAATTCCTTGGTGCCATCGACCGGATCGACCAGCAGGAAATCGCCATTAATGTCGGGCCGCACGCCAGCAGAGAAGCTTTCCTCGGCCAGCACCGGCACGCCGGGTATTACATGTCTGAGCGCTTCAAGAATGACCGCCTCGGCGCGGGTGTCGGCGGCGGTAACGGGCGAGCGATCATCCTTGGACTGAGCGATAAAGCCGCTTTCATAGACATCCATCACCTCGATGGCGGCCTTCAGGCAGATATCGGCAAACGCCTTGGCAAGCCCGTCTCGTTCCTGTCCCACGCGTCAACCCCTTCAATAACCGGCCTTATCCCGCCGCGGCCTGTCTAGTGGACGGGGACGGAATTGAAAACCCGGTGTATAGAAGCGCCTGCACACCTCATCTGACACTTGAACTTTTGTGCGCAAGAGCGGATTTTGACGTCCATGACCACAACCCCGCCTGCCGAAACGCCCGATAGCGATCCTCTCACCCAGGCCGAGGCGCGGCTGCTGGCCGCCATCAGCGCGGTCGAAACCCGGCTAGGGCAGCTCGTCAGCCGCATGGGCGAGGCAGAAGGCGATGCGCGCGCCGCCCGCCATGCCGATGAGGACCGTTCACGGCTGGCCGAACAGCTTGATGCCGCGCGCTCCAGCGAAGCGGAGCTGGCCGAAGCCGCCAGCGAAGCCAGCGCAGCGCTGGCAGAGGCGATGAGCGAGCTGAAAGCGGCGATTGCCGGTGCCGGGCTTGCCGATAGCGGGCCGGACGATCTGTTCGGGGAGGTGGGCCGCTAATGTCGAAGGTCACGATCTCCCTCAACGGACGCCCCTTCACCATCGGATGTGAAGAGGGCCAGCAAGCCTATCTCAAGGAGCTGGCCGGGCATCTCGATACCCATGTGCGTGACCTGGCCGAGAAGGTTGGCCAGATCGGCGAGCTGCGCCTTCTGCTGATGGCCTCCCTGATCGTCGCCGACGAGATGCGTGAGGCGCAAGGCAGGGTGGAGGCGCTGGAGTCCGACCTGCTGGATGCCAAGGGGACCATCTCGCAGGGCGAGGCGCGCCGGCGCGCTGACCGCGCCCGTGCAGCGGAAACCATCGTCAAGGCTGCAGAGCGTCTGGAAGCGCTTGCAGGGGCAGATGGCAGTGAGGCTTGAGCAAAGCCCCGTGAAGGCCCATCTTCATCCCTGTGGCGGTGACTGGAGTTCTCGTCAGGCTCTCACATCCCGGCGACCTTACATCTCTGAACGGGAGCTGCCTCTGATGCTGGCCGTGGCCTCCATCACGCGGCGCCCACCTGGTAGTCCGGGTCATCAGGGTTGTTACATAGCCAACGGCCCGTCTGGTGCCGCCACACCTTTGCCTGCCTGTACCTGCCCATGTTGAGCGGCTGGCAGAAAAACCGTCTGCGGCGCAAGGCGCTGGCGCGCCGGATCGCGCTGGCCGCGGCGCAGGGCGATGCGGGCCAAATGCTCGCCGGCCATTTTCCTGACGCCGCATGGCCCGCCGTGAACGCGGTTGTTGCCGGTTACTGGCCGGTGCGCGGCGAGATCGATCCGCGTCCTCTCATGGAGACCTTCCTGCTGGAACAGGCCCAACTTGCCCTGCCGGTGGTGATGGCCAGGGATGCACCCCTGCAGTTCCGCGCCTGGCACCCGGACGATGTGCTGGAGGCGGGCGCGTTCGGCATAGACGTGCCGGGGGCGAAACGTCCGGTGCTCACACCCACCCTCCTGCTGGTGCCTCTGGTGGCGTTCGACACGCGCTGCCACCGCATCGGCTATGGGGCGGGCTTTTATGACCGCACGCTAAGCGCACTGCGCGCCAGCGGACCTGTGGTGGCGGTCGGGCTTGCCTATGAGGGCCAGCGCGTCGCCAGGGTGCCGGCAGGGCGCCATGATGTGGCGCTGGACTATGTGGTGACGGAGGCGGGCTGCTACCGGGCAGTCTGACACCGCCGATCTCACCGGCAGGCATTGGCGAAATGGGGCTAAGCCGCTACATCCCGCACCAGATTTGCAACCGGCCCAGATGCGAGACCTCTTCCCCCATGGCAGCTTTCAGCGAACAGCGCGTCCTCTCGGTGCGCCACTGGACCGGCAGTCTTTTCTCGTTCCGCGTTACGCGCCCCGCGAGCTTCCGCTTCCGCTCCGGCGAGTTCGTGATGCTGGGCCTCAAGGTCGATGGCAAGCCGCTCCTGCGCGCCTATTCGATGGCCAGCCCGGCCTGGGATGACGGGCTGGACTTTTTCTCGATCAAGGTGGCTGACGGTCCGCTGACCTCGCGCCTGCAGGGCATCAAGGAGGGTGACGAAATCCTTCTGGGGACCAAGTCCGTCGGCACGCTGGTCCATGATGCGCTGCTGCCGGGAAAGCGGCTTTTCCTGCTCTCCACCGGCACCGGCATAGCCCCCTTTGCCAGCATTATACGCGATCCTGAAACCTATGAGCGCTTCGAGCAGGTGATCCTGACCCATACCTGCCGGGAAGCCGCCGAACTCGCCTATGGCGAGGAGCTGGTGGCATCGCTGAAAGACGATCCGCTGGTGGGCGAACATGCCCACAAGCTGGTCCACTACACCTCGCTGACGCGCCAGGATCATCCGCGCAGGGGGCGTATCACCGCGCTGATGGATACCGGCCAGCTCTGGGACGAGACGGGCGGGCCGCTGGACCCGGCAACTGACCGGGTGATGATCTGCGGCTCCATCAACATGATCAATGACTGCAAGGCGCGCGTGGAAGCGGCCGGGCTGGAGGAAGGCTCCAATGCCCGCCCCGGCGCATTTGTGGTCGAGAAGGCGTTTGTGGGATAGGAACAGACCATGCGCTTGGCGTTTTTCGGAGATGTGGTTGGCAAGTCGGGCCGCGACGTGCTGGTGGAGGAGCTCAGCGCTTTCCGTGACCGGCTGAAGCTCGATTTCGTGGTGGTCAATGCCGAGAATGCCGCAGGCGGTTTTGGCATTACCGAACGCACGGCCATCGAGCTGTTTGATGCCGGCGCGGACGTGCTCACCCTTGGTAATCACTCCTGGGATCAGTCCGAAGCGCTGACCTATATCGAGCGTGAGCCGCGCCTGCTTCGCCCGGCCAACTATCCCAGCGGTACCGCGCCGGGGCGGGGGACCGGACTCTACGAGACCAGATCAGGCGCGCGCGTCATGGTGATGAACGTGCTCCTGCGTCTCTACATGCAGCCGCTGGACGATCCGTTCGCCTGCGTGGATGAGGCGCTGTCGGCCTCGCCGCTGGGGCAGGTGGCCGATGCCATCATCGTCGATGCGCATGGCGAGGCGACGAGCGAAAAGCACGCCATGGGCCATTTCTGCGACGGGCGGGCGAGCCTTGTCGTCGGCACGCATACCCATATCCCGACCGCTGACCACCAGATACTCGCGGGCGGCACGGCCTATCAGACCGATGCGGGCATGTGCGGCAGCTATGATTCCGTGATCGGCATGGACAAGGAAGAGCCGCTGCGCCGCTTCACGACGCATATGCGCTCAGGCCGGATGCAGGCGGCCAGCGGCCCGGCAACCGCTTGCGGTGTGTATGTCGAAACCGATGACCGCACCGGGCTTGCGGTGCGCGTGGAGCCTATCCGCTTTGGCGGCGTGTTGTCGGAAGCTTTGCCGGTGGTTTGAGGAAGATAACTGTCATGGCCCGGCTTGCCTGCGCCCGCGCAGGCGGGTGTCCGGGCCAACCATGCCTGAGAGATGGCTTTTCCCTGATCCTTCGAGACGTTCGCTTCGCTCACCCTCAGGATGAGGGAAAGCACCACAAGCCCTCATGCTGAGGGCTTTCGAAGAAAGCGTCTCGAAGCACGAGGGCGTGTTACCTCAAGCCCCCTTGGTATTCTCCAGCGCCATGCAGATATCGCTCACCACCGCCTCAATCATCTTGCGGTCGCCCTCGGCCATGACGCGGATCAGCGGTTCGGTGCCGGACTTGCGCACCAGCAGGCGGCCCTTGCCGTTCAGGCGCGTCTCGCCCTCGGCAATCGCCTCTTTCACCCGTGTATTCTCCAGCGGCAGCGCGCCATTGGTATAGCGCACATTTTTGAGGATTTGCGGTGCGGGCGTGAAGACTTTCAGAAGCTGGCTGGCGGGTTTGCCAGACTCGATAAGCAAGGAGAGCACCTGCAGCGCCGCGATCAGCCCGTCACCGGTCGTGGCAAAATCGCTCAAGACCACGTGGCCGGACTGCTCGCCGCCCAGATTGGCGCCGGAGGCACGCATTGCCTCGACCACATAGCGGTCACCCACCTGTGTGCGCTGCAGCTTGATCTTCTGCTTCTCGAGATATTGCTCAAGGCCCAGATTGGACATCTGGGTGGTGACCACCGTGTCGCCATTCAGCTTGCCGCTGGCTTTCCAGGCGGTGGCCAGAAGGCCGATAATCTGGTCGCCATCAACAAGCTTGCCGCGTTCGTCGCACAGGATGACGCGGTCGGCATCACCATCGAGCGCAATGCCCAGATCCGCGCGGTAGCGCTTCACATTCTCGGCAAGGTCCTGGGGCGCGGTAGCGCCGCAATCCTCGTTGATATTGAAGCCATTGGGGCTGTTGTGCAGCGGCACGACATCCGCGCCCAGCTCCCACAGCACTTTCGGGGCCACCTTGTAGGCGGCGCCATTGGCGCAATCGATCACGATGCGAAGCCCGGCAAGGCGCATGGCGCGCGGCAGGGTGGCCTTGGCGATTTCCATATAGCGCGCTTCGGCGTCATCAATGCGCTTGGCGCGGCCGATATGTTTGGGCGAGACCAGATGATCGGCCGTATCGGCGTCCATCATGCGCTCGATTTCGAGCTCGGCTGCGTCGTCCAGCTTGTACCCGTCCGGGCCAAACAGCTTGATGCCGTTATCATGGAAGAGATTGTGCGAAGCGGTAATCATCACGCCCATATCGGCGCGCAGCGAGCGCGTCAGCATGGCCGTGGCCGGGGTCGGCACCGGTCCGAACTGGTAGACATCCATACCCGCAGAGGTGAAGCCCGCGACCAGCGCCGATTCAATCATATAGCCCGACAGGCGGGTGTCCTTGCCGATCACGACCGTATGCCGGCGGCCGTTCTCGCGCTTGAAATAGTGCGCGGCGGCCATGCCCAGACGCAGGGCGGTTTCAGCGGTCATCACCGACTGGTTGGTCGTGCCGCGAACGCCGTCTGTTCCGAAATAGCGTTTAATCATGGATGCCTACCCCTGGCTCAACCCGCTGCGCCCTGTCTTTTTCCAGTCGTCGAGAAATGCCTTCAACCCGCTATCGGTCAGTGGATGGTTCACCATTGAATCGAATATCCCCGGCGGCAGCGTGGCCGCATCGCAGCCAATTCTGGCCGCCATCTCCACATGTGTAACAGAGCGCAGGGAGGCTGCAAGAATGCCCGTTTCGTATCCGTACTGGTCATAGACCTCCCGGATGGCCTCCAGAAGGCCCAGCCCGTCGCCGCCCATATCGTCAATCCGGCCGACGAAGGGCGACACGAATGTGGCCCCGGCCTTGGCCGCCAGCAGCGCCTGGTTCAGCGAGAAGCATAGCGTGACATTGGTGGGAATGCCTTCATCGGCAAAGGTCCGGCACGCTTTCAGCCCGTCTGTCGTGAGCGGCAGCTTGACCACCACATTGTCCGCAATGGCCCGCAGGCGGCGCCCCTCTTCCAGCATGCCCTCAAAGCCCGTGGCGACGACTTCTGCCGATACCGGGCCCGGCACCACGGCGCAGATTTCCGCGATGCGCTCCATAATGTCTGCGCCCGATTTTGCGATCAGGGACGGGTTGGTGGTGATGCCGTCCACCAGCCCGCCTTCCATGCGCGCGGTGATCTGCGAGATATCTGCGGTATCGAGGAAAAGCTGCATGAGTATGGACCCTAGGAGTTGTCAGGGAGGATGAAGACGCGGATACGCCGGATCAGGATTTCCCGGTTTTCCCCTTGCGGGTCGGGCCAGATGCCAACAGCCTCGTTGAATTCCTGACCCTGGTGAACGGGCGCGTCCCACTCAAAGGAGATCGTCGAGTATTGCGGTGATATGGGCCGTTCGCGCCATCCGCTATCACCATATCCGGTCGTGAAATACGCGATCTGGACCGTATCCGGCCCGTTTGTGCCGGAGGCACGCACTTCAAACTCCACCCGGACGCGGCGCCCTGAAATGCGGGTTTCGAACGCGTCGGGCACGAAGGCGGCCACACCGGCCGACATATTGCCGGCCATCTCGAAACTGGCCGCCGAGGAGGCGCGCGTCACGGGGCCGTCGCTATGTCCGGGGTCGAAGCGGACACTGGTACCCGGCCCGTTGACAAGATCAGTGAGCGCAGCGCCCTGAAAGACCAGTTCACGCTCGCTCACGCTTGCGCCCGCATTGCGCGGCTGCATGACCAGGGCGAGCGCGATCATCAGGCCGGCCAGCGCGGCGGCTGACGGATAGAAGGCCCAGTCAGGAATATTGATCCGGCCTAGTGTGGCGAGCCTGGACATCATGGTGCCGGAACTGCCTCCCAGGCAGGGCTTGCGTTCAGAATTACGGGGTCGATGACCGCTCTTTTGGCATGGCCGGTCCCCGTTGTCACCGCCCTGACGGGATCACGATTTCCCGCAATGTCCGCACCAGGATCACGGCGTCGCGCCAGAGCGACCAGTTGCGGGCATACCAGTCATCCAGCCGGGCGCGTTCGGCAAAGCTGGTCGTGTTGCGTCCATTGACCTGCCACAGCCCGGTAATGCCGGGGCGCATGCGCACATAGGCGCTCAGCGACGGCCCGTAATCGGCCTGCTGGTCCAGCGTCATCGGGCGCGGGCCGACAAGGCTCATATCGCCCTTGAACACGTTGATGAGCTGGGGCAGTTCATCAAGGCTGAACTTGCGCAGCCAGTGCCCCGTCCCGGTAATGCGCGGGTCGTCATCCAGCTTCTTGAAGGTGTGCCACTGCGCGGCGCGTTCAGCGTCCTGCGCCAGTACTGCGGCCAGCTTCTCCTCGGCGTCGACGCACATCGTGCGGAATTTCAGGCAGCCGAACGTCTTGCCGTCCTTGCCGACACGCGGCTGGACAAACAGGGCCGGGCCGCCATCACGCCGGATCGCCCACGCGAAGGCCAGCATGGCCGGCGCGATGAGCAGCAGGCCGAGCGCGCTCGCAGCCAGATCGAAAGCGCGCTTGGCGCGCTGGGCCAGCGGGCGGTCCAGGCTGTCACCGATACGGAACACGAACCCGTCGGCAGGCGGGTAGTCGATCAGGTCGATATTCTGCGTGGGGATGCGGCCAATCGACGGCTGGTAGTAGAAGCATTCGCCGCGCGCGCTGAGCAGGCTGGCAATCCGGTTTGCGACCCCTTGGGTTGCCTCGTCCGGTGCCAGGAAGGCCGGCATGTCGTCCAGCGTATCGAGCCAGCGCGCCAGCGCCGTGTCGTCAAGCGATTGCAGGCTCTCCAGCGGGACGGCAGTGGCAGCGGCAAGTCCGTGATCGGCATTGCGCTTAAGGATCGTCAGCTGTTCGGTGCGCTGGGCGGCAGCGGTCAGCAGGGTGACGGGCTGCTCCCACTGGCCCGATGCCTCCAGCGCCGCGCGCGTGCCAAAGCGCAAAATCATCATCATCGCGGGAAGCGCCACCCACAGCACAAGCGTCGCTGTCCGCAGGCCCGGCTCGCCGCTCATCATGTGGATGGTGCCAGCGCCCAGAAGGGCGAGCAGCGATGCGGTCAGGACAGGGCGGATCTGGTTGGCGAGGCCCTGACGGGCGCGATAATGCCCGCGCGAGCGTAGCCAGAGCATGACCACGCCAAACAGGGCGAGACTGGCACCGGCATGGCGCAGCATCTGCAGATCGTCCTGCTGGGGCGAGGCCATGGGCATGGTGATGCAAAGGCAGATCGAGAAGGCCAGCAGATCGCTGAAACCGAACGCGCGCAGCACGTTTGCGCGCCGCAAGACAGGACGCAGGAGCTCGCCGGCGCTGGTCTTGCCAGCTGTGTTCAGGGCGCTGTCTGATCCATATTGATACGCCATCACGCTCTCCCGGGCAGTCCGGCGCGTTCTGCACCGGATTTTGCTCAGAAGACGCAAGAATCCTGCCGGTTAGCCGCCGGGACGGGTGCGGGCGATGAAGGCGGCGGCTATGGCAAGGGCCAGCGCGCCATGATGCCATTCCTGCCAGACGCCATAGCTGACCACTACGTTCACCGACCAGACCGTGACCGCGAACGCGATCATCATTATCACAGGCCGGGTGAGGGTCTCAGCCGAAGGCAGGGCGCGGGCAAGGGCGGCAAGCACCAAGGCGACAAGCGCCGCGCCCACCAGCCCGGTTTCAAGCCAGATGGTCAGGGCGGCGTTGTGGGCGTGCAGGGGAAGCAGATCGATCTCGTACCCGCGCAGCTCCATCGACCCGTCAATCGCACGCGCGGCGCCAATCCCGTGCCCGGCCAGCGGTGCCTCGCCAATCCGTTCAAGGGCAAACCGCCATATCTCCAGCCGCCATTCCCACGACATGGGCATGGCTGCGCCCGTCTCCGGGCTGATGAGGGCGAGCAGCCCGATAAACAGGAGAGGCCCGGCCAGGATGAAGATGGCCAGCCCGGCCAGCAATAGCCGGAGCGTCAGGGTCGGCCAGCGCCAGGCGAGTGCGGTGACTATGATGGCCGCGCCAAGTGCAACCGCATTGGCATGGACGCCGAAATCCAGCGCGATGGCGATGGTGATGATGCCGGCCAGAGCCGCCAGCGCCCGCAAGGGCGCACTGCGCTGCGTCCACAACATGATGATGGCCACACCCGCCAGCATGATGGCCGCGGTGGCGGCGCGGCTGAGCGTGGTGTTGACACGTATGTCGAGGTCCGTGCGGCCATCATCAAAGCCCTCCACCGCGAGCTTGTAGCTGCGTGACAGTTCACCGCCGGTCACGGCCTCGAGCGCCATCACACACAGGATGAAGACGGCTGAGGCGATGAGCGCGGCGCGGGCAAGCGGCAGGTCAGCGGCGCGCACCCGCGCGGCGGCCACCGGCACGATGATGTAGAGCGGCGTCAGCAGGGCCAGCTTGAGCACCTCTTCAGGATCGCGGTTGGGCGACCAGGCATAGCTGGCCGTCATCCAGACCAGCGCAAGAGCCGTCAGAAGGGTGGCCGCGCCCGGTGAGCGCAGCTGTGCCGCCAGCGTTCCGCCCGGAAAGGCGAATATGGCAAACAGGCCGGCAGCCGATGCCAGTCCCAGCCCGCCAGCGGGAACCAGCAGGGCAGATAGCACCATGACGCAGAGCCATGACCAGAGCGCCCGGTTCTCCTCGCTCAGCACGGCGCGCAGGATCTGGCCCATCAGCCTGCCCCTCCCAGCGCTTCCGGGTGCGGGGGTGCGTTCCACACCTCAAGCGCCCAGCCAGCCGGGCTGTAGGCTGCAACACTCCAGTGTCCGGTGCGCATCTTGGACGCTTCCGGCCGCCCCGGATCGCCGCCCAGCAGCGCATGAAAATAGCGCAGAATACCGTTGGACGAGATCAGCAGAACCGTATCTCCGGCTTTGGCTGCGCCCGTGATCCCCTGAAGAACCGCCTGTGCATTGGCGGCGATGTCTGCGGGCTGCGGCGTCCAGCCGGCCCCGGCAGGCACTATGGACCGTTCACGCCAGTCGTCGATGGCCTTCTCGCCCCACCTAGCGGCGATCTCGGCATCGCTGCGCCCGCCCCAGCTGCCATAGTCGATCTCGCGCAGCCGGGTATCGATTTCAATCTCGCTGTCAAAACCGCACTCGGCGGCGGCAAGCTGCGCGCCATTGGCCGTGCGCTGCAGCGGCCCGGCGATGATGCGGGCCGGGATGATACCAGCCTCTTTCAGGGCCAGGCCGAACTGTACAGACTGCACGCGGCCGGTGTCGGTGAGTGGCAAATCTTCGGCCGCGCCGACCCAGACCGGAATGTCTCCCGGTCCGAACGTATTGCCGTGACGGGCAAGGATCAGGCGCATCAGACGATCTCGCCTTCTGCGGCGATGATGCTGGCGGCGATTTCAGCGTCGCGCGGACTGTCCACCGACCATGGCGTGCGCCCCTGATAGCTGGTCAGTACAATGCGGATCGGTATGCCGTTTTCCAGAGCGCGCAATTGCTCCAGGCTTTCTGCCTTTTCCAGCGGCGTCGGCTCCATCGCCACCAGCCGGGCAAGCGTGGCAAAGCGATAGGCGTAAAGCCCGATATGCTTGTAGACGGGCGTACCGGCACTCTTTTCGCGCTGGAAGGGGATGACCGCCTTTGAAAAGTAGAGCGCGTTCATCTGCCGGTCGAAGACGACTGTTGTGCCGCCAACCTCGCCCTTCGCCTTGGCGTCGGCCATTTTCGCGTAGGCACCCTCTGACAGCGCCACAGCCGGGGTTGCCAGGGCAAGATCCGGATTGGCCGCCATCTCCGCCGCCACCGCCTCGATCACCCAGGGCGGGGTCAGCGGCGCATCGCCCTGCAGATTGATGATGACATCATCAGGTTTGGCAAAGCCCTTCACGGCCTCATAGGCGCGTTCAGTCCCGTTGCGGCAGGTTTCCGGCGTCATCACGGCCTGCCCGCCTTGCGCGGCAACGGCGTCCAGAATGCGGGCATCATCCGTGGCGACGATCACCTGGCCCACGCTGCCGGCGGCGAGCGCGAGGCGGCGCACACGCTCCACCATGGGTACGCCTGCAATCTCGTGCAGGGGCTTGCCGGGAAAGCGCGTGGAGCCGTAGCGCGCCGGAATGACGGCGATCACGCTCATGCGGCTGCGGCCGCCTGCGGCTTGCGGCCAATATAGAGCACATCGCCGCGGAACAACCCCCAGCGCGGCTCCTCCTCCGGCGGCAGGCGCCAGACCTCGACATCCAGCCCGCTGGCATCGGCAAAGCGCTGCGCGAAATCACGCCCGTAATAGCGCACATGGCCGGTATCGTCGTAATGGGCAAAGCGTTCCGCTTCGCTGATATCGGGCGCGGCCTCGAACGTCTCTTCGCGCGCCCAGTTCTGCGGCACGGTGATGATCGCCATCCCGCCCGGTGCCAGGCAGCGGCCAATCCCGGCCATCGCCTTGCGGTCATCGGGAACGTGCTCAAGTACGTGATTGGCCACCACCATGTCGACGGAGCCTTCCGGCAGGGTGATGTCGGCAATGTCCATGGTCAGGTCGGCCTTGCCGGGCACGATGTCGGCGGCCTTGTATCCAGGGTGGGCCGACAGCATCCGCTTGACGTGCTTTTCAGGCGCAAAATGCAGGATGGTGCCGAGCCGGGTGAGATCAATCTGCTCGCGCTCAAGGAAGAGGTGGATCAGCCGGTGGCGTTCGCGCGAGGAACAGTTCGGGCAGCGCCCGTCCCAGCGCGGCGGCGTCCCCAGCGCCAGAAACACGCCTTCATATCCGCAGATCGGGCATTCGCGCTTCATCTTCGGTACGGAGAACTGGCGGGGGTCCTGCAATCGCGATTGCAGCCGCTTCAACCAGATGCGCATCAGCCAAGCCTTTCGAGAGCCTGTTCAACGCATAGCCGGGAAAAGCGGCGTCCGGCAAGCCGGACGGCACTTTTTCACAACGCTGCCAGCAGCGGGTTTGCCCAAGCCCGGCCTATGCGATAGAAGGCGCGCTCCCCGCTCTGGCGGGCAGACATGTTTGCAGGAGGTTCCCCATGGCCGGGCATTCCAAATGGGCCAATATCCAGCATCGCAAGGGCCGTCAGGACAAGGCGCGCGCGAAGCTGTTTTCCAAACTCTCCAAGGAAATCACCATTGCCTCGAAAATGGGTGGCCCCGACCCGGACATGAACCCGCGCCTGCGCCTCGCCGTCGCCAACGCCAAGGGCCAGTCCATGCCCAAGGACAATATCGAGCGCGCGATCAAGAAGGGCCAGGGCGGGGATGTCGAGGAGTATTTCGAGATCCGCTATGAGGGCTTTGGCCCTGCCGGTGTCGGCCTGATCGTGGAAGCCTCCACCGACAACAAGAACCGCGCCGCCTCTGACGTGCGCGCCGCCTTCTCCAAGAATGGCGGCAATCTGGGCGAGACCGGCTCTGTCTCCTTCATGTTCGATCAGGTCGGCGAGATACGCTTCCCCCTCTCCATTGGTGACGAGGAAGCCGTTCTGGAAGCCGCTATCGAGGCTGGCGCCGAGGACGTGACGCAGGAAGAGGGCAGCGAGGATGAAGAGGGCGAACACGTCATCTTCTGTGCCCGTGAGGACCTGGCCGAGGTGAGTGAGGCGCTGGAAGGCCGCTTTGGCGAGGCCAAGTCGGCCAATATCATCTGGCGTCCGCAAAACCTGATCGAGGTGGACGGCGACAAGGCGGCCACGCTGATGAAGCTGATGGAAGCGCTCGAAGACCTCGATGATGTGTCGAATGTCTACGCCAATTTCGACATTTCCGAAGACGAGATGGGCAAGCTCGCCTCCTAGAGGGCCGCGCGACGGAGAGTGACAGGCATGCTGATTGCCGTTGATGGACCGCTGGCCTCGGGCAAGGGCACGATTGCGCGGGCGCTTTCGGCACGCTTCGACCTTCCCCATCTCGATACCGGCACGCTCTACCGCGCGGTCGCGGTGGCTGTGCTGGATGCAGGCAATGACCCGGCTGACGCTGGCGCCGCCGAGGCGGCCGCGCGCGCGCTTGATCCTGCCCGCATTGATGAAGCGAAAATCCGCACTGCTGGCGCGGGCGCTGCCGCCTCTATCGTATCGGCTCACCCCAAAGTGCGCGCGGCCCTGAAAGACGTGCAGCAGGCTTTTGCCCGCCAGCCGGGCGGCGCAGTGCTGGACGGGCGCGATATCGGCACCGTGATTGCCCCTGACGCCGATGTGAAGCTGTTCGTTACCGCCAGCGCCGAAGTGCGCGCTTCGCGCCGCTGGAACGAGCTGGTCGGGCGCGGCGAGACGGTCAGCCTGGAACAGATAATGAGCCAGCTTGCCGAGCGTGACGGGCGCGACGCCTCGCGTCCCGATGCGCCGCTGATGAAGGCCGATGATGCGGTCGAGCTGGATACGACCGACATGGATGAGGGCGAAGCCATCCGCGCCGCCATCGCCATCGTCGAGGCCGCACGCTGAGGCGAATTGCGGTTGGCAGCGCGCTTGCCGCGTTATAGCCAGAAGTCATGAACGCTTTGCCGCCCCCAGCGCTACCCTCCCGCCTCGGATTTGGTGTGTCCGGCCCGCATGGCACGGCACTGCTGCCCTCCCGCGCAACACGGATGCTTGTCGAGCAGGCGTTTGCAGGAGGGGTGCGCGTGTTCGATACCGCGCCAGCCTACGGCGCGGGCGAAGCGGAAAAGCGGCTGGGCAAGGCGCTGGCCGGCCTGCCACGCGACGAGCTTTTCATCACCACCAAGGCGGGGGTGACCAGTGCCGGTCTTGCCCGGCGCGTTCGCGACTTCTCACCTGATGGTATCGAGCGCTCCATCCGCGCCAGCCTCTCCCGGCTTGGCCTCGAGGGCGTGGACGGGTTGGTCCTGCATGGCCCGGCACCTTTAGAGCTGACCCCGGCCCTGCTGGCGCGCCTGTCTGACATGAAATCTGCCGGAGCCTTCCGCCATCTCGGCGTGGCCGGAAGGGGCGCCGAGCTGGATGCGGCGCTGGAGACCGGCGCGTTCACAATCCTAATGGCGCCGGTTCATCCTTTCATTGGCGAGGCGGCGCGGTCGCGCCTGCGGGCGGCGCGGGGCGCAGGCGTCGCTGTGATGGGAATTGAGGCCGCTGGCGATGGTCCGCCGCCCTTGCGCCCGCCGCGCAAAATGTCCGATCTCTACGCCCTTGCCCGGCGCTTGCGGTCGGGGGCGGCGGACGGTCCGCGCGCGGCCATGCCGGACGCTCTGACAGACCCTGTCCTTGACGGGCTGGCTGACTGCGTGGTGATGACCACGACCCGCAAAGAGCACCTCGCCGCCAATATCGCGGCCATGACAGCGCTGGGCGCGGGTGGCTGAATCGACTTTTCATGCGAGACTGGCTATGGCCGGTGGACGGATGAGTCTTCCCAACTGACAGGGTGCCGATGCACGCAGAGTTGCTGACCAAGCTGAAGGCACTGGGCGAGCCGACCCGGTTGCGTATCGTCACCTTGCTGCTGCGCGGCGAGCTGACGGTCAGCGAGATCATGCAGGTGCTGGGGCAGAGCCAGCCGCGCGTCAGCCGCCATCTCAAACTCCTGGCCGATGCCGGGCTGTGCGAGCGCTATCCCGAAGGGGGCTGGGTGTTCTACCGGCTGGCCCGTTCACGCGTGGGCGAACGCCTTGCTGCGCTGCTCGAAGAGATGGAGCGCAGCGATGATGTGGAAGTCGCGCGCGATCTGGCGCGTCTGAGCGAGGTGCGCCGCCTGCGCGCCGAGACCGCGCAGAAATATTTCGAGGTCGCCGCCGAACAATGGGCGCGTATCCGCGGCCTGCACTTCTCCGAAGAGGCGGTAGAGGCTGCCATGCTGAAAGCGGCAGGCGAACGTCAATTCCGCCTGCATCTGGATGTCGGCACAGGCACGGGCCGCATGCTGGAGATTTTCGCCGACCGGGCGGAGGACGGCATGGGTGTCGATCTCAGCCGCGAAATGCTCACCGTCGCGCGCTCCAAGATGAGCGAGGCGGGGCTGGCTAACCGTCTGGTGCGTCAGGCCGATGCGACCGCCCTGCCGCTGGAGACCGGCTCTGCCGACCTCATCACCGTGCATCAGGTCCTCCACTATATCGCCCAGCCGCAGCGTGCGCTGGCTGAGTGGGCGCGCGTGCTGGCACCGGGCGGGCTCCTGCTGCTCGCGGACTTTGAGGCCCACGACTTTGAGGGTTTCCGCGCCGAATACCATCACGCCCATCTGGGCTTCCAGCAGGCAGAGTTGCGCGCCTGGCTGGAAGGGGCGGGGCTGCAGCCGCTGGGTATCGATCCGCTTGAGGCCGCAAACCGCGATGGCGGGCTGACCGTGCTGATATGTTCGGCGACGAAGGCATGAGCGCGCCTCCGATGGATATCGCCCGCCAGCTTGCACCGCATGTGAAGCGCCTTGCAGGCGAACCGCTCGGCGCTCTGGTGCGCGCGGGCGGGCAGCGTGACGCGGCCCTGCAATGGCAGGCCGGTACTGTGACGCTCGATGCCCGTCATCAGCGCCTTGATACGGATGCGATGGACGCGCTTTTCGCACTGGCTGAGGCGCGAGGGTTCGACGCCGCGCGCGCCGCGCTGCTGTCTGGCGATATCGTCAATCCGACAGAAGAGCGTCCCGCGCTTCATTCGGCGCTGCGTGATGCCTCCGCGCTGAAAGACCGGGCGCTGGCGGCACGTATCGAGGCGGCGCGTGCGCGCACGGCGGCCTTTGCGCGGGCCTGTCAGGGCACGGATGCGCCGGGCGGCAAGCCGGTCACGCGCATCATCAATATCGGCATTGGCGGGTCTGATCTGGGCCCGCGCCTCGTTTACAGCGCCATGAAGGCGTTCCGCCGCGAGGGCGTCGATCTGCGCTTCGTGTCCAATCTGGACCCGGCAGATCTTGAGGATGCCATTGAGGGCGCGGACCCGGAAACGACGCTGGTCTGTGTCACGTCAAAATCCTTCACCACGTCCGAAACCCTGATGAATGCGCGCGCGGCCAAGGCGTGGCTGGCGGCAAGCCTTGGCGAAGAGGCGGCCAATGCCCGCATGGCTGCTGCCACGGCTGCGCCCGACAGGGCGGAAAGCTTTGGCATTGCACCGGCGCGCATCTTCCCGTTCGAGGAAGGCGTGGGCGGGCGCTACTCCTTCTGGTCGGCAGCCGGGCTGTGCCTTGAGATCGTGCTGGGGCCGGAGGTGTTTGCGCGTATCCTCGAAGGCGCGCGCCAGATTGACGCGCATTTCGCAGCCGCTCCGGCGAAAGACAATCTGCCGCTGGCCAAGGCGCTGATCGATGTGTGGAACCGGGCCGGGCGCGGCCTGCTGTCGCGCTGCGTCGCCGCCTATTCAACGCGTCTGGAGCTTCTGCCCGCCTATCTGCAACAGCTGGAAATGGAAAGCCTCGGCAAGGCGGTGCGGCTCGATGGCTCGGCCCTGCCCGCGCATTCCGGCGGCCAGCTTGTCTGGGGCGGCAAGGGGTCTGACGTCCAGCACTCCTTCTTCCAGTGGCTCCACCAGGGCGTGGACGAAGTACCGGTCGATTTCATTGCGGTACAGGCGCTTTACGCCAGCGGGGATGAGCGTGCAAAGGCGCTGGGCGCCAATCTGGTGGCCCAGACGGCGGCGCTTCTGGACGGACATCAGGGCGAGGGCGATCTGGCCGCCCACAAGACCCTGCCCGGCGGGCGCGTCAGCTCTGTCATCATGCTTGAATGCCTTGACCCGGAAGGGCTGGGCGCGCTGATCGCCGTCCATGAACACAAAGTGTTCTGCGAGGGGCTGATCTACGGCCTCAACCCGTTCGACCAGTGGGGGGTAGAGCTGGGCAAGCGGCTCACAACCGATCTCCTCGAAGGTAATCACAGCCGGTTTGACCGTGCCAGTCTTGACCTTGCCCGGCTATTCAGGCTTTGACGCCGCCATATTCGCGAAACTCACCAGAGGCCCATCCCCATGACCGCTCCTGATCTTGACCGTATCCGTCCGATGGCCAATGCGGTCCGGGCCCTGTCGATGGACGCTGTCGAGAAGGCCAAGTCCGGCCATCCGGGCATGCCGATGGGCATGGCCGACGCGGCGGCGGTGCTCTGGGGCAAGCATATCAAGTTCGATCCGGCTGATCCGCAATGGCCCGACCGGGACCGGTTCGTGCTGTCGGCGGGCCATGGCTCCATGCTCATCTACTCCATCCTGCACCTGATCGGGGTGGACGGGGTAACCATCGATGAGCTGAAAAACTTCCGGCAGCTCGGCTCGAAAACGCCCGGCCACCCGGAGTTCGGCCACACGCCCGGCGTCGAAACCACCACCGGCCCGCTGGGGCAGGGCATTTCCACCGCTGTCGGCATGGCGCTGGCCGAGCGTATCCTCAATGCGCATTTCGGCGATGCGCTGGTCGATCACCATACCTGGGTGATCGCATCAGACGGCGATTTGCAGGAGGGGATCAGCCAGGAAGCCATTTCGCTGGCAGGCCATTTGAAACTCAACCGCCTCATTGTGCTGTGGGACGACAATTCCATCTCCATTGATGGCTCGACCGAGCTCTCCGATACGGTCGATCACAAGACGCGCTTTGAAGCGGCGGGCTGGGATACGCTCAGCGTCGATGGCCATGATCCCGCAGCAGTGGACGCGGCGCTGACGCGCGCCAAAGCCAGTGACCGCCCGGTCCTGATCGCCTGCCGCACCACGATTGGGTATGGTGCACCGAAAAAGGCGGGCACTGCCGGTTCGCACGGCTCGCCGCTGGGTGCAGAAGAGATCGAAGGCGCAAGGAAGGCGCTCGGCTGGGAGCACGGCCCGTTCGAGGTGCCGGAAAACATCTATGCCGACTGGCAGGAAATGGCCACGCGCAGCGCCGCCGCCCGCAAGGCGTGGAATGACCGTCTGGCGGCATCGAATGTGCGCGATGCCTTCATCGCGCGCATGGCCGGCGGCGTGCCAAAGGCCGCGCAGGAAGCGCTGAAGGCGCACATTGCCAAAGTGGTGGCCGAAAAGCCCAAGCTCGCTACGCGCGCCGCGTCCGGCAAGGTGCTCGAAGCGATTGCGGCGGACTATCCCGCGCTGATCGGCGGCTCGGCAGACCTCACGGGCTCGAACCTGACCAAGGCGAGCTCGCAGGCCATCATCAGGTCTGACGATTTCTCCGGCGGCTACATCCATTACGGCGTGCGCGAGCATGGCATGGCCGCCGCGATGAACGGGATGAGCCTGCATGGCGGGATCACGCCCTATGGCGGCACCTTCCTGATCTTTTCTGATTATTGCCGCCCGGCGATCCGCCTGTCTGCGCTGATGAACCAGAGCGTCATCTATGTGCTGACCCACGATTCCATCGGGCTGGGCGAAGACGGCCCGACCCACCAGCCGGTCGAGCACCTCTCGGCCCTGCGCGCCATTCCGGGTGTTGAAACCTGGCGGCCCTGCGACGCGCTGGAGACAGCCGAAAGCTGGTCCTGCGCGCTGGAGCGCAATGACGGCCCGGCCATCCTCGCCCTGTCGCGTCAGGGTGTGCCGCATCTGCGCGAGGATGACGGATCGCAAAACCTCTCCGCACGCGGTGCCTATGTGCTGCGCGAGGCCGAAGGCGGTGCGCCGCAAATTGTGCTGATCGCCACCGGCACCGAAGTGGAACTGGCCGTGCAGGCGCGTGACATGCTGGCCGACAAGGGCGTGAAGGCGCGCGTGGTTAGTGCGCCCTCTCTGGAGCGCTTCCTCAAACAGGATGATGCCTATAGCGCCTCGATCCTGCCGGACGGCGTGCCATGCGTCGCCGTCGAAGCTGCAATCCGCTGGGGCTGGGATGCCATCATTGGCCGCGAGGGCGGATTTGTCGGCATGACAGGCTTTGGCGCGTCCGCACCTGCCGAACAGCTCTATGAGCATTTTGGCATCACGGCGGAGCGTGTCGTCGAGGAAGCGCTCAAGCGGGTCTGACGCTCGAAGGGCGGGGGCAATCCTGTATGCTCGCCCGATGAGCCAGACGATTCGCATTCTTGGCATTGATCCGGGCCTTGCGGCCACCGGCTGGGGCGTGATCGACCAGACCGGCACGCGCCTGTCTCTGGTGGCCCACGGCGTCATCAAGGCGCCGGTGAAAGCGCCGTTGCCTGAACGTCTGGAAGCGATCTTTGCCGCCGTGGAGGCATTGGTGGCGCAGTACACGCCCCATGAGGCGGCGGTAGAAGACCAGTTCGTCAGCGCGAACGCAGGCACAGCCCTGAAGCTGGGGCAGGCGCGCGCAGCCGCGATCCTGCCTGCCGCGCGGGCGGGTTTGAGCGTTGCCGAATATGCGCCGCGTCTGGTGAAGAAGTCTGTCGTCGGCACAGGCGCGGCAGAGAAGGGGCAGGTGGCCGCCATGATCGCCGTCATCCTGCCGGGCAGCCGCGCCACGGCGGACGCCGCCGATGCTCTGGCGGTGGCGATCTGTCATGCGCATCATCGCGGTTCGATAGCGAGGATGAGCGCATGATCGGGATGCTCAAAGGCGTGGTGGTGGCGCTCGGCGATGAGGATGCCGTCATCGATGTCGGCGGGGTGGGCTATCTCGTCTCGCTTGGCAGCCGCGCGCGCTCGCGCCTGGAGTTCGGCACCGGCATCACCCTGCATATCGAGACCTATGTGCGCGAGGATGCGTTCCGGCTGTTCGGCTTCCTGACCGAAGCGGAACGCGCCTGGTTCGTGCGCCTGCAGGGTGTGCAGGGCGTTGGCGCGAAGCACGCCCTGGCGCTGCTGGATGCCGTTTCGGCTTCGGGCATCGAGACCGCGGCGGCGCTCGGCGATGCGTCGGCTTTTGAACGCGCCAAGGGGGTGGGTAGAAAGCTCGCTGAGCGCATCGCGGTGGAATTGAAGGGCAAGGCGCCGCCTGCGCGCCGGCGCTCCCAGAAGGACTCTGAGAGCCTTGTGGAGGCATTGTCCGATGGCGACACTCCGGCGGTTGTTGCCACGCCCGCAGCCGCTCCCGAAACCGAAGATGACGATGCCCGCGAAGTGGCGATCAGCGCGCTCGTCAATCTGGGCTATGGCGAGAGTGAAGCGCGCCACGCGGTCGCGCTCGCCATCACCGCCAACCCCCAAGCCGGCGAGACCATGCTGATCCGCGCCGCTCTGAAGGAGCTGGCACGGTGAGGGGCGTCACATGCTTTTTCTCCCCCCGTTTACGGGGGGAGTGGCCTGAAAGGCCGAGGGGGGGATTGTTCAAGAAAGCTCCCCCCTCCGTCAGCTACGCTGACACCTCCCCCGTGAACGGGGGAGGAAAGAGAGGGATGCGATGACCGACGCAGACCGCATCATCTCGACCGAACCCGCGCCCGGAGACGGGCGCGACAAGGCGCTGCGCCCTTTGAGCTTTGACGAGTTCGTCGGCCAGCGCGCGGCCATCGATAATCTCAAAGTTTTCGTGAGCGCTGCCGCCAGCAGGGGCGAAGCGCTTGATCACGTGCTGCTTTCCGGCCCGCCCGGGCTTGGCAAGACCACGCTGGCGCAGATCGTGGCGCGAGAGCTCGGCGTCAATTTCCGCGCCACTTCCGGCCCCGTCATCGCGCGTGCAGGCGATCTCGCCGCGATCCTCACCAATCTGGAAGAACGCGACGTGCTCTTCATCGACGAAATCCACCGCCTGCTGCCGGTGGTGGAGGAAATCCTCTACCCCGCCATGGAGGATTTCGCGCTGGACCTTGTGATCGGGGAAGGGCCTAGCGCGCGCACGGTGCGCATCGATTTGCCGCCCTTCACGCTTGTTGGCGCGACCACGCGGGCAGGCCTTCTTGCCACGCCCCTGCGCGACCGGTTCGGCGTGCCGGTGCGGCTGGAATTTTATGGCGAGAAGGAACTGACCAGCATCGTCACCCGCGCCGCCGGAAAGCTCGGCGCGGCCATAGAGCCAGACGGCGCGCGAGAGATTGCCCGCCGCGCCAGAGGCACGCCGCGCGTGGCAGGCCGCCTGCTGCGCCGGGTGCGCGACTTTGCCGAGGCCGATGGCGAGACCAGCATTTCGGCGAAGGTCGCCGACCTGGCCCTGAAACGCCTTGAGGTGGACGAGGTCGGTCTCGACAGCCTCGACCGGCGGTATCTGCGCGTCCTCATCGAAGGCTTTGCCGGCGGGCCTGCGGGCGTGGAGACGCTGGCGGCTGCCTGTGCCGAGGCGCGCGATGCGCTCGAAGAAGTGGTCGAGCCTTTCCTGATCCAGCAGGGCTTCATCCAGCGCACGCCACGCGGCCGTATCGCCGCCCCGCGCGCCTGGACGCATATGGGGCTGGAGCCGCCGCGCACTTCGCCGGACCTCTTTGGGGGCGATAAATGAGCGCGCCGGAGGCCGGACGCTGGCAGGGCGGCGCGCATTATCTCCCCGTCCGGGTCTATTACGAGGACACGGATTTTACCGGCATCGTCTATTACGCGAACTATCTCAAATTCTTCGAGCGCGGGCGTACCGATGCGCTTCGTACGGCGGGCCTCAGTCATGCCGAGCTTCTAAAAGCCGATCCGCCGCTGGGCTTTGCGGTGCGCAAGGTGATTGTGGAGTATCACGCCCCCGCCCGCATCGATGACGCGCTAACCGTGGAAACCCGTTTCGCCAGCCTCTCCGGCGTGCGCATGCAGATCGAGCAGGCGATCACGCGCGACGGGGTTTTACTCGCCAGCGCCGAGGTGGAAGCGGTCTGCATCGATATGGAGGGCCGCCCCAAGCGCTTGCCTGCGGGCCTGAAGGATGCGCTGGGACGCGTGGGGGCGGGCTGACTCCTTCATCCTTCGAGACGTTCGCTATCGCTCACCCTCAGGATGAGGGAAAAGCGCAATGAAAGCCCTCATCCTGAGGGGCCGTCAGGCCGTCTCGAAGGACGAGGGCTGCTTTCACCCCCACTGCAAATTCCAACGCGCCCTTAACCCTTCCTCCTTCAAATCGCCCCAATCGGATCAGAGAAAGTTCGCCGGGAACATGTGAGGGCGGGTTTTGAGCGTGTCAGGCTTGGCTTGTGTTTTGCGCGCGGCTAAGCAACGTGCTCATCCGTTTGCCGGGAGTGTGAGGGAACCGCCATGGATAGCGTCGCCGTAGAGCTGGCCCAGCCAGCGCAGGAACTGACTATTTTCTACCTTTTCATGCGCGCCGATATCATCGTGAAGGCGGTGATGGCGATCTTGCTGTTCATGTCCGTCTGGTCATGGGCGGTGGCCATCGAGAAATTCCTGCAGTTCCGCAAGGCGGCCTCGCAGGCAGCCCGCTTCGAGGACGATTTCTGGGCTGGCGGCTCGATTGACGATCTCGCTAACCGCTATGCGCGCAACCCCAAAGACCCGTTCAGCCGGGTGCTGGCCGCTGCGCTGCGTGACTGGGACAGCTTCTCTGTCGCGCGCTCAGGCGGGGCAGAGGCCAACCGGGAGCTGACCCGGATGGAGCAGGGTCTTGGCATTCTCGCCATTGTCGGCTCGTCCGCGCCCTTTATCGGCCTGTTCGGCACGGTGTGGGGGATTATGAACTCCTTCCGCTCCATCGCCGCATCGCGCGACACCAATCTGGCCGTCGTGGCGCCGGGTATCGCAGAGGCGCTGTTTGCAACGGGTCTGGGCCTTGTGGCTGCCATTCCGGCGGTGATTTTCTTCAACGCGCTCTCCTCCCAGCTCGCCAAATACGCCGTCCGGCTGGAAGGCTTTGTCGACGATCTGTCCGCCCTCGCAGCGCGGGAGGGATAGATGGCCGGTCCGGTCGATATGGGCGGCCGCAGGAGCAGCCGCCGCTGGAAGCCCAAGGCAGAGATCAACATCGTGCCTTACGTCGATGTGATGCTGGTGCTGCTGATCGTGTTCATGGTCGCAGCCCCGCTGCTGACCGTCGGCGTGGATGTGAACCTGCCCGACACCGAAGCGCGGGCGATGACCACGTCGGAAGAGCCGCTGACCATCACCATCCAGGCCGATGGCTCGATCTTCCTGCAGGAAACGCGGGTCGGCTTTGACGAGCTGGTGCCGCGTCTGGAGGCGATCTCGCGGACGGGGTCTGAGGCGCGGGTCTATATCCGCGCGGACGAGGCGGTGGGCTATGGTGAGGTCATGCGCGTGATGGCGCGCGTGTCATCGGCTGGCTACGCCAATATCGGTCTTGTGACCGATCCGTTGAACCAGTAGCAGGAAAGCGTTTTTTAAGCGTCATGCGCTCGTTTGCCAGCTTCATCCTATCGCTGGTGCTGCACCTCTCGCTGTTTGCGAGCGCGTTCATCTATTTTCCCCGTTCTGCCAGCCAGCTCGACAGTGAGAGCGTGCTGGTTCCCGTCGAGCTGGTAACGCTGGCGGACACGACCAATATACGCGCGGCGGCTCCCGATCCGGTGCCGGAACCCGAACCGGAAGTGATCGAGCGCCCGCAGCCCGTAGCGCCCGAACCAGAGCCAGAGCCGCAGGTTTCCGAACCTGAGCCCATTCCGCTGCCGCCCAGCGAAGAGCCCCAGCCCGAACCCGAACCGGAGCCGGTACGCGAACCGGAACCCGACCCCGTTCCGCCCCAGCCTGAACCTCAACCTGAGCCGCAGCGCCCGCAGCCGCGTCCCCAGCCGCAACAGCAGCAGGGGCTTGATCTGGATGCGCTCTCCAGCCTGGTGGACCGTTCGCGCCAGCAGAGCGCGCAGAACCGGCCCGCCGACGAGGGTGAAACCCGCCAGGGCGCCGGGGCCGGAACGGCGATGACGGCTACCATGTCCGATCTCTTCCGCAGCCAGACTTCGCGCTGCTGGCGTGAACCCTCCGATGCGCCGGACCCTGCTTCCTTGCGCGTGTCGGTTGAGGTGCAGCTGGAGCGCGACGGGTCATTGAGCGCGCCGCCAAGGCTGGTCGATGCCAACCGCGTTCTCGGTTCGCCCAACCCCTATATGCGCCTCGCCGGTGAGCGGGCTGTGCGCGCCGTGATCGAATGTGCGCCCTACACCATGCCCGCCGGCCAGTATCAGCAATGGCGCCGCATTACGGTCAATTTCGAGCCGTCCAATCGGTAGTTATGGTACAAACACAAACCGCCTGAACGACAGGAGCTAACAGATGCGTTTTCTGGCCCGCCTAGCCGCCATGTTCGCCATGATTGCAGCGCTTGCGGCGCCTGCGCTTGCCCAGTCGGGCAGCCCGCTTGTCGTGACCGTCACAGACGGCAATGTCGATCCTTTCCCGATCGCGATTACCGACTTCATTGCGCAGGACGCGCAAAGCGCCGAGACGGGCGTCGACATTGCGCGGGTGGTGACCAATAACCTGGCCAATTCGGGCCTGTTTGCGCCCGTGTCCCAGGACGCCTTTATCGAGGACATCACCAATATCGATCTCAGGCCCCGTTTTGCCGACTGGCGGCTCATCAATGCCTCCGCCCTTCTGGTCGGCCGGGTCAGCATTGACGATCAGGGCCGGCTGCTGGTGGCTTTCCGTCTCTGGGACACGGCTGCCGAGCAGCAGCTTCTGGGCATGCAGTTCACCTCGGTGCCGGAAAACTGGCGCCGCCTGGCTCACAAGGTTTCCGACGCGGTCTATGAGCGGCTTACCGGCGAGAGCGGCTTTTTCGACACGCGCATCGTCTATGTGTCCGAAGGCGAGGGGCCGGATGGCGAGCCGACGCGCCGCCTGGTCATCATGGATCAGGACGGGGCCAATCCCTCCTTTCTGACTGACCGCTCCTATATGGCGCTCCTGCCCAACTACTCCCCGACCAGCCAGCAGATCACCTATGTCTCATTCCGTGACCTGCAGGCGACCAGCTATCTCTACGATCTGCAGACCGGCCGTCAGGAAGCGCTGTTTGACAGCAGCAATGCAGCCATCACCGGCGGCGGGCAGTCTCTCTCGGCGCGCTTCCACCCCAATGGGCGTGAGCTTGTGATGTCGGTTGAGCGCCGCGGCCGCCATGATCTTTACGGATTTGACCTGCGCACGCGCGCGCTGCGCCAGCTGACCAGCAATCCGTCTGATGACACCGAGCCGACCTATTCGCCCGATGGCCGCCAGATCGCGTTCGCCTCAAACCGTTCGGGCCAGCCGCAGATTTATGTGATGAACGCTGACGGCACCGACCAGCGCCGGATCAGCTTCGGGCCGGGCCGCTATACCAGCCCGGTCTGGTCTCCGCGCGGTGATCTGATCGCCTTCATCAAGCAGCAGGGCTCGATGTTCTCGCTGGGCGTGATGCGTGCCGATGGCTCTGGTGAGGAACGCATTCTCTATGACGGGTATTTTGTAGATACACCTGCCTGGTCGCCCAATGGCCGCATGCTATTGTTTACGCGTGGCGACTATTCCACGACCGGGACGCGCTACGCGATCTGGAGCGTGGATCTGGGCGGGTTCAACCTGCGCCGGCTGCCTACCCAGGGGGCCGCGTCCGATGCTGCCTGGTCGCCACTGCTGGATTGATCTGGCAGCAGAAAATAGTTCGCGCACCCATATCGATTTGCCTTCGAATGTGGTGTATGGAGGAACAGGCCGTGCAGGCGTGCTGCACGGACACTATTGAGGGACTTAGCTCCGATGAAACTCGCTCCGTTCGCTGCTCTGGCAGCGTGCAGCCTTCTCGTAACCGCCTGCGCCAGCCGCCCGGATGAAACCCCGGTCGTGCCGGAAACCAATACTGGCGGCGCCACCGACACCCGCACCACCGGCCCTGTGCCCGGTTCGATCGCGGACTTCGAACAGAATGCGGGCGACCGCGTTTTCTTCGGTCTCGACCGCTTCGATCTGGACAACGCCTCGCGCGAAACCCTGCGCCGTCAGGCTGCGTGGCTTGCCCAATACCCCGGCACCCGCATCCTCATCGCCGGCAATTGCGACGAGCGCGGTACGCGTGAATACAACCTCGCGCTTGGCGCCCGCCGTGCAAACTCGGTGCGTGACTTCCTGGTCAGCCAGGGCGTCGACGCCTCGCGCATCTCGACAGTCTCTTACGGCAAAGAGCGTCCGTCCTGCACCCAGTCCACGGAATCGTGCTGGGCCCAGAACCGGAACGGCATCACTGTCGTGACCTCTGGCGCGGTGTCCTAGGGCCTGTCCTAGTCAACGGGTAACCCCGTTGCCACTGCGGAGCTTAAAGGCTCGCCGGCATGATCTTCCGGTCATGCTGGCGGGCCTTTACTATGTCCGGGGTCTGCCCGCAGGGGCGCAGACCGGCCGGGCCAGACAGGCCATGCCGCAATTTCGCCCCTTGCATTCGTCACGCTTGGCCCTTGACCGGGCGCGGCTGACGCGCGATTCCGGTTGGTGATGGATTTTGTTTTCCAGAGGTGATGGCATGCGCTGGCTCGTTTCTCTCCTGATTGGCTTTGGTCTCCTTGCGGGGACGGCCCATGCCCAGTCCAGCCGGGCATTGACCATGCGCATGGACGCCATAGAGGCGCGCCTGAACGAGATGGAGCAGCAATCGCTCGCCGGTGATCCGGTGGCCGAAAGCCTGCTAATGCGGGTCGAGGCGCTGGAGCGCGAGCAGCGCTCCCTGACCGGTGAGCTGGAAACGCTGACCTTCGAGAACCGGCGCCTGCGTCAGGAAGTCGACCGGCTCAACACCGCCATGCGCCGCCTTTTGTCCGGCGAGGATGGCGAACTGGCCGTCACCGATCCGGACAACCCCCATGCGGATGCGCGTGCCGCCGCGACGCGGCCCCTGAGCCTTCAGGGCAGCAATCTGCCGGCCACACGCGCAGACGCGGAGGCTGCGGCCGCGTCTTCCGGTGCTGCAGAATCCTCCAGCCGCGAAGCGGCCTCTGCCCCGTCTGATCCTGATGAAGCGTTTGCGCGTGCGCGCTCACGCCTTCTCGACGGTGATTTTGCCGGTGCGCAGGAACGTTTTGCCAGTTTTGTCGAGGTCTATTCCGCACATCCGATGACCGGTCAGGCATGGTACTGGCTGGGTGAAACCCATTTTGCCCAAGGCGATTATCAGGACGCGGCAGACGCCTATATGTCCTCGCTGCGCGCTGACCGGCGCGGTGAGCGCGGACCCGATGCGCTGGTGCGTCTGGGCGCATCACTGGCGGCGATGGACCAGCGGGCCGCCGCCTGCAACGTGCTTGGCTCCTTCTCCCAGGAATACCCCAATGCCGGCGCGGATGCGCGCCAGCGCGCCGAGCGGGAGCGTTCGCGGGCAGGGTGCCGCTAGAGTCTGACCTTACCGAGGGCGCACGCGCGGTTTCGCGCCTGTGCCCGGCAGGTCCGCTGGTGCTGGCTCTGTCGGGCGGGGGCGATTCCATGGCGCTGGCCTGCCTGATGGCGGGCGAGGCGGCCCGTTCAGGCCGCGAACTTCATACCCTCATCGTAGATCATCGCTTGCGGCCGGAGAGCGCAGACGAAGCCGCTCTGGTGGCTCAGCGGGCCGAGGCGCTGGGCGCAAAAGCGCACATTCTCGTCTGGAATACACCCGCCCCCGGACAGGGCGCCGCCCGGCGCGCGCGCCATGGGCTTCTGGCTGATGCAACGCGCCAGCTCGGTGCAAGCAGCCTGTTTCTCGCGCACACCGCAGACGATGTTATCGAAACGCTTCTGATGCGCCTGTCGCGTACCGCCGCTGGCTGGCGCGCGCTCGCCGCGATGGGAGAGTCCGGTCCCAGCCCGGCCTGGCCGCAGGGGCGGGGCGTACGCCTGGCGCGCCCTCTGGTGCGCGTATCGCGGGCGGCCTTGCGCGACTATCTCAAACGTGAAGGCGTGGACTGGGTGGACGACCCCTCCAACGCCAATCGCGCGTTCGAGCGGGTCCGCATCCGGGCCGCTGCGCCGCTGCCCGCCAGCCAGGCGGGGCGGAGGCTTCTTGCGCTCAACGATGCGGCGCTGGCGGCAGACCGGGCGTCACGCCGCGCAGCACGTCAGCTGCTGGCCGCTATCGCCGATATCCTGCCTTGGGGCGGTGCAGCGCTGGATGGCGGGCGTCTGGCAGCCGCCCCGCGCGAGGCGGGCTTGCGGGCGTGCGAGGCGCTGATACTGGCGGTCAGCGGTGAACAGGCCATGCCGGGGCCGGACAATGTCTCCGGCCTGCTGGACGCATTGCAAGCGGGCCGCGCGTTCAGCGCTGCGGGCGTATTGCTGACGCGTGAGGGCGTGATCGGGCGTGATCCGGGCGCTGTGGCGGGGCGCGCCGATGGACGCCGGGGCGTTGGCGCGCTGCATGTAAAACCGGGTGATTGCGGCGTGTTTGATGGCCGGATGCTGGTGTGCGCAGGCTCGGCGCCCCTGATCGTGAAGCCTTTGCTGGAGCAAAACCGCGTCGTGGAGGGCGTGCCTGCCCGATTGCGGCCATCTCTGGCGGTTATCGAGAGCGAAGGGCGCAGCGTGATTGCCGGGCTGGAGACACCGCCGGGAGACGGCGCGGCTGGCGCACTGATTGCAGACCGGCTGGAGGGATTGCTGGGTGTGTCCGCAAACGGCACGGCAGGCGAAAACAGTGTATGATGTGCGGCAGCTGGCCGCGCAGGGCTGGCGAAAACGCGTACGCCGTCCAATATTGAGGTCAATGCTTGGTGCCAGACATGGCGCAGAGGTTACCGGACTTGAAGCGGGCATGCAGGCCCGGCGAAAGGTAAGTTGATGAATTTGCGTAATATCATGGTGTGGGCGATCCTGCTGGTATTGCTGGTTGCCCTGTTCAACATCCTCCAGGGGCCGCGCCCGGCCGCGCAGACCAATGAGCTTACCTACACCCAGTTCATGGACAATGTGGAGGCGGGCCGCGTCCGCGAGGTTACCATTGAGGGCCAGTCCATCACGGGCGAGCTGAGTGGCGGTCAGGCGTTCCGCACCGAAGTGCCTGCCGATGCGCGCGTGACCGATGCGCTGCGCCAGAACAATGTCCAGATTACCGCCCGCGCGCCGGCCGAAGGCGGCATGAACCTCTTTGGCATCCTGCTGAGCTGGTTCCCGATGCTGCTGCTGATCGGGGTGTGGATTTTCTTCATGCGCCAGATGCAGGGCGGCGGCAAAGGCGCGATGGGCTTTGGCAAGTCCAAGGCCAAGCTGCTGACCGAGAAAACCGGCCGGGTCACGTTCGATGACGTGGCGGGCATTGACGAGGCCAAGGAAGAACTTTCCGAGATCGTCGAATTTCTCAAAGACCCCTCCAAATTCCAGCGTCTGGGCGGCAAGATCCCCAAGGGCGCGCTGCTGATCGGCCCTCCGGGTACGGGTAAGACGCTGACCGCGCGCGCTGTTGCCGGTGAGGCGGGCGTGCCCTTCTTCACCATTTCCGGTTCGGACTTCGTCGAAATGTTCGTCGGTGTCGGTGCCAGCCGCGTGCGTGACATGTTCGAGCAGGCCAAGAAGAACGCGCCCTGCATCATCTTCATCGACGAGATCGACGCGGTGGGCCGTTCACGCGGTGCCGGCCTTGGTGGCGGCAATGATGAGCGCGAGCAGACGCTGAACCAGCTTCTCGTCGAGATGGACGGGTTTGAAGCCAATGAGGGCATCATCCTCATCGCGGCCACCAACCGGCCGGACGTGCTGGACCCGGCGCTGCTGCGTCCGGGCCGGTTCGACCGTCAGGTTGTTGTGCCGAACCCGGATATCACGGGCCGCGAGAAAATCCTCAAAGTGCATATGCGCAACGTGCCGCTGGCCGCTGATGTGGATCCGAAGGTCATCGCGCGCGGCACGCCGGGCTTTTCCGGCGCGGACCTGGCCAATCTGGTCAATGAGGCGGCCCTGCTGGCGGCGCGCCGCAATCGCCGTCTTGTCTCCATGGCCGAGTTCGAAGAAGCCAAGGACAAGGTGATGATGGGGCCGGAGCGCCGCTCCATGGTCATGGGCGAGAAGGAAAAGACACTCACCGCCTATCACGAGGCCGGTCACGCCATTGTGGCGCTGAAAGTGCCGGCTGCTGACCCGGTGCACAAGGCGACGATCATTCCGCGCGGGCGTGCGCTCGGCATGGTCATGCAGCTGCCTGAAGGCGACAAGCTGTCCATGACCCATCAGGAAATGACGAGCCGTCTGGCCATCATGATGGGTGGACGCATCGCCGAGGAGCTGAAATTTGGCAAGGACAATGTGACCTCGGGCGCCGCTAGCGACATCCAGCAGGCAACCCGCCTCGCCCGCGCCATGGTCACGCAATGGGGCTTCTCTGAAGAGCTGGGTCCCATCGACTATGCCGACAATCAGGGCGATGTGTTTCTTGGCCAGCAACTGGTCCAGCAATCGCGCACTGTGTCCGCCGAGACGGCTGCCAAGATCGAGCGCGAGGTGAAGGGTCTGGTCGAAGGCGGCCTTAACGAGGCGCGCCGCATCCTCACCGAGTACAACAAGGACTGGGAAGCCATCGCGCAGGGCCTGCTCGAATACGAGACGCTGTCCGGCGAGGAGATTACCGATCTGCTCAATGGCAAGCCGCCAGTGCGCAATACCGACATCCCCGCCTCCGGCGAAGGCCCCACCACGCCCGATAGTGCGGTGCCGGTCATCGATGATGAGGACGAGGATGAAGTGTCTGCGCCCGGCGGCATGGAGCCCAGGCCCGGCCCGGCCTGAGCGCGTTGAACGCAGACTGGATAAGCGATGAAGGCGAAGGAGCAATCCTTCGCCTTCGTGTTACGCCGAACGCCTCCAGAGACACGATAGAGGGCGTGGAGACCCGCGCCGACGGGCTGGCTTATCTGAAAATCCGCGTGCGCGCCGTGCCGGACAAGGGCGCGGCCAACATGGCAGTTCTCAAATTGCTGGCCAAAACGCTGGGCGTGCCGAAATCCGCGCTGGAGCTGGTTTCAGGTCATACCGCGCGGATAAAGACGGTGCGCATTGCCGGCCTGTCGCGCAGTGAGGCAGAGGCGCGGCTGACCCCTCAGACTTGAGGCTTTCTTGCATCAGGCGCTCTGGTTGACGGCTATCGCGCCTATCTGACTTGCGCGCGCCGATTGCGGGCCATAGCCGGCGTTCTGCGCCTTCTGGCGGACAGCTTCGTCGGCAATGGACTTTACCAGCCCCTCGGTAATGTCTTTGAGCGCTTCGACCACAACGCCATTGCGCTGCACGGCGGCGTCCAGCTTTTCCACGTTTGCCCGCAAGGACGCCTTGAGCGCCGGTTCCAGCCCCGAAAGACGTTCCGGATCGCTGGCGGCCAGCTGGGTTTCGCGCCGGTAGATATTGGCCAGCTGCATCTTCTCGTCCTGCAGATCGAAGGCTTTGTGCGGCTGGCGCGCCTCGAAATGGGCAGTCTCGGTATCAAATAGCTCGGTCAGGCGCGCCGTCAGGCGGACCAGAGCGGTTGCGCGCTCGGCAGGGGTTTTGGCGGCCAGTTCACTCATGGCTATGCTCCTGCTTCCTGAAGGCGCAGAATCTCGCGGGCCAGATCATCGGCCAGGCCAATGCCCCCTGCGCGCGCCATTACTTTCGCGTATTCCTCATTGAGCATGCCCCGGAAGGCGCTCTCGCCCGGCCCGCCGCCGAACATCTCGCTCTGTGTGCTCTCGCCCATCATCTGTTCCATGAGCTGGGCCAGGAAGACCGCCTCAAACTCCTCGGCGACGCGGCGCGCCTGTTCGGCATTGGTGATGCCGCCGGTGCCGGGCAGGGAGGGCTCGCGGGTCTGAAAAGCGCCCTGAACCTGACTGGCGAGGAAATCATCCATCACAGCACCTCGATCTCGGCCTGCAGGGCGCCTGCTGCCTTGATGGTCTGCAGGATGGTGATCATGTCGCGCGGCGAGACGCCCAGCGCGTTCAACCCGTCCACCAGCTCGCGCAAGGACACTGAGCCCTGCAGCACGCCCAGCTGCATGGAGTCTTCCTCGGCGGTAACCTGTGTGCGCGGCAGAACCACGGTTTCGCCTTCGGAGAAGGCGCCCGGCTGGCTGGCAATCGGGGTCTCGCTGACGGTGATGGTGAGATTGCCCTGCGCGATGGCCACGGTGGAAACGCGAACATTCTCGCCCATCACGATGGTGCCGGTGCTCTCATCAATGACAACGCGCGCGCGCATATCGGCGGCGACGCGCAGCTGCTCTACATCAGCCACCAAGCCGACCATATCGCCGGAAAAGCTTGCTGGGCGGCTGACCACGACGGTTGCCGGGTCGCTGGCATGGGCGGTGCCGGTGCCGATATAGGCGTTGATGGCGTCGGCCATGCGGCGCGCTGTGGTAAAATCGGGATTGCGCAAGGCGAGGCGGATTTCGTCGCGGCTCGCGAGGTCAAAGCGCAGCTCGCGCTCGATGATCGCGCCGTTGGAGATGCGGCCATTGGTTGGCACGCCGCGCGTGATGCTGGCGCCCTGACCCTGCGCGGTGAACCCGCCGACCGCGATAGAGCCCTGCGCTACCGCGTAGACCTGCCCGTCAGCGCCCATTAGCGGCGTGGCGATCAGAACGCCGCCTTGCAGGCTGCTGGCATCGCCCATGGCCGACACGGTGACATCCATGCGTGAACCTTGCGTGGCAAACGGCGGCAGATGCGCCGTCACCAGCACGGCGGCGACATTGCCGGTGCGCAAATCCGCATCGCGGATATTGACGTTGAAGCGCTCCATCAGCGAGTTCAGCGACTGGCGGGTGAAGGCCGAATTGCGCAGCGTATCGCCCGAACCGTCGAGGCCGACCACGAGGCCATAGCCAACCAGCTGGTTGTCCCGGACGCCCTCGATATCGGCAATATCCTTGATACGCGGATTGGCGTGAACCGGCGCGCAGAGCGCCAGGCCGAGGGCAAGGACAGTGATAATCCGGATCATCATCGGGCGCGGTTCTCCGCCTGGGTGTCTGTTCGCGCGTTAACCATGCGAAATGCGTGCCAGCTTCAGTAGCGCTAATGCACTGATATATAAGAGGCCGCTTTTCCAGGCGGGCGGCAAAACCATGACGGCACGCGGGCTGCCGGGAAGATTTTGCCGGGCGCGCGAAGCGGTTTAAGGGTCTGTTAAGCAAGCTTAAGCAATTTGCGTTTGATAAACCTGTCGAAGAGGCTCGACCGATGAAGATCACCGGTCCTGGCGGGACCCAGAGCACCAGCGCCCCGAAGCGCACCAGCCGCACGCAAGGCGGGTCTGGCAGCTTCGCGCCTGCCTCGCCGGCGCCAGCCCCGGCATCTTCGAGCATTGCCGGCACTGGGCCGGTCGCGTCGGTCGGATCGGTTGAGGCGCTTCTGGCGCTGCAGGGCGATCACGACGAGGCCGGTGCGCGCCAGCGTGCTACCGAGCGTGCCTTCAGCCTGCTCGATGTGCTCGACGATCTGAAAATCGCCCTGCTGGAAGGCGGCGTGCCGCGCTCCAAACTGGTCCGCCTCATGGACGTGCTCAAGGCGCGCCGCGAGTCGGTGTCCGACCCGCGTCTGGAAGCCATGCTGGACGAAGTTGAGACGCGCGCAGCGGTCGAGCTGGCCAAATACGACGCCTGACCGTGCGCATCTCAGAGCATTAGTGCCTGTAAGTCATAATGTTTTCACATTGGCATCAAACTTGCGCCGCAACGGTCATGCGTCGTTGACTTGATGAGTTGCGCCGATATTCTCCGCCGCGCTCATGGGCAGGGGCGTGAGCGTCATGGAGGCGGTCGTATGAGCGCGTTTGAATCCAAGATCGAGCTGCCTGAGGGGTATCGTCCCAGCGAGGACGAGGACTTCATGAATCCCCGGCAGAAGGAATATTTCCGCCGCAAGCTGATGGCGTGGAAAGACGAGATCCTGCGGGAGAGCAAGACCACGCTCTATGCCCTGCAGGAAGATATCGGCGCACTGCCTGACCTGGCTGACCGCGCATCCACCGAGACGGACCGTTCGCTGGAGCTTCGCGCCCGCGACCGCCAGCGCAAGCTGATCGCCAAGATCGAATCGGCCCTGCGCCGGATTGAGGAAGACACGTACGGCTATTGCGACGAGACCGGGGAGCCGATTTCGCTGGCCCGTCTGGACGCGCGCCCGGTGGCGACCCTCAGCCTGGAAGCCCAGGAGCGCCATGAGCGCTCGGAGCGCGTGCATCGCGACGACTGATACTCAGTCGATTCCGCGCGCGAAGCGCTCCGCATCGTCCCAGTTGTCAAAGGCGCGTGCCTTGAATCCCGCCTTGTGCAGCATTTTCGTCATGTAGGCGGCGTGCATCATGTTGGATGGGCCGTAGACATAGCCGATGCGCACATGCGCCGGCATATGCTGGACGAATAGCTCCCCGATCTTGATGAACTCTTCCAGCGAATGCTCCAGCTTGCACTGGGTGTAGTCGAGAATGATGGCATCGCGGTTCTCGCGCACGACGCGCTCTGAAAGCCGCTGCGCGTTGATGAGGCTGTCCTTCACGCGGTGAGTGCCGATCAGACGGGCGCAGAACACGTTTGCGTCCTCTAGCTCGAAGCGTTCGATGTTGAGGTCGGAAGCGTCAGGCGCTGCGGGCATGCAGGACCGGGCTTTCATGGTGTGTGACCGCGGCAAGCTGGGCGATCCTCACCTGTTCGCTTGCCCAGGCGATGGCCGGGCGGTGGCTGGCGAAGGGCTCGGTGATGATGCCCTTGCGCGTCAGCGTCCGCATGAGGGTGACGACAAAGCCGGCATGCTGGCGGGCGAGGACATAGGCGACGGGAAAGCCCGCCGGCAGACGCCCGGCGACCCGTCCGGCGAGCGTGCCGATCTGGAAGGTGTCATGGGTGTAGAGCATGCGCCGGTAGTCGAAGATGACGGCGTTGACGCCGCCCCTGGCAACCCGGTCGAGCAGCATGCCGCCCCGGTCACGGCTTATATCGGGCCGGTTGACGCCAAAGACGCGGACATACATCACCCGTTCGGGTTCCAGCATCCTTGTAATATATGAGAAACGCCCAGTCATTCGGCCCCCTTCGAGCTTTCGCCCGGGCGTTATCCTAGGAGCCGAATGATGAGCAAAGTGTTAGCATTTTCCGGTTCAGGGCGCGCTTCTAGAAGGGCCAGAGCAGATTGTAGATCTCCTGGCCGACCGGCGGGCGTTGCATCTCGGAGATATGGCCGCGGCCACCGTAGGATATGCGCGCTTCGGCGATCTTGGAATGGTCGATCGTGTTATCCGAGGCAATGTCCTGCGGGCGCACAATGCCGGAGATCAGAAGCTCGCGTACTTCGTTATTGATCCGCACTTCCTGACGCCCATGCACGATCATGTTCCCGTTCCACAGAACGTCCACCACGATGGCGGCGGCCGTCAGGCGGATCGTCTCGGAGCGGTTGACCGACCCGGCGCCGCGCGTGGAGCTGTTCGATCCCATATTGACGAGGTTCGCCGGGTCAACGGCGTCGTTGAAGAAGCCGTCGAGGGCCGCTTCTCCGCCGAAGAAATTGGGAATGCCGGCGCTTTCGGCTGTCACGCGTGAGCGGTTGGTCTGATTGTTCACCTGGGCGCGATCGGCAATATTGATGTTGACGGTGAGAATGTCCCCCACGCGCGCCGCACGCGGATCACCAAAGAAGGTGGACGAGTTCGACCGCCACAGCGAGTTCAGATTGCCGGTATCGTTCTGGCGGGCGGCGATGGCGGCCTGCAGGGCCTCCATCTGGCGCTCGCTTGCCGCGCCATGCTGTTCGGTAATGCCGACACCGCGAATGGCCGCGTCCGCCGACAGCGGAGACAAAGGCGGGGGCTGGCCGATATAGCTGGCGCGGTCACGTACCGCGCACGCGCTCATCGCCGTCAGGGCCAGCGCACAGACGCCAAGGCGGGCAAGGCGCGTCAGGTGGGTGTTGGGCATGATCGTCGTCTCCTGACGGTTAGAAAATGTGGCCGGAAGCACCCGTCACGCGCGCGCGGCCCGGGCCCTCGACCACACCTTCAACGGTGCGGTTCGATTGCAGGTTCACAAAGCGCGCGGTCTGGCCGAGCGCGGCATTTTCAAGCGCGCGTGCGCGCGCGGTCAGTGTCAGCGGGCCGGACTGGAAGACCAGCGCCACCGTTTCGCCGCGCGTGATGGCGGCCGGTTCGCGCAAATCATAGCCGCGAAGCGCCTCACCGGCCCGCAGGGCGCGGCGCGCTTCCTGACCGACAAGGGCGGTCTCGCTGGTGATGGCGTCGGCGCGGATACGGTCAGAGCGCATGCGCACCCATTCGATATCGCCAGCCTCGATCACCTCGCCGCGCGCCAGCGGGCGGGCCAGTACCGGCACGTCCAGCACGGGGTCGGCGCGGCCCGTCACGGTGACAGGATCGCCGCCCTCATGGCTGCGGATTTCGGCGCGGAAAGGCCCGGTGCGGCCATCCAGCTCCAGACGGACAATCTCTGGCGCGGCGGCGGCATCAATCGGCGCGTGGATGGACATCATGCGGTTGGACAAGGTGACTTCATGGCTGCGCCCGGTCTCGCGGTACATGTGCGCGGCAATCAGCTCGGCAATATCGCCCGCCGACAGGCTTTGCGAGGCGCGCTCCACGGCAACGCGTTCAATGCCGGTGGCGTTTGCCCATTCCAGTCCGTTCCGGCTGGCCTGACGGCTGACCCAGGCCGGGTCCAGGAAGGTGCGCGCGCCTGGCTGCGGTGCGCGTGCCAGCGTGACCTGTGCCGCCTCGCCCTCGACCCCTTCGAACAGATCGCCCAGCGTGACAACGGCCCCCTCGACCACCACCCGTTCGCGCAGAAGCACGTTCTGCTGGGCGGCGGCATAGGCGGTGCCGAGGATCGCGAGGATCAGGGCGGCGGTGAGCATGCGCATCATGGCGGCTATCCTTGCCTTGCAGGTGTGGGCTAGCGGAGATTTGCAGAAGCGGCGAGCATTTCGTCGGCGGCGCTGATGACGCGGGCATTCATCTCGTAGGCCCGCTGGGCGCGGATCAGCGCGGTGATTTCGGTGACGGCGTCTACATTGGAGGTTTCCACGAAACCCTGCCGGATGATGCCGAAGCCCGGCTGGCCGGGTACGCCGACATTGGCCGCGCCGGAGGCGGCGGTTTCGAGGTAGAGATTGTCGCCCGCCGCCTCGAGGCCCGCCTCATTGGCAAAGGTGATAAGCTCCAGCTGGCCGAGGATTTGAGGCTCGGCATCGCCGTCCATCATCACCTGGACCTGCCCCTGCTGGTTGACGTCCACCCGTCGCGCCTCTTCCGGGATGGCGATGCCCGGCATGACCAGATAGCCGTCAGAGGTGACAAGCTGGCCTTCCGGGCTGCGCGAGAAGCTGCCTGAGCGGGTATAGGCTTCGCCGCCATTGGGCAGCTCGATGCGGAAATAACCCCGCCCTGAAATCGCCAGATCCAGCTCATTGCCGGTCTGTGAGAGGCTGCCCTGCTCGGTGATGCGGTAGACTGAGCCAGCCTGCACACCCAGACCGATCTGCAGGCCGGTCGGCACGATGGTGCCCGCATCAGAGCTGGCAGCCCCGACCTGGCCCATATTCTGGTAGAGCAGATCCTGAAACTCGGCACGCTGCCGCTTGAAGGCGGTCGTGTTCATGTTGGCGAGGTTGTGGGCGATCACCTCGACATTGAGCTGCTGGGCTTCCATTCCCGTGGCGGCGGTAGACAGTGCGCGCATCAGTTGGGTTTCCTTGTCAGTAATTCACTAGCCGGGCCGGCCAAGACGCTCGATGGCCTTGCGGCTGAGCTCGTCGGCCTGCTGGAGCATGCGGGTAACGGATGAGTAGGCGCGCGACACTTCCATCATGGAGGTGATCTCCATGATCGGGCGCACATTGGAGCTTTCGACAAATCCCTGCCGGATGACCGGTTCGAGCGCGAGTTCGCGCGGCGCGTCCTCCGGGGCGGTGTAGAGATTGTCGCCAATCTTGGAGAGCAGGCCATTATCCTCGAACCGGGTAATGGCGATGCGGCCCGCGACAAGCCCGTCCTGGCTGACCTCGCCATTGGCAAGGATCGTGACAGGCCCCGCTTCCGGGTCGATGGTGATGGGTGCGCCGCCTTCGCCCAGCACGGGCGCGCCATTGGCCGAAGTGAGCGTGCCGGCGGCATCCATGGAAAACCGGCCATCGCGGGTAAAGCGCTCGCCTTGCGGCGTATCAATCGTGAAGAAGCCATCGCCGGTGATGGCAACGTCCAGCGGGCGGCCGGTCTGCTCCAGCGAGCCCTGGCTGAAATCGCGGCCCATGCCCCACTCGGCGACATAGTTCAGGCGGGCAGGGCCATCCTCGGCGCGGGCGCGGGTATAGGGGTCCGCTTCGACCAGCAACTGCTCGGCCTTGAACCCGGCCGTCGAAACGTTCGCGATATTGTTGGCAGTGATGTCCATGGCCCGGCGCAGCACCTGCTGCTGGCTCAGACCTATCATCATCATGTTGTCCATCGCGCCGTCCTCGCCCTTTCTGGCCGTGTGCCGCGTACGACCGGACTTTTGCCAGCCGCGCTGGCCGGTCCATCGCAAGGGCCGTGCCATGGTTAATGTCGATTAATTACAATGGGTTGTGTCGAAGGTCATGCGGCATAAACCGCCAGGCCCGGCAGGCAATGCAGTTCAATGCGGAAAAAACTGCCTATCGGGAGACTTTCCCAACGGATCGTTAACCGGGACGCCCCCTAATCCTTGATGAAGCGTGAATCAGTGCGATCTGGCGGGATCATCATGGCCGAAGAAAACGACGAAAACGAAGACGCAGCGGACGGCGAGAATGCCGAGGGCGAAGGCAAATCAAAGCCTGATATCAAGAAGCTGGCGCTGTTCATCGGTCTGCCGGCCGTCATCCTCATTCTGGCGCTGGTAGCTGGCGGGCTCTTCCTGTTTGGCGGTGGCGGTGATGACGACGAGGCGCTGGATGGCGAGGGCGAGGCGGAGATGGCCGAGATCCGGCCGGACCTTCACAGCTTTGAAATCGAGCAGCCGCTGGTCGTGCAGATTTCCGGCTCGGGCAATACGCGGCCGATCCTGACGCTGAAAGTGAGCTTCGAGTTCACGGATCCGGCGGTGGAGCTGGCCCTGCAGGCGGGTATGCAGCGCATTCTCGACCAGTATCAGGGCTTCCTGCGCGAGCTGACCCCTGACGATATTGCCGGGTCTGCCGGCCAGCACCGCCTGCGCCTGGAATTGCTGCGCCGGACCAATCTGGCGATTGCGCCCGCCCAGGTGGACCGCGTCCTGCTGACTGAAATCCTGATAACCCAGACCTGATACAGCCCGTTCACACGAAGAGATAAAGACCGGATTGCGCGATGAGTGATGTAGATCAGGAAGCCTTGGCCGCTGAATGGGAAGCGGCCGCCAGCGCCGAACAGCCCGACTTTGATGCTGCCGGTTCGGATGCGCTTGCGTCTGAATGGGAGGCCATGGTCGGCGCCGATGGCGAGACCTTCCTGCCCCAGCAGGGCGCACAAGGCCCTGAGCGTATCCTCAATCAGGACGAGATCGACAGCCTTCTGGGCTTCTCCGTCTCGGACGAGGACGGAGCCGAGCGCTCCGGCATACGCGCGATCATCAACTCCGCGCTCGTCTCCTATGAGCGCCTGCCCATGCTGGAGATCGTCTTTGACCGCCTTGTGCGGCTGATGACGACATCTTTGCGCAATTTCACCTCCGACAACGTGGAGGTGAGCCTCGACAATATCTCCTCCATCCGCTTTGGCGACTATCTCAACTCCATTCCGCTGCCTGCCATCCTGTCGGTGTTCCGGGCGCAGCAGCTGGACAATTACGGACTGCTGACGGTCGATTCCAACCTGATCTACTCGGTGGTGGACGTGCTTCTGGGCGGGCGGCGCGGTACCAGCGCCATGCGTATCGAGGGGCGGCCCTACACGACCATTGAGCGCACACTGGTCCAGCGCATGATCGAAGTGGTGCTGGCCGACGCCAAGCAGGCGTTTGCGCCGCTGACCGAAGTGGACTTCACCCTCGACCGGGTGGAGACCAATCCGCGCTTTGCCGCCATCGCCCGGCCTGCCAATGCAGCCATTCTCGTCAAGCTGCGCATCGATATGGAGGACCGCGGCGGGCGAATCGAGCTTCTTCTTCCCTATGCGACGCTTGAGCCCATCCGCAAAATGCTCCTCCAGCAATTCATGGGGGAGAAGTTCGGACGGGACAATATCTGGGAAAGCCACCTCGCGACCGAGCTGTGGTCCACGCAGATGGAGGTTCACGCCGTCGTTGACGAATTGCAGCGGCCCCTTGGCGAGATCATGAAACTTCAGGTCGGGGACACCATTATGCTTGATGCCGGACCCGATAGCGCCGTCGAGCTGCGCTGCGGCACCATTCCACTGACGCGCGGGCGCATGGGCCGCCTGGCCCATAACGTGGCCGTGCGCCTTGATTCGCCGCTGACACCCGCCGCACGGCGCACCCTGACGAGGTTCACATGAGCATGGCCGCCTTCCTGTTCGAAGCGCTGATCGGTGTCCTTCTGGTGGGCGCCGCGGTGATGTGCTGGCGCGTCGACCGGCGGCTCAAAGCCCTGCGCGACGGGCAGGACGGACTCAAGGAGACCGTATCTGCGCTCAATGATGCGGTGGACCGCGCGCGCGCTGGCCTCGCCGCGCTGGACCGGGCCTCGAAAGAAACTGGCGAGGTGCTCGAGCACCGCACAGTTGAAGCGCGGGCGCTGGCTGATGAGCTGCGTCTTCTCACTAGTGCAGGCGAGACGCGTCTTGACCGTTTTGAGCGCGCCCGCCGCCCGCAGGCGGCCAGCGAGCTGCCCCGTGAACGCGAAGGCGCACAGCATCCGCGTGAGCGCGAACACCTCAAGACACTGCGCTAGGAGAAGTCTGATCCATGCCCGGCCTTCGTCCCCTTGCCGTGATTGCGATATTGCTGGCGGCCATGTTTGCGCTCAAATCAGTGTCGCTGGCCGACAGCGCCGTGGCGCTGATGAGCACGCAAGGCGCAGACGAGCCGCAAGTGCTGGCCCCGCGCGCGGAGCCGGAAGACCAGCCTGAAACCGCGCCGCCAGCCGTGACGCCTGCGCCCGTGTTTGAACCTGAACCCGATGAGTTCAACGTGACGCGCTCCCAGTTCCAGCTGTGCGAGCTGGTGGAGAACCGGCGCGTGGAGCTGGATATGCGCGAGGAGGATCTCGATACCCGCGAGGCGCTGCTGGAAGTTGCCGAACAGCGCATCGAGGCGCGTATCGCGCGCATGGAAGCGCTGGAGACCAGCCTGGAAACGCTTCTGGGTACGCTGGAAACCGAGCGCGAGCGCCGCGTTGGCGAGATCGTTTCGGTCTACGCCCAGCTGGAGCCGGAAAACGCAGCCGCGATCATGTCGCGCATGGACGAGGATACGCTGGTCCTGCTGGCTGAATCCCTGCAGCGCGATCAGGCGCGGCGCTATGCGGCGATCCTGGCGGAGATGGACCCCGGCTTCGCGGCGGAGCTGACCTTGCGGCTGCGCTCGCGTGCCAATCCGCCTGAAACCCAGACCGAGGTGGAGGCCCGCCTTGCCGGCCGGGACAGCTAGACCTGCCATCCTTGCGGTGGCGTTGCTCCTTGCGGGGCTGACCCAGGGCGCGTGGGCGCAGGTGACGGGCAGCGTTGGCGTGGAGCGCACCCCTGCCAGCACGCGTCTGGTCATCACCTATCCTGAATCCATGGGCGGCGATCTGTCGGCGGAGGCTGAAATTGCCGCTGGCGCGGTGCTCGTCGCGCGCTTTTCACAGCCTGTCTATTTCGATGCCCCGTCCATTCCCGCCCAGACTGGCGGGCTGGCGGCCATGGCGCGTCTGGACGAGGATGGCCGCACCTTGCGCCTTGCGCTGAATCGTGAGGCCGAGCCGCATGTCAGCATCTCGCACAATGTCATCGCCATTGATCTGACAGCACCCGGCGCGTCCGCGCCTGCGCCCATCGTGTCGCAGTTCGAGCGCAACGCCCGTGCCGAGGCGCAGGCCGCTGCCGAGCGCGCCGCGGCGGCCAATGCGCCGCCCCCGCCGGCCAATGTTGCCGTGCGCACCGGCGAGGCGGCGGAATATACCCGGATCGAATTCTCATGGCCGTCGCCCACCGGCTATGCGCTGGAAACCGGTAATCGCCGCGCGATCCTGCGTTTTGATGCGCCGGGCGAAGTTGATCTGCGCCAGCTTTCTGCCAGCCCGCCCCGCCTGATCGGGCAGCTGCGCGGTGCCAACGAGGATGGCGGTCTGACGATCTCGCTGCGCCTCGACGAGGGTGCTTCGGCCCGCGCGTGGGACGATGAGGATGGCCGCCGCATCGTGCTGGATGTGCTGCCTGAGGGTCATGTGTCGCCTGAAGCCCTGCTGGCCGCGCTGGGCGGGCTTGAGCCGGAGACGCCGCCCGCCGGCGAGCCGCAAGCGCCCGAGCCGGAACCGGTGGCCGTGGCGGGGATCCGCCCGGACCCGGTGCCGGAAAGCGGTATTGTGCGCGTGCGCCTGACGCGCAGCGGCAATGATGCGCTTTTGCACTTTGAGTGGGCGCACCTGCCGGGACTGGCCGTTTTCCGCCGCCCCGAAGCCGTGTGGCTGGTGTTCGACGCGCGCGCCGAGCTGGATGTGTCGGAGCTGTCTGACGCCCCGCGCCGCCATGTACGCAGATATCAGGTCGTGGCCGGAGAGGATTATACCGCGCTGCGTATCGAAGCGGCCGAAGCCACCCTGCCTGACCCTGTTGCGGCGGGCGCCACTTGGACGGTCGGCCTGCGCGACAGCATTGACCAGCCCTCACGCCCGGTCGTGCTGATGCGCGAGACGCCGCCCGGCGAACCGGCCCGCCTGCGCATTGGTCAGGAGGGCGCGCGCTCTGCCGTCAGGATTGATGATCCCGTGATGGGCGACAGCCTTCTGGTGCTGACCGCCGATGGGGCCAAGAGCGGTGTTCTTCTGCCCTACCGCATGGTCGAGGCGCACATATTGCCATCGGTGCACGGCGTTGCAGTGCAACCGCTGGCGGACGATCTGGAACTGACCCTGCTGGAGGGCGGCGCGCAGCTGTCCCGGCCGGGCGGCATGGCCCTGTCGCGCTCTGGCGGGCCGGCATCCATGGCTGATGCGGTAATGCCGACCTCGCCCGCGTTTACTGATCTCGTGGCATGGCGGGGGAACGAAGATTATCAGAGCGGCCTGACGCGCGCCCTGTATCGTGCCTCTGGCGGGGAGCCGAACGAACTTCTCAATCTGGCCCGCTTCTATCTGGCGTGGGAGCTGGCACCCGAAGCGCTGGGCGCGGCACGGCTGGCAGCGCAGGGCGATGGCGAGCTGGCCGACAGTGTGGAGCTGCGTGTTATAAACGGTATCGCCATGCTGATGATGGGCCGCCTGCCGCGCGCCGAAGTGTTTCTTTCCGGCTCCGCCCTCAATGAAGACCCGGCCGTACAGCCCTGGCGCGGGCTGATAGCCGCACGCCGGTCGGACTGGGCCGAAGCGCGCCGCCGGTTCGATGCCGCCGAAGGAACGGGCTTCTTCCTCGATCCGCTCTGGCGCGCGCGCATTCAGGCAGCCCATGCCCGCGCCGCAGCCGAGACGGGCGATATCGGCACGGCCTTGCGTCTGCTTGATGGGATCGACCCCCAGCTGGACGATCCGCAGGCGCGCGCCGAAGCCGAATTTGCCGCCGCGCGCGTGGCGGCGCTGTCCGGGCGCAATGACGAGGCGATCAGGCGTTTCGCCGCTCTGGCTGAAGACCCGTGGCTGCCCATTCAGGCGGTGTCCCTGCTCAATCAGGTGCGTCTGGAGCTGGCAGAAGAACGCATAGCGCCCACACAGGCCGCCGATACGCTGGCCAGCACCGCCTTGCGCTGGCGCGGCGATGATACCGAGCTAGAAGCGGCCCGCCAGCTGGGCGCGCTCTACGCCGAAGCCGGCCGCTATGGCGAGGCGCTCGAAGTGATGAGCCAGGCGCGTCTGCGCCAGCCGGGCAGCGCCACGGCGCGGCGCATCGCCTCGGACATGGACGCCCTGTTCCGCCGGCTGTTTCTGGATGATGAGGCCGCGCGCATGTCGCCGCTGGAGGCTCTGTCGCTCTTCAACGAGTACGCATCCCTGACCCCGCAGGGCGCGGATGGTGACCGGATGGTGCGCCGCGTGGCCGAGCGTCTGGTGGCGGTGGATTTGCTCGACCCGGCCGCGCAGCTTCTCCAGCATCAGGTCGATAACCGCTCCATGCCCGCGCAGGCGCGCGCTGCCATCGCATCGGATCTGGCCGTCATCTATCTGATGGGCCGCCGCCATGAGGAGGCGCTGCGCACGTTGCGTGCCACCCGTGTGACCGGGCTGGCATCCGCGCTGGTTACAGAGCGCCGCCTGCTGGAAGCGCGCGCCATGGCCGGGATTGGCCGGGCGGACCATGCGCTGGAAATGATTGGTGATGATGACAGCGCCCCGGCGCGCCGCCTGCGCGCTGATATCGCCTGGGAGCAGCGCGACTGGGCGGGTGCCGCGCGCGGACTGGAAGCGGTGCTGGGCGCGCGTTGGCGCGAGGACGGCCCCCTGAGTGACACCGAATCGCGTGATGTCATGCGCGCGGCGATTGCCTATGCGCTTGTAGGCGATAGCGGATCACTGGAACGGATCGAGGCGCGCTATGGCGAGGCCATGGCCACAACCCGCCATCGCGGGGGCTTCAGCCTTGTCACGACCGAACTGCCAGCGCCGGGCGACCGGCGGCTGACAGAGCTGGTCTCCAGCCTCGCCAGCCGGGGCACGATGGATGCGTTTCTGGCAGGGTTTGCACGCCGCTTCGAGGCAGGCGAGGGGCAGGGGCCGTCCTGAGACTTGACGGACGGTCTGCCCTAGATCGGCATGCGCAGGATTTCCTGATAGGCCCGGATCACCTGATCGCGCACGGCGATGACGGTTTCCAGCTGCACCTCTGCGGCGGCCATGGCGGTGACGACATCAACCAGCTCGGCCTGTCCGGCGGCGTTCTGCGCGGTCAGGCTTTCTGATGCCTGCATGACGGCCTGCGTTTCGCTCAGCGCGTTCATTACCATGTCGCCAAAGCCGGATGCGACCGGATTGCCTGCGCTGGCAGCGCTGGCGGCATTCGGGTCGGACACCTGGCGGGCGGCCTGTGCATAGGCGCGGATGGCTGCAAGATCCATCGTTCAGTCTCCGGTCAATTCTCTAGCGGCGCAGAAGGTCCAGCGTGCGCTCCATCATGCGCCGCGTGCCTTCCACCATGTTCATGTTCGCCTCGTAGGAGCGCTGTGCCTCGCGCATGTCCATCAGCTCGATCAGGCTGGAGACATTGGGATAGCGCACATAGCCCTCGCCGTTGGCGGCCGGGTGGCCCGGCTCATAGACCATACGGAAATCCGATTCGTCGGCGCGCACGTCGGCCATGCGCACAAGGTTGGCCCCGGTAACCCGGTCCAGCTCGGCGCGGAAAACCGGCATCTGGCGCTGATAGGGGTCTTCGTCCGGCGTGCGCCCGGTAGAGGATGCATTGGCCAGGTTCTCCGCAATGATGCGCATGCGCGCGGACTGGGCACGAAGGCCCGCCGCGGCGATCTGCAAGGTATCTGATGCGTTGTTGGACATGGCTTATATCCTTCCCTTGCCTTACGCGCCCGGCCCTCTGGCCGCCATGCGGATGAGTGACAGGCTCTTCTGGTAAAGCCCCAGCGCGGTTTCAAAGCGCATCCGGTTCTCGCCGGAGCGCACCATCTGCTCTTCCAGCACGACCGAATTGCCGTTGATCGTGGTTTCGCTATCCGGCGTTGCCATGGAGCGCCATGCGCCCGATCCGCCAGAATTGACCCGCCCCTGAATATGGCCCGCTTCAGTGGCGCTCAGCGTGACCCGGCGGGTGGTCTCCGCGCCGGACAGGGCGCGCTCGAACTCGCTTTGCGGAATGTCGCCGGGGACATAGCCGGGCGTATTGGCGTTGGCGACGTTTTCCGCGATCACGCGCTGGCGGTCGGAGTGATAGCCGAGCGCCTGGCGCAGAATGCCAAGGACTGGAATGTCATCCGGACGCATGCGTTTTGCTTCCTGTTTTCGCGCTGGCCGTTCTGGCGCGCATAAGGCTCCAATCCAAGCCTTGTGCTGATGCGGTTAAGAGTGGCTTAACCAAAGCCGCGACTCCCGCTAGCGATTGAAGTCCGCAAGAAGGGATTGGTGCCGAGGGGCTGCGCCTGTCCGCCGGGGAGCGCGCCAGATGGACGTAATGGATTTCGGACGCTATTTCGCGGCGCTTCTGCTCGTGCTGGGCCTGCTTGGCGGGCTGGCACTGCTGGCGAGGCGGGCAGGGCTGGCTCACTTTCTGCCCAGCATTCAGCGCTCCAATGCGCCGCGCCGCATGGAAGTGGCCTCCACCCTCATGCTCGATCCGCGCCGCCGCGTGGTGCTGGTGCGCGTGGATGATGAGGAGCATGTGATTCTGCTGGGGTTGGCTGGCGAGACCGTGCTCGACCGCCGCCCCGCCCCGCCGCGCTTTGAACCGGTAGAGCCGGGCATGGCCGATGGCACCGCGCCGGAGGATCCAACCTGATGGCGTGGTTGCGGTCCGGACCGGCGCTCCTGTGGAGCCTCGCGCTCGCCCTGCTGCTGGCCGGGCTGGCGTTTGGCGGCATGGCCGAGGCGCAGTCAATCAGCATTGATGTCGGCGAGGAGGATGGCCTGACCGAGCGGGTGATCCAGCTCGTCATCCTGTTGACGGTGCTGTCGCTGGCTCCGTCCATCCTCATCATGACGACGAGCTTTGTGCGCATTATCGTCGTGCTGTCCCTGCTGCGCACGGCGGTCGGCCTGCAGCAGAGCCCGCCCAATGCGGTGCTGGTTTCGCTCGCCCTGTTCCTCACCGCCTTCATCATGGCGCCGGTGTTCACGCAAGCCTATGGCGAGGGCATCCAGCCCTATCTTGATGGCGAGATCGAAACCGAGGAGGCGTTCGAGCGCACCACCTCGCCGGTGAAGATGTTCATGCTCGCCCATACGCGCGAGGATGATCTGGCGCTGTTTTTCGACATCGCGCAGGTGGAGGTGGAAACGCCTGAAGCCACGCCGCTGCATGTGGTCGCGCCCGCCTTCATGATTTCAGAGCTGCGCCGGGCCTTCGAGATCGGTTTTCTGCTTTTCATCCCCTTCCTGATTATCGACCTGGTGGTGGCCTCCATCCTGATGTCGATGGGCATGATGATGCTGCCGCCGATCATCATCTCGCTGCCATTCAAGCTGATCTTCTTCGTGCTGGTTGATGGCTGGCGTCTGGTGACCGGCTCTCTGGTGGAAAGCTTCCAGACCGGCCTGCCGGGTGGGTAGCGGCGTTAGGCCGCTTTTGCGCACCGCTGCCAAGCGGGTAAAGACCGGCTGGTGATGAGCAAGCCCGATACCCGCCCCGCATCGAGATCGCGCCCCTCAGGGTGGTCGCGCACCGTGCGGCTGGTCCGCTTGCGCCTGATACGCGCGGCGAGGGGGAAATGGGCCGTGCCTGCCCTTTTCGTTGGCTCTTTCATCGATTCCACGATCTTTCCCTGGCCGGTCGCCCTGCCGCTGGCCGCCCAGATGCTGCGCGGGCGCCGCTTTGTCTTTCCGGCTGCGGCAGCAGCGGCCCTGGGGTCGATTCTGGGCGGCCTGCTGGTCTACACGCTCGCCCGGCTGGCCTTTGATGCCATTGCACCGATGATCGTTGACGATAGCGGCGCGGCGGCAACCCTGTCAGACGCGCGTGCGCGCATCGAGACGGGCGGCGCACTGGCGGTGTTTGCCGCCATGCTGACGCCTGTGCCGGTACAGCTGACCAGCCTGGCAGCAGGGCTGGCGGGCGTTGGCGGGGTGTGGTTCGCGCTGGCGATCACGCTGGGGCGGGGCCTGCGCTATTTCGCCATGGGGCTGGTGCTCTATGCGGTGGGCGACCGGATCGTGGCGGGCTGGCTGTGGCTGCCCCGCTGGGGCCGGTGGCTGCTGATCGCGTTTTTCGCCGCGCTGTTTGTCTGGCTGATCGCGCTATCTTTCTAGAAGGTGCGCACGCGCTGGCCGGTTTCAATGCCGATAAAGCTGAGCAAATGGGCCAGCAAGAGCAGCAGGAAGATCGCAAGAGCGATGCAGATCAGCGTCCACGGCACCATGCGTGGCCCGTGCACCGGGTTCCACGGCCGTCCGCTACGCCACGCGCTGAAGGCGAACAGGGCCAGCCCCGCAATCATCAGGATGAGCGTGAGGGTAAGGCTCATCGGGGGCCATCCTGTGCTGGGCGGTAATGCCGTGTTCGGTCTTCGCCCACACATAAGGTTGGCTGCCAATCTCGCGCAAGCCCCGGATGGCGGCGGGCGTCTGCAAGAGCCAGTAGGCGGGCAGCATGGCAAGATCGCGCGCCAGCGGCTTGAACCCCGCCCGGCGTGCGCCAGTGGCCGCTGCCAGTATCGCCGCGCCGTATCCGGCCAGCGCAGGCAGCACGATCCAGGGCAGGCTGGCGGCGGCAAGGCTGCTGGCGGTCATCCAGATGACGAAGAGAGCCGCCGGCCCGTGCGCCAGCGCACTCAGGACATTCATGCCCAGTGATGCCTGCAGGGATACAAGTCCGCCAAATCCGCTCTCGCTGACGAGCCCGCCGGGCTGGCGCATCTGCACACACCAGCTGATCGCATGACCTTTCAGCCAGCGGCTGCGCTGGTGCGTCCAGGCTCGGCGCGTAACAGGCGCTTCCTCCAGCGTGCCATGCGTCACCATGCCGGTCTTCCAGCCATGGCGCGCCAGACGGAAGCCCAGATCCGCATCCTCGGTGACATTGTGGGCGTCCCAGCCCCCGCAGACCAGAAGTGCATCGCGCGAGAAGACATTGCTGGTGCCGCCCAGCGGCAGCGGCCAGCCCATCCGCAGGAAAAGCGGCAGCAGAACATGGAATTGTGCGGCATATTCCAGCGCGAACATGCGCGTCAGCCAGTTTTCCGACCGATTATACCAGCCCAGAGGGGCCTGCACGCAGCCCAGCGCCGGGTCTGCGGCAAACGCTTCTGCCGCGGCGCGCAGCTGCTGCGGGGCAGGGGCGTCCTCCGCGTCATAGACGGCGACCAGCTCGCCCGTCGTGCGCTGCAGCGCGAAATTGAGGGCTTTGGGTTTGGTGCGCGGCCCCACGGGCGGTACCGCCATGACGCGCACGGGCAGGCGGCTGGCATTGGCTTTCGCGGCCGCGTGGGCGGCGCGCAACGTCTCCCAGTCATCGGCCTCTATGGCGAGGGCGACGTCCATCCGGTCGCGCGGATAGTCCATGCGCGCCAGCTGCTCTACCAGACCGGCAACGACAGATGCCTCCCGGTGAAGCGCTACCAGCACGGTTACCGAGGGCAGGGCATGGGTAAGCACTGTGCGGCGCGCGCTGGTATGGGCGGGCAGCATCGAAGCGGCCAGGCGCAGGCCGGCAACCCCTAAAAACAGGAAGGCCGCCAGCAGGCCCAGCACGGCCAGCCCGGCGCCTGCACTTATCAGCTCCAGAATGACCAGAAAGCTGGCAGGCCCGGCCCACAGGACATGAGGCACACCCAGCGGATGGGCGGCGCTGGCCTGCGGGGTTTGGTCTGCAAGGGCGTAGGCAGCCCGGTATGCCTGCGAATGGCTGCGTGTGGCCATGATCGCACTGACCGGGGTGGACGCCAGTGACGGTGCGTGACGCGGTCTATGCCCGGCAATATGCCCCATAGCAGCCTGTTCCTCGCGAAACGGCCGGTATGGTTAACGCAAATTAACCCTTAGGGCGAATCGATTCCGGCTACGCCTTCGGATTGAACAGGAAGGTGCGGGTGGGCCGGGTCAGGCTGGCATCGGCCAGATCAAAGGCGATGGCGGCGCTGGTCGGCCAGCCATAGGGCACGCCCTCCATCGCTTCGGCCCGCGCCGCAAGCCCGTGGGCAAATTCGCCTATGCCGGGATTATGCCCGACCAGAACGATAGCCTTCACGCCGGCTTCCAGCGCTTCGGTCACGGCCCGCTCCAGCATTTCGCGTGAGGCATGGTAGAGCGCCATCGGGTCTTCGATCACTGCATCGGGGAAGATGGCGGCCAGCGGCTTGTAGGTCTCGCGTGTGCGCCGGGCAGGGGAGACCAGTGCGAAATCGGCCCTAAGCCCTGCATTGTGCATTTCCTGTGCGGCGCGCGCGGCATCTGCGTGACCGCGCGGCGTGAGCCCGCGTTCGAAATCGTCCTCGGCCTCCATCCGGTCGACGGCTTTGGCATGGCGCATGATGATGAGGCTGGGCATAATGGGTCCGCCAGTAATTCTGAATGAGGGGTGGAGGGGCGATGGCCTTACATCGCCCAAGCCCGCTTCCTAAGTAAAGCGCTTAACGTTCCGCCAGCAAACAATCTGGAGCATCTGCATGTCCCTTCTCCTCGGCGATACCGCCCCGGACTTCACCGCCGACACCACCGAAGGCCCTATCCGCTTCCATGACTGGATCGGCGATAAATGGGTGGTGTTCTTCTCCCACCCGGCTGATTTCACGCCCGTCTGCACCACCGAGCTCGGCTTTACCGCCAAGCTGAAAGACGAGTTTGCCAAGAGAAACGCCAAGGCCATCGCGCTGTCGGTCGATCCGCTCGACCAGCACAAGGCGTGGATCAAGGATATCGAGGAAACCCAGGGCACGGCGATGAACTTCCCGATCATCGCGGACGTGAACAAGGAGGTCTCCACCCTTTACACGATGATCCACCCGAAGGCCGATCCCAAGGTAACGGTGCGCGCCGTCTATGTGATCGACCCGAACAAGAAGATCCGCGCCACCTTCACCTATCCGCCGAGCGCAGGGCGCAATTTCACCGAAGTGCTGCGCCTGATCAACTCGTTGCAGCTCACCGATGGCTACAAGGTGGCCACGCCGGTGAACTGGACCGATGGCGATGACGTGATCGTGGTGCCAAGCCTCTCCGATGAAGACGCCGACAAGCTCTTCCCCAAGGGCTACAGGAAGATCAAGCCATACCTGCGCGTCACGCCGCAACCGAACAAGTAGGCGCACTCATTGCAGGAATGCCGGAAAGGCCGGGCTCCGAAAGGGGCCCGGTTTTTTCTTGTGGGTCGCACTTGAAGCGGCCGGAAATCGAGCTGATCATTCGTGAGTTGCGATAGTGGATTAACAGATCATGCCAGACCGACCCTTATGCCGCATAAGGCGACCCTGATGCGCCAGCTCAGCAGCAGATGAAATTGAACGGGATGCGGGCATGCGCAAGTTGTTTCGAATGAACGGTCTTGGGTAGTTACAAAATGCGAATTTTCTTGTTGCTGCTTCTAGGGTTGGTTGCAATTGCCGTTTCAGTACAAATGGCTTTAGACTTCAGAGGAATGTATCTCTATATTTTGTGTACAGCAATGGGATTCATATATGTTATTGTTCGAATGGGCAAATCACAAGCAGAATTTAAGAAAGCATCCGTTGTGTTCTTCGTATATTTTCTCGTGTATACGGTGCTCATAATTTTTTTCGTGAGGTAGTAACAATGAATTTAAGGTGGTGGAATGATTGGTATGATGTCTCGCTGATTGCTCCAGTATTTGTTATTTTTGTGCACATGATGTTTTTCGGATATTTCGAATATATATTAATTTTTGTATCATTTATTATATTGTTGTTCTGTGGCTTATCTGTTCATTTTTTAAGGCGTTATTATTTGTATAACAAAAAGAGTCGCGTCTGGTCAGAGTGACAAGGCACGCATGTAATCCGGACGTCCGCAAAGCTGATCTTCCTTGCCGCCATGTTTCTGGCGGCCTGTGATGCTCCGGAGGTCTCATGCTGCCGCATGATCCTCACAGTGGCGCCCAATATCGATGACGAGTTGCGAGAGTCGGCGTTGGAGGAAGCCGTTGCTCAGCTTCAAGGCGTTCAGGGTGTTCGAGAGCTAAATCGCGACGGGGACCAGCTGCACTTCATAGCTCCATGCCACTCATTTCACGACACAGCACCACTTATAGGTGCTTCCTACGGGGTCACCGCTCAAGCCATCGAAGGTTGATCCACCGCTCCGCAAAAAAGTTGTAAAGCACCCTTGACGTCAAGCGAGCTTGACGCTATATCGTAAAGCACGCTTTACAACGGAGGTGAATTATGACTTTCTCAAAGAAACTTCGCATCGGTCTGGTCGTGCTGGCAGGTTCGGCAACATTGCTGGCATGGACGGGTGCGGGGGCCGCGTATTTTTTGGACGCGCCGCGGGCGGTCTTTGTGGTTGCGCTGATTGCAGCGGCCCTGGCGACCGAGGCGCTTTTCTGGCTGACCATGTTCGTTCTGGGCTGGACAGCTTTTGCCAACCGCCACTGGCTGGTACGCCTGTTTACTGGCGCCCGGAAGCGTGGTGAGGCGCATCAGGCCTGAGGACACGATGTTCGATTTCATTCCCGAAGCCCACACCGCACCGCCCGCCGCCCGCCGGCGCTATATCTGGCGAACGCTTGGACTGGTGGCCGCTCTGCTGGTGGGCTTCGTGGTCTTCTACGGCGTGGGTGGAGGGCAGCCGGAACGCGCCGGATTGAACATGGCAATGGTCATATTGCTTATCGTCTTTATCGCCGCCGTCGTATTCGAGATGATCGCGCTGATACGCTCGCTCGACGAGCTTCAGCAGCGCATACATGTGCTCGCGTGGGCGATAGGTTTTGGACTTGCGGTGCATGTCGCCTTCATCTGCGGCATCGCCGCTCATCTGGGGCTGGGCGTGCGGTTTGACCCGATGCTGGTCATACTTATCGCGGTACCCGGCTACTATATTTCGCTGTTTCTCGTCGGCCGTTACTACCGCTGACCCGTCAGAACCGGAGACCGGATCATGACATCGTCCCGAAACGCCCCGGCGCGTGTACGCCACCCGATCCGGACAACGGGCACGCTGGCCATATTGCTGCTTTTACTCACCGTCGGCCTGTTTGTGGCGTTTACCTTCGCGCTCGTGGGCCGGGCTGGCGGGCCCGTGACCTTGTCTGTCACCTGTGGCGCAACCATCGTCAGCTTCCTGCTCTGGGCACGCGAGAACCGTATCGCGCAAATGGCGGCCAATGCACCAGCGGCCCCGCGCCATGAGATAAAGGCCGCCTGGCTGATCCCGCTGCAGACCGGTCTGGTGATGGCCTATGTGGCGGCTCTGATGGCCTCGATTCATTACGTTCCCGGTCTTGACGGTTTTCTGAAAGGGTTCATTCAGAGTCTACCGATCGGGCTGGTTGCCGGATGGGTGGTCGTTTGGATATTCATCATCGTCGAGAGCGATGAGATGATCCGCTTGCTGATGATAACCGCGACAGCCATATCGGCGGGTGCGGTGCTGTGCCTCGCAACATTCTGGGCGCTGGTGACACTGAACTCGGACTTGCCTGAATTCGGCGCGATATTCCTCTTCCCGGCCTTTGCCACGATTTATGGTGTCGTGGCGGGTATCCTGACCCGGCGCGTCAAATGAATAACCGGCTGAAGGAATTGCGCGGGGAGCGCGGCTGGAGTCAGGCGCATCTGGCCGAGCAGCTGGACGTGTCGCGCCAGACCGTCATCTCTCTGGAAAACGGCAAATATGACCCGTCTTTGCCGCTGGCTTTTAAAATCGCGCGCCTGTTCGGCCAGCCGATCGAGGCGATTTTTGACGATGGCCATGACGCAGGCTAGCGCCTGCCTCCATTGACGCGCCCGCCCGCTAAGTCTACCTGCCAGCCCATCCTTCAACGACAGACAGGACGCCCGCCCCATGAGTGAGTACGCCGCCCTTGCCGCCAACGCCAAAGCCTGGCCGTTCGAGCTTGCGCGGGAACTCGTCAAACGGGTGGAGAAGCGCGGCGACAATTCAAAACCGGTAGTCTTCGAGACGGGCTATGGCCCGTCCGGCCTGCCGCATATCGGCACGTTCGGCGAAGTGGTGCGCACTACCATGGTCCGCCATGCCTTCGAGGTGCTCACCGATGGAAAAATCCCGACCCGCCTGATCTGCGTCTCCGACGATATGGACGGGATGCGCAAGGTGCCGGGCAATATCCCCAACCCGGAAAAGCTCGAAGCCCATTTGCAGCGCCCGCTGACCGATGTGCCTGATCCGTTCGGCACGCATGAAAGCTTCGGCCATCACAATAATGCCCGCCTGCGCGCGTTTCTCGACGGGTTCGGCTTTGAATACGAGTTTCTCTCCGCGACCGAGCTTTACCGCTCCGGCGCATATGACCAGATGCTGCTCACGGCGCTGGAGCGCTATGACGACATCATGAAGGTGATGCTCCCTACACTCGGGGAAGAACGCCGCGCCACATACAGCCCCTTCCTGCCGCTAAGCCCGAAGACGGGCCGCGTGCTCTACGTGCCGATGAAAGCCATCGATGCGAAGGCAGGCACGATCACCTTTGATGATGAGGATGGCGAGGAGCTGACCCTGCCCGTCACCGGCGGCAATACCAAGCTGCAATGGAAGCCGGACTTTGGCGCGCGCTGGGCGGCGCTGGGTGTCGATTTCGAGATGTATGGTAAGGACCACCAGGTCAATGGCGCCATCTATTCGCGCATCTGCCGCATTATCGGCGCCGAGCCGCCGGTGCAGTTCTGCTACGAGCTCTTCCTGGATCAGGTGGGCGAGAAAATCTCCAAGACCAAGGGCAATGGCATCGCGGTGGAGGAATGGCTGCGCTATGCGCCGGCCGAAAGCCTGTCGCTCTACATGTTCCAGAAGCCGAAAACCGCCAAGCGGCTCTATTTCGACGTGATCCCCAAGGCCGTCGACGAGTACCGCCAGCATCTCACGGCCTATCAGGGGCAGGAGGCTGACAAGCGCATCGAGAACCCGGTCTGGCACATCCATTCGGGCAATCCGCCAGCCCCCGGCGCGGACATTTCCTTTGCACTGATGCTCAATCTGGTGTCGGCAGCGAACGCCTCCAGCAAGGAGACGCTGTGGGGCTTTATCGGCCGTTATGCGCCCGATGCCAGCCCGGCGAGCGAACCCTTCCTGGACCGGCTGGCGGACTACGCCCTTGCCTACTATGAGGACTTCGTGAAACCGGCCAAATCCTACCGCGCGCCGAACGCGCAGGAGCGGGCAGGGCTGGAGGGTCTCGTGGCGCGCCTTGAGGCGCTGTCACCGGATGAACGCGATGCTGAGCTAATCCAGACCGAGGTTTATTCAGCCGGCAAGGATGCAGGTTTTGAGCAGCTTCGTGACTGGTTCCAGGGGCTTTACGAAGTGCTGCTCGGCCAGTCGCAAGGCCCGCGCTTTGGCGGCTTTGCGGCGATATACGGCCTGCCGCGCACGATTGCCCTTATCCGCCGCGCACTTGCAGGCGAGGATCTGAGCCAGGGTTAGGCGCCGGGCCTTCACCTTGCCACGATACGCGCTAATCTTTCACCGTGAGGCGGTGGAGGACGACGCATTGGCGGGTTTGCGGGGCTTGGCGGGGTTGCTGTGCGCGCTGGCCTTGTCGGCTCCGGCCATGGCCGATCTGCCTGCCGCGCGCGCGGCCTATGCGGCGGGGGATTTTGCCCGCGCGGAGACCCTTGCCAGTGCAGACCCGTCCGCTGAAGGCCAGGCGTTCGCCGCCGGGGCAGCGCTCGCGCTTCTGATGGCGGATCAGACCTCTGACCGCCGCGCGGCGGCCGCCCGCCTTCTCGCCCATGCCCGCGGCGCGGTAACCGCCGATGATGCGCTGGCCGATGCCCATTTGCGCATGGCCGCAGCAATAGGGTTCGAGGGGCGCTATGTGGGCACGTTCCGGTCCTTCATGCGCCGCCTGCCCCAGCAGGGCCACAGCCATATCCAGCAGGCCATGACGCTTGATCGCGATGATCCCTGGGGTCCGGCCATGCTGGGCGCGTGGCATTTTGAAGTGGTGCGCCGGGGCGGCGGACGGGCGCTCGGCGCATCATTGACAGAGGGCATGGCTGCCTATGGCGAGGCCATCGCGCGTGCTCCCGATGATCCGGTGATCGCCTATTTCTTCGCCGTGGCGCTGCTGGCCAGTGGTGAGGCGGCCTATATGGATGCGGGCCGCGCGCAGCTTGCCCGCTCGGCTGAGCTGCCACCGCGCGAGGGTCTTGATGCTGCGCTCGATACCGCGCTTAGCACCCGCGCCCGCATGTTGCTGCGTGCGCTTGAGGATGATCCCGCCCATGCTGCCCGCCTCGCCGTTGCGGAGATGGAGCGCTAGGGCTTCGCGCCAATTTGTACGAAAAACTTGACATGCCAGCCTCGTGATCCTACACACCCATGTGTAAGGTAATTCATACCTGTTGGCGGAGTTTTTTTGACATGTCGTTTCACGAGAAAACCAATCTGGCCATGCTGGTCATCCTCGCCATCGTGTTCGGCGGATATTTTTACACTGTGGCCGGGCATCTCATCTCCGATGCGCCGCCGCCTGCGCTTGATGCGGTGTGGGGCAGCCTGTTGCGCATGGTGCTGTTGCTGGTCGCGCTGATGGTGGCGTTTCACATCACCGCGACGGTGTTTGCACCGAAGGATTCTGAACAGCCAGATGAGCGCGACCGTTCCATCGAGATCAGGGCCGAGGCGCGTTCGGGCGTCGTGCTCGGCATCGGGATTGTCTGGGCGCTGATACTGCTGTTCGCCGATATCGAGCCCTACTGGATCGCCCATGCGCTGATGTTTACGCTGGTGGCAAGCGAAATTGCCAAGAGCGTGATGCGGGCCATCGCCTACCGGGTCGGTTGACCCTATGGGCAAGGGCAAAACCCGCATCGCCAACACGATCCGCGAGCAGCGTTTTCACGCCGGCGAGATGACGCAGGCCGAGCTCGCCGACGCGGTGGGCGTCACCCGCCAGACCGTGATCGCCATGGAGCAGGGACGCTATTCGCCCTCGCTGGAGGTGGCCTTCCGCGTGGCGCGCGTCTTCGGCAAGCCGCTCGAAGAGGTGTTCTCTTACGAGGATTAGAGAGTGAGGGGCTTTTTAGTTCCGCAACGCATCCGCGTTGCGATGTTCCGCGAAAAGTCGCGGGCGCGCGTTCGCGCTCTTCGGATGGAGTTCCGCCGTCCGCAAGGCCGACCGGCCGCCGGGCACTTTTGCCCGAAACGACGCACGAATGTGCGGAGCATCACTGAGTTACTGGCTCGCCCAGACGATACGGGCCATCCACACCAGCTCGGTGACATCAAGCACGCGGGTCTCGTACTCGGTATTGAGCGAGACCAGCTCCACCGTGCGCGCCGTGGTGCGGCCGAGTTCCTTGGCCATCACCTCGCCGGAGCGCAGCTTGGCCACCACCCGGTCGCCGCGCCGGGGCTGGGCATGGGGGGCGACCACGATACGGTCACCGGGCCGATAAACCGGCAGCATGGATTCGCCGGAGATTTCCAGCGCATAGCACGCCTCGTCATCAAGGCCGGGGAAGATCACCTCCTCCCAGCCCGATCCCACCGGAAAGCCGGCATCATCGAAAAAGCCCTGATTGCCGGCCTGCGCCATGCCGATCAGCGGCACTGAGCGGCCAGCGATGGAGTCGGTGGCAAGACCGGCGAACTCGGCAAAGCTGACCTTTGCCGCGTCCAGCGCCTTGGCCAGGCTCTCGGTGGAGGGCCAGCGCGGCTTGCTGTCAGACGAGGCGACGCGCTTGGAGGGGTTGAATGTGGTCGGGTCCAGCCCCGCCATGCGGGCAAGCCCCGAAGGCGAGGTGCCAACGCGCTGGGCAAGCCGGTCAATGCCGCGCCAGACCTGGGCGTGGGTGAGCATGGCCGCGCCTCCTTTAACCATAGAAGAGGAATTTATTCCTTTGCCGGGGAAGAATGTCAACCCTTCGGCCCGCCCTTGCCGGAGCGTTCGGGGCGGTCTAGAGCGATGCCATGACCGATGATGTGATCTACCGTTTCGCCGATCCGGCCGCGCTGGGCGCGGCTGCGCTGTCGGGCAGCTATGAGGGCGAGGCCCACGACAGCGCCGACGGCTTCATCCATTGCTCGGCCCGCCATCAGCTGGAAGGCACGCTTGCAGCCCATTTTGAGGGCGTGGAGCGCGTAGCGCTGGCCGTGATCGACGCAAGGGCGCTGGGCGGCAGTCTGAAATGGGAAAAATCGCGCGGCGGCGAGCTGTTTCCGCATATTTACGGGCCCCTGCCGTTTGCCGCGATTATGTCTGTACATATTCTGCGGCGTGACGATACGGGCGGCTGGCGCATGCCGGAGGAATTGTGATGGCGCTTGCTGATCTCGCCGCGAAAAGCCTCACGCTTCTGCCGCCGGAAACCGCCCACAGAATGAGCCTGAAGGCGCTGGCAGCGGGGCTGGGACCGAAACTGCCCGCCAATGCGGATCCGGTATTACAGACCTCCATCGCAGGCATAGAGCTGGCGCACCCGGTCGGGCTGGCCGCAGGCTATGACAAGAATGGCGAAGCGCCCGACGCGCTGCTGGCGGCTGGTTTTGCGTTTGTGGAGCTGGGCGCGGTCACGCCCCGCCCTCAGGTTGGTAATCCGCAGCCGCGCCTCTTCCGCCTGCGCGAAGACCGCGCGGTCATCAACCGGATGGGCTTCAACAATGAGGGGCTGGACGCGCTCAAAACCCGCCTGGAGGCCCGCGCCGGAAAGCCGGGCGTGGTCGGCATCAATCTGGGGGCCAACAAGGATAGCGAGGACCGGGCGGGCGATTACGTGACGCTGGTCAAGGCGCTCAAAGGTCTCGCCAGCTTTTTCACCATTAATATCTCCTCACCCAACACGCCGGGCCTGCGCGACATGCAGGGCGAGGAAGCGCTGGGCGCGCTGCTCGCACGCGTCAATGATGCGCGCTGGGCCGAGCCTGTCTTCCTCAAAGTCGCGCCTGACCTCGATGCAGCAGGCATTGAATCCATCGTGCGCGTGGCGATGGCGAACCGTATTTCCGGCCTCATCGTGTCGAACACCACGCTCGCCCGGCCTGATAGCCTGAAAAGCCAACATAAAGGCGAGGCGGGCGGATTGTCCGGCGAGCCGCTCACCCATGCCTCCACCGAAGTGCTGCGTCAGGTGCGCAAAGCCGCCGGGCCGGACCTGCCGCTGATTGGTGTGGGCGGTATCAATTCGGTGGAGAGCGCCTATGCCAAGATCCGCGCAGGCGCGAGCGCGATCCAGCTTTACACCGCGCTGGTCTATGAAGGCCCGGGACTTGTGAAGCGCTTGCGCGATGGTCTCGCCGCGCGCATCAGGGCCGATGGCTATAATTCTCTCGCCGAAGCGGTGGGCGTTGACGCCTGAGCGATGATATCGCGTTTCAGCCCTGACAGGCCAAGGCTGAGCGTGCCTGCCCGCGCTAAATAATAGCCCAGAAACGCCAGCCACAGCCCCGTCCCGCCAAAGGCGGGGCGCAGGGCGAAATCCAGCGCCAGATAGATCAATAGCGCGGCGATCATCGCATTGCGCATGAGCGGGCCTCGGGTCGTTCCGATCATCAGCCCGTCAAGTTGCCAGCTGGCAAATCCCATCAGCGGCACCAGTGCGCAGAACGGCAGATAGGCCATCGCCGCCGTGCGCGTGGCGGGGTCAGTCGTGATGAGGCCGATCAGCGCTTCGCCCGCCAGCAGCAGCATCAGGCTTGCCAGCACGGCAAAGCCCGCGGCCTGTTCGGTTGTCAGGCGCAGCGCGCGTTTAAGCCCCTTCCAGTCGCCTTTTCCTGCGGCCTTGCCGGTCACGGTCTCGGTCACATGGGCGAAGGCATCGAGGAAATAGGCGATGATGGAGATGAACTGGAGCAGCACCGCATTGCCAGCCATGACCTCGGTGCCTTCGCGCAGGCTCGCCTCGTTGAACCAGGCAAAACCCGCCAGCAGGGCGAGCGTGCGCAGGAAGATGTCGCGGTTGACGCCCAGCAGGCGGCGGACGGCAGCGGGCGCAAGAATGAGCGCAAGCGGGACGGCTGCCGCGATCCGGCTGCGCAGTATCCACGCCACGATGGCGATGCCGGGCAGCAGATGCAGCCACAGCGCCAGCGTGCTCGCCCAGGCGACACCGGCCACGCCCCAGCCGAACCCGGCCACAAAGAGGATGGAAAGCCCGGCATTGATGACGTTCAGCGCCGCCTGCAGGGCGAGCGCCATGCCGGTACGCCCCAGCCCGATCAGCCAGCCATAAAGCGCAAATCCGGCCAGCGCCGCAGGCGCGCTCCAGATGCGTGCATCGAAATAGGTCCGGCCTGCTGCCTCCACGCCGCTTTCAGTGGAAAACAGGGTGAAGGCCAGCTCGCGCAAGGGCCACTGGGCCGCCAGCAATACGCACCCTATGGCCAGCCCGGTAATGATGCCGCGCCAGAGGCTGGCGCGTACTTCCGCCTCATCGCCGCGCCCGTCTGCCTGCGCGGTCAGGCCGGTCATGCCCATGCGCAAAAAGCCGAACGCCCAGAAGATGAAGTTGAAGATCAGCGCGCCCAGTGCCACGGCGGCGATCTCTGCCGTTGTGCCGGTGCGGCCGATGACGGCAATGTCCACCAGCCCCACCAGCGGCGTTGCGATATTCGCCGCCATGATCGGCACGGCAAGGGCCAGGACTTTACGGCGGGTGAGGGGCGGCGCAGCTGTCATCACCGCCGCATAAATCCAATTGCCGCCCCTCGCAAACGATGTGTGTTCACATTAGCTTGCGACGTGTGACTGCCCTATGCCCCAGACAAGGACCCCAGCCATGATCCGTGCCTATGCCGCGAGCGAACGCGCCGGAGCGTTCAAACAGATCAGCTTCGATCCCGGCCCTCTGGGCGATGATGAGGTGGAGGTGAAGGTGGAGGCGTGCGGGCTCTGCCATTCCGACCTTTCCCTGCTGGATGAGGAATGGGGTGAGACACAGTTTCCGCTGGTGCCGGGCCATGAAGTGGTCGGCACAGTGGCGGTGGTGGGCCGCTCGGTGACGCATCTCAAACCCGGCGACCGGGTGGGTGCGGGCTGGATGTCCCGCTCCTGCCTCACCTGTCACAACTGCATGAGCGGGGATCATAATCTCTGCAAGGACTCCGAAGGCATCGCGCTTGGCCGCCATGGCGGGTTTGCCGAGGCTGTGCGCCTGCAGGCGGCCTGGGCGGTGAAGCTGCCAGAGGGGCTGGATGCGCGCAGCGCCGGTCCGCTCTTTTGCGGCGGCATCACCGTGTTTGCGCCCATTCTCGAATTTGGTGTGAAGCCGACCGACCGCGTGGGCGTGATCGGGATTGGCGGGCTGGGCCATCTCGCCGTCCAGTTCCTCAAAGCCTGGGGCTGTGAGGTGACGGCGTTTACCTCTACAGGATCCAAGGCGGAGGAAGCGCGTGCGCTCGGCGCGCACCGGGTCGTCGACAGCCGTTCAAAAGACGCGCTTAGAGCCGAGGCGGGGCGTCACGACTTTATCCTGTCCACGGTGGCTGTCCCGCTGGACTGGAACCGCTATATCGCCGCGCTCGCACCCAAGGGGCGCTTGCATACGGTGGGGGTCATTTCAGAGCCTATTCCGGTACCGGCCTTTGCCCTGATTGGCGGTCAGAAATCAGTCTCCGGTTCTCCGGTCGGTAGTCCGGCCGTAATGGCGAAAATGCTGGAATTCTGCGCCCGGCATTCAATCGCGCCCTATGTCGAATATATGCCGATGAGCCAGATTGACGAGGCATTCCAGCGCCTTCGCGAAGGCAAGCCGCGCTACCGCATCGTGCTGGAAAACGACTTTGCGTGACGAAAAATGGCCCCCGCACCGCAAGGGCGCGAGGGCCAGTGACTGCCTCGGCAAAGGGGAAACAGAGCCGGGCAAACAGGGCGTGCAGCTGGCCGCTAGCGGCTGCTGCGGGCGGAGGTCAGCTGCGCTGTGTGAGCGGATGCCGGCGCGCTGGCCGCGCGGTATCCCCTGGCATCCAGCTCGGCATAGGCATCCTGCAGCGCGTTTTCCCGGCAGCGTGCCTCATGGGTATGGCGGGCAAGGCCATGGAGGCCGGGCTGGCGGCAGACCTGGCGCGCGGCCAGTTCAAGTCTTTCCTCAACTGCCTGGCGTCCCTCGGCGGAACGCAGTTCGGAGGTATCAAAGCTGACGGAGCGGACGGGCGGTTCGGCGGCGAAAGACGGCGCAGAAACGCTAATCGCCACGATGGCGGCGAGCATGAGGGGGAGGGCTTTCATGGGGCGTGTTTCCTTGTTTCCTGAGTGTGCTATCGACCATGCGGGGCAGGTGCCGGGATCTGACGTCCCGGTCGTGCCAGCCACGCAAGGCACACTCTGGAGCGGGAAAGATTGCGCCTCGATGGCGCGCGCGTGAACTTGATTTAAGGCGCTGCGTTCTGCCGTGCTTTCTTCGCCTCGCCCGAACAGCGTTTCGAGCAATAGCGCACCTCCTGCCAGACGCGTTCCCACTTCTTCCGCCAGGCAAAGGGCCGACCACAGGCCGCGCACTTCTTCTCTGGCAGATCGCCCTTGCGCCTCATCGCGCCAGCCGCCGCCAGAGCCGTTGCAAGTGTGGCCGGACCGGCAGGAAGAGCCGGTAGGCAAGCTCCAGAACCCAGACAAGCGGCGGCACGGCCGCGATCCGGCCCAGCCAGCGCCAGCCTGGCGTGACTTTCCAGAGTTCGGCGAATGCACGCGCGCCGCTCACCAGCTGCCCGTCGGCGCAGCGCACATGGAAGCGGGCCATCGCCGCTTCGCGGCTCAGAGCGGCTGGCAGGTTATCCGGCAATGCGTGGACATCGTGAAACGCGGCGCCTGTACCCTGTTGCCGGTAAAAGCTGATTTCCGCGCGGCACATCGGGCAGCTGCCATCGAAAAACACCTCACACGCACCATTATCAGGTTCGTTTGCAGTGTGTTGATCTTGTGTTTGCGTTTTGTGGTCCATTTGAAGTCTTATCTAGGCCGACGCCGGGGGGCAGGGAAGAAGACATGGCAAAACGCCGCATAGCCATTATCGGGGCCGGACTGGCCGGCGCAGCCTGCGCACACGCCCTGAAGGCAGCCGGCCACACCTGCCAGCTTTTCGACAAGGGACGCGGGCCCGGCGGGCGGCTGTCTACGCGGCGGGTGGAGACGCCGCTGGGTGAAGCAGGCTTTGACCATGGCGCACAATTCATCACTGCACGCGGCGAGGGGTTCTCAGCCCTCATGCAGGACGCGCGTGATGCGGGCGCTGCTGCCGTATGGGATGCGCGGCTGGTCTCCATCGACCGGGCCGGCAATGTGGAGCCGCTGCGCAAGGAAGACCGCTGGATCGGTGTGCCGGGCATGAATGCGCTGGTAAAGCACGCGCTGGGCGGGTTTGACGTGCAATTTGCAGCAAGAGTGGTGCGGCTGACCGGCAGCCCCGGCGCCTGGATGCTCGTGCTGGAAGATGGCCGCCGGGAAGGCCCGTTCGATGCGGTCGCGATCACCATTCCGCCCGAACAGATGGCCGATCTGCTGGCGCGCACGGACGGCGATTTTTCGGCGCAGATCGCGGAAGGAAACAATGCCGTGATCGGGCCGTGTCAGGCCGTGATGGCGGTGCTGGATGCGCCTTTCGATCCGGGATTTGACGGCGCAAAGCTCTATGGCGGCGCGCTTGCGTGGATGGCGCGCATGGGGTCACGTCCGGGCCGGACGGGGCCGGAGGCGTGGATACTGCACGCAACAACCGGCTGGTCGCGGGCCAATCTGGAAGCCAGCCCCGACGCGGTGGTGCGCAATCTTCTCGAAGAGGCGCATATCCGCTTCGGTTTCCCGGCGCACCCGGCCTGGAGCGCGGCCCATCGCTGGCGCTACGCGCTGAGCGAAAAGGCGCCCGGCACACCCTTTGCCCTTGATGAGACCGGAACGGTTGGCTGCGCGGGCGACTGGCGGCTCGGCGGACGGGCAGAGCTGGCATGGGATAGCGGCGCGGCTCTGGGACAGGCGCTGGCTAAAACCTAGCCACCCATGGTGTCTCCCCCCGCTTGCGGGGGGAGTGCCGCGAAGCGGCGAGGGGGGAGTCCAGAAAAACATCCCCCCTCCGGTCCTTCGGACCACCTCCCCCGTAAACGGGGGAGGACATCCCATCTTTTCCTGATGCTCCGCACATCCGTGCGTCGCGAAGCTAAAAGAGGCATGGATCCCCCGGATCGTTTCGCGGTCGGAGGATGACAGAGGATGGAGCTAGCCTTCACCCTCTGGCTTGATCAGGAAATGGCCGTGCAGGGCGGCGACGGGCGCAGCCCGGCGGTCCTGCCAGGCTTCCACGCGCACATTGGCCACGCGCGCACCCTGCCGGGTGATGATGCCTCTGGCATACACGTCCTGAGGCCGTGCCGGGCGCAGATAGTCCACCGATACATCGATAGGCTTGGGTTGGGCGGCGAGCCGCGTGCCGGCCAGCAGGGCGGCAGAGGCGGTGATCTCCATGAAGGCGCCAATGGCGCCGCCATGCAAAGCCGGGATCAGCGGATTGCCGACCAGTGTTTCCGTGTAGGGCAGGATGGCGGTGAGCTCGTCGCCATGACCGTCGAAACGCACGCGCATCATCTGTACGTAGGGGCTGGAGAGGAGCGGCTCTAGCGGGCTCATTCTTCTTCCACCTTGCTGATCGGTGTAGCCGACTGGCCAAAGGCACGCCTTGCCTTCGCGGCCGCTTCCTGACTGACCCGGCTGACCATGAAGGCGGCGGCAGCGGTCGCAACCGGATCGGTTTCATCCCCGTCATGGGCGATGGCGCTGACAAAGGCGAAAAGCCCCGACGCGCGCACGCAGCGGGCAACGGCAACAACATCGCGGCCGGGTTCTGCCGGGCGCATATAGTCAAGGCGCAGATCGAGCGTGGCGGTCGCATCCTTGCCGCCAAGGCCGGCAAACGCCGCCAGTCCGCAGGCATGGTCCAGCAACGCCGTCACCACGCCGCCGTGCAGCACGCGGGTATCAGGATCGCCGATCAGATCATCGCGGTAAGGCGCGCGCATTTCGGCCATGCCCGGCTCGATGCGCTCCAGCCTGAAGCCAAGCGCCACCGCATGGGGCGAACCATCCACCAATAGCGGGGCGAGGGTGTCCAGAAGGGTCTGTAAATCGTCAGCCATCAGCTGTCGTTTAATGGGCAGCGCATGATTAGGCCAGAGGGGCGGTCAGGGGGGGCGATGTCAGGCGGCCAGCCTGCGGGCAGTGATTTCTTCAAGGCCGTTCACGAGCTCGTTGCGGTGAGCGTCGGGCGCGTGCTCAAACTCCTGCAGGCGGCGCAGAGCCGAGCGGTGCAGGGTGATGACTTCAGTCTCGCGCGGGCCGACATCGCGCACCGTTTCCAGATACTGGCGCAGGGACCGGCCGACCCGTGCCGCGATCATGTCGCCCTGACGCATCATGGCTTCTGCCATCGCGTCGGCCTGCGCCAGAGCAGCTTCCAGCGGCGTGGCAAGGCCCGATTCAACGTCCACACCGCGCTTCCAGGCGATGCGGCCATCCTGGTTTGGGCGTATGCGGCGGTCCGGTCCGGCAAAGCTCTCGGTTTCCACATAGGGGCGCGGGCGGGCGACAGTTTCATCCAGCCGGGCAAACAGGGAGGCAGGGGCTACGGGGCGCAGAAGGAAGGCATTGACGCCGGCATCGCGCGCACGCTCGACTTCGCGCATCTGCCCGCTATTGCCCAGCGCGATCACGGGCGCGCGGCGCACCGGAAGGTTCTTGCGGCGAAGCGCACGCGTCAGTGATGGCCCAGCGGACGCGGCCTGCGACCAGTCAGTGATGATGATCGGGCGGGCATAGGTCACGGCAGCCGACAGCCCGTCATCCTTGGACGCGAATGTGTGGACGTGATCGGCACCGGCATGACGCAGCACGTCCGCGATCAGACGGCGCAGGAAGTTGGAAGAATCCACGATAAGGATGGGCCGGTTCTGCCATCTGGCGGAAACGGGCACGCGCACAGGCGTGCTGGTCTCGATATCGTCCAGTTTCATGCTGTCCCCGCCGGCGCAACGCTTCCCTTGAAAAGGCAAGCTAGCAGCAGGCGCGGGAGTTTTCGCGCGCAAACCGGTGACAGGGTTAATGGCCGGTAAGTTCGCCGAGGGCCTGTACTCACAAAGGGTTTGGAGCGTGATATGCGCGAAAATGGTTCACTATCAGGAGCAGGCCCGATGGAAGGGTTTCCCCCTTTCGAGGGACTGCGACGCCATAGTGGGCGATTTTCGCCATACCCTTTCGGGGCGCGGCGGATTTCACCCCTGACGGCGTCGAGCCGCCCTTGTGGAGGGATGCTCCACGGCGGTCGTCTCTCCTTGTCAGGCACCAAATCCGCTACGCCCCGGCAAGCGGCTGCAAGCCGCTTGCCTCACTTAGCAAAGAGTCGGAGCGAACCAAAGTTCGCTCCGGGGCCCGAAACCTTTATGAGTACAGGCCCTAGGACCGGCGGCCAGCGGCGGAGATGATGCGCCAGACGATCCATAGCGGGATCACCAGAACCGCGCCCAGCAGGAAGTAGCGCACCGACCAGCCAAGCGACTCGGTGATGATCAGGAAGAAGCGGTCCCAGGCCCGCGCAATCGTGCCGAAGAAATCCACCCACAGCTCGGCCGGGTCGATATTGAACAGCGCCAGTACCACGCCCGCGAGCACACACAGCAGGAACAGCACGAGTATGTCGCGCAGGCGCACCGCGATGACGCGTTGCACGAAGGACTTGCGGGGTGTGGGTGTATCGCTCATGGCGCCGAGATTAACGCAAAGATTGCGGCACGTGTGAGGCGAAAATCGCCTCTACCCCTCTTTCTTGATATGCACCTGATGCGGATAGGGAATTTCGATGCCCTCGGCGTCGAACGCCAGCTTCATCAGCCGGGTTTTCTCCCAGAAATAGGGCCAGTAATCGGCGCTATTGACCCATGCCCTGGCGGTATAGTCGATGGAAGACGCTCCGTGGGCGGCCACTTCCACCACGACTTCCGGCATGGGCAGGACGCGCTCATCATCTTCCAGCACACGCCGGATCGTGCTGCGCACCTTTTCGATGTCGCTGTCATAGGATGCGCTGAAGGTGAAATCGACACGGCGCGTCGAGTAGCCGGAGAAATTGATGATGACCCGGCCCCAGGACTGGGCATTGGGAACAATCACCTGGCGGTTATCGGGCGTGTTGAGCTCGGTATAGAACAGGGTGATGTCGCGCACCGTGCCTGCCGCGCCGCCAATATCCACGAAATCGCCGATCTTGTAGGGGCGGAAGAAGACGATCATCACCCCGGCGGCGACGTTGGAAAGCGTACCCTGGAGGGCGAGGCCCACCGCGAGCGTCATGGCGCCGAGCGCCGCCACCAGAGAAGTGGTCTCCACGCCAAACCGGGTCAGCACGGCGATGATGACCACCGCAATGATGAGATAACGCACCATGGAGGCGAAGAAGACGGCCAGCGTCGTGTCGATCTTGGGGTGGTCCACCGCCCATTTGCGAACCCGGCGTGAGACGAAGCCGGCCATGTAAAGGCCGACGATCAGAATGAGGGCGGCCAGCGCGATGTTGGAGAGGACCGCAACGCCCAGCGTCGCGAGGTATTCCAGCATGGTGTTGATCTGACCGTCTATCTCGCCGCCAAATTCCATGAGCGGATGTCCTTTTCCCAATGATTTCAGAACGTGCCGGGCCTCTAGCATGGAATGGCGGGAAGGTCGAATTGCCGGTTTGAGCGGGCCGCGCAATACCGCGCCATGCTGTCTGAACCCTTCCCTGAACGGAAAAAGCGGGGTTCCCTAAAAGCCTCGTGAATGCTTAACCTTGGGCCTTCGGGAGCGGCATGATCTGCTCTGTATGGAAAAATGGCCGGGCCGCCCGTTTCGGGACGATCCGCGCGCCAGGGGGGAATTGCAATATGGCAAAGGTCGACGCGCCCGCAGTGGAGGAGCACCAGAAAGGTATTCTCGGCTGGATCGAGAAAACCGGCAACAAGCTGCCTGATCCGGTCATCATCTTTGCGTATCTGATCGGCATTCTGATCGTTGTCTCGGTGATCACCGATCTGCTGGGCGTGTCGGTTGAGCACCCGGTCCGGGTCGCGGAGGATGGCTCGCCGGTTATCGAACCGGCCCGCATGCTGTTCCGCTCCGAACTGATCGAGCACTTGCTGGTGCGCATGCCGACCATTTTCACCTCCTTCCATCCGCTCGGCTATGTGCTGGTGGTGATGCTGGGCGCGGGTGTCGCCGAGCGCGCGGGCCTCTTTGGTACGGCCATGCGCGCAGCCGTGCGCAACGCGCCGCGCTTCCTGCTGACGCCAGCTGTCGCGCTGGTTGCCATGCTGGCAAACCTCGCCGCAGACGCGGCCTATGTCGTGCTGATCCCGCTGGCAGCGGTGATCTACGCTGCGGCCGGACGCCACCCGATCGCGGGCATCGCGGCCGCCTTTGCCGGTGTGTCAGGCGGCTTCTCGGCCAATTTATTCCCCGGCCAGCTTGATGCCCTGCTGTTCGGCATTACCGAGGCAGCCGTGGGCAGCCTTGTGGCTGACTGGGTGATGAATATCGCCGGTAACTGGTACTTCATCGCCGCCATGACGGTCGTCTACCTGCCCGTCATCTGGTTTGTGACCGACGCGATCATCGAAAAGCGCCTCGGCCCATGGACGGGCGGCGCGGTTGCGGGCAGCGATTCTGCTGACGACGATGCAGACGCCCCGCTGACCGCTGGTCAGAAGAAGGGCCTTGCCCATGCGGGCCTCGCCGTCCTGGCGGTGATGTTCATCTGGGTGTTCCTGACCATCGATCTGGTGGCACTGGTGAGTTTCGGTGCGCTTTCGGTCTGGGGCGGTAACCCGCCCCTGTTCAACCCTGATCCCGCGCTGGAAGTGACCCAGCAGCTGGTGCCCTTCTTCACCTCGCTGGTGGCGGGCTTCCTCGTGCTCTTCCTCGCGGCCGGTATCGCCTACGGCATGGCAGCGGGTACCATCAAGAACCACCGCGACACGGTGGAGATGATGGCCGGTGGCATGAAGGATATGGGCTATTATCTCGTGCTGGCCTTCGCGGCGGCCTATTTCGTGGAGATGTTCAATCTCTCCAATCTGGGGATCATCTCGGCGGTCAATGGCGCGAACGCAATCCAGCAATCGGGCCTGCCTCTGCCTATCGTGCTGGGCCTGCCCTACACGCTGGTTCGCCATGAGCGCGATGCGCAGACGCGCCTTGCACCGCCCGAACTCCTGAAAGTTCACCCGATGGGCAAGGCGCCCCTGCTGGAGCATGAAGGGCAGGTCATCGCGGAAACGGGCGCGATTGCGCAGTACGTTCTCGCCGTGTTCGACACTGAGCACCGCCTGCACCCCAAGCCCGGACGCCCGGAATTTGCCCGCTATCTCGAATGGATGCATGCAGCCGAAGGCTCGCCCTTCCTGCCGGGTCTCATTCTGGTGTTCACCCGCGCTACGGGGCTGCAGGACTCGCTACTTGCTGGCTGGATGACGGGCGAGCGCGACAAGGCGATTGCCACCATTGAGGACCATCTTGTCCGCCATACCTGGTTTGCCGGGGACATGTTCACGGCGGCGGACTGCCTGATGGGCTTCCAGCTTGATGGCATGGAGAAATCCGGTCTTCTGGATAACGCGCCCGCCGCCAAAGACTGGCTGAAACGCGCCCACGCCCGCGAAGCCTATAAGCGCATGATCGAGCAGGGCGTTTAGGGGTATTCGGCGAGCAGCGCCTGAAGCTCCCGCTCAAGCGGTTCCAGCCGCGTGTTGACCAGATTCCAGAGTAGCACCGGGTCAACACGGCCATAGTGGTGAGCAAGGATGTGGCGTGTCCCGACGATCTGCGCCCATGGGATATCGGGAGCCTGCGCTCTGATCTCGTCGGGAACATGCCGCGCAGCCTCTCCAATAACCTCCACACAGCGCGTCACGGCGTGAATGGTTTTCAGGTCTGCGCAGAACGTGTCGCGGTCCATCTCCTTTACATGAAAACGGGCATAGTCAGCGTGCTCGATCATGTCGGCAACCAGGACCCTCCAGTCCCGCGCCTTGTCTCGCTCAGGCATCGACCAGGCTGTCCTGAATGCGGTGTGCGATACGCGGTGACAGGGCGCGCGGTGTCGTCAGGTCGACCGGGCGGCCAAGCCGCTTCTCCAGCTCAAGGCGAATGCCGGAGAAACTGAAGAGGTCCGGCGCACCGTCTTCCGCAAACTCCACCAGCAGGTCCACATCGCTGTCAGGGCCGGCCTCGTCGCGGGCATGGGAGCCGAAAACGCGCACGCGGATGATGCCGTGGTCCTCAAACCATGGTTTCAACTCCCGCAGGCGGGCCAGAAGCTCATCGCGTTTCATGGCGCCATTGTCCCACCGACAGGCCAAGGCGGCAAGACAATCAGGGGCTTTCGGCGAGCCCGCTTGAGCGGATAGCCGTTTCCAGCTCTGGAAGGTCCTCGCTGGCGGTCCGCCAGACGGCCTCCATATCGATTCCGAAATAGCCGTGGACAATGCGGTTCCGCATTCCCCGGATGTCCGGCCAGGGCAGGTCCGGCAGGGCTGAAAGCGTCTCTGGCGAGAGCTTGCCTGCGGCTTCTCCGATGGTTTGCAGCATATGCAGCAGGGCGCGCTGGGCGAACGGATCCGCAGCGAACGCTTCATAGTCCATGGATTGGGTGAGCTGACGGGCCAGCGCTGCCTCGTCGAGAATGTCGGCGAGCCAGTCGTGATCGCCCCGTTCAGGCATCAACGGCCTCTGCCGCGGCGTGGGCGCGCGCGCGCGGCTTCAGGCCACGCTCGGTGGCAAGGTCCACCGGGCACCCCAGCTTTTCGCCAAGAGAGCGCTCAAGGCCGATCATGCCTAGCAGGCTGGGTGTTTGAGCAAACTCCACCAGCAGGTCCACATCGCTGTCAGGGCCGGCCTCGTCGCGGGCATGGGAGCCGAAAACGCGCACGCGGATGATGCCGTGGTCCTCAAACCATGGTTTCAACGCCCGCAGGCGGGCCAGAAGCTCATCGCGTTTCATGGCGCCATTGTCTCACTAACGAAAAAAACCGGCAAGGCGCGATGCCCTGCCGGTTCTTTTAGTCAGGCGTGCAAAGACGCTCTATTGCGCCTGGGGGACCTCCAGCCCGGTGTGGAAGGCGATGAAGGCCCACTTGTCCGCCGTCTCCTCGATCAGCATGGAGACAGGTGTGCCTGCGCCATGGCCGGCCCGCGTCTCGATGCGGATAAGGGTGGGCGCAGTGCCGGTATCAGCCGCCTGCAGCGCGGCGATATATTTGAACGAGTGGCTGGGCACCACGCGGTCATCGGTATCGGCCGTCGTCACCAGCGTTGCCGGATAGCCCTCGCCTTCGGGAATGTTGTGCAGCGGCGAGTAGGCGTAGAGCACGTCAAACATGTCCGGGTCCTGCGGGCTGCCATAGTCAGACACCCAGAAGCGGCCTGCGGTGAACTGGTTGAAGCGCAGCATGTCCATCACGCCCACGCCCGGCAGGGCGGCGGCAAACAGGTCCGGGCGCTGATTGGCAACCGCGCCGACCAGCAGCCCGCCATTGGACCGGCCCTCGATGGCGATATTGGCCGGGCTGGTCCAGTCCAGCTCGATCAGGTGCTCGGCGGCATTGATGAAGTCGTCATAGACGTTCTGCTTGTTGGCGAGGCGGCCGCCATCATGCCAGTCGCGGCCATATTCCGAACCGCCCCGGATATTGGCCAGCGCAAACACGCCGCCCATCTCCATCCATTGCAGACGGCGCACATCAAAGGCGGGCGTCATCGGGATGTTGAAGCCGCCATAGCCGAACAGAAGCGTGGGCTGCTGGCCATTGGGCGTCACGTCGCGGTGGTGGACGATATACATCGGCACCTGCACCCCGCCCGTGCTCTCATAGAATACCTGGCTGACTTCATAGTCATCGGGATCAAAGGTAAGCGGCGCTTCATGGAAGAGCGTGCTCTCGCCCGTCTCCACATCATAGCGGTAGACCGTGCCAGGCCGGTTGAAGCTGGTGAAGCTGTAGAAGGTTTCCGGGCTGTCCGGGCGGCCATCAAAGCCGCTGGCAACACCAAGACCGGGAAGCTCCACCTCGCGCACTTCCTCGCCTTCCAGCGTGTGGACGCGCACGACAGAGCGCACATCCTCAAACGTGCGCACGATCAGATGCCCGCCGACATGGCTGGCCGCAGAGATCGGGAAATCGCCTGCCGGGATGATGTCGGTGAGGGTGGAGGGATCGGAGAGATCAACCGCCACGATGCGCTGGTTGGGCGCATCAAGATCGGTCATGAAGAAGAAGGTCTCGCCATCATTGCCGACTGGCGAGTGGTTGTTGTCAAACCCTTCAAAGATCGCGACCGGCTCGGCGTCATCACGCGTCAGGTCGAGGATGTGGATGGCGTTGCCGTCAGTGCCGGCGGACGAATAGATGAAGAGATAGTCGCCATCATCGCTGACCCCGGCGCGCCAGCTCACTTCCGGGTTTTCCGGATCGGCCATGATCTGGCGGTCTTCGCTCTGGTCTGTGCCCAGCGCGTGGAAATAGATCGCCTGATCCATGTTCAGCGAGGTGAATTCCTCACCGGCTTCAGGCTGGGGATAGCGCGAGTAGAAGAAGCCAGACCCGTCCTTGGCCCAGGACAGATTTGAAAACTTGATCCATTCAATCCGGTCTTCGAGTGCCTCGCCGGTTTCCACATCGATCACCTGCGCGATGCGCCAGTCCGACCCGCCATCCTGCAGCATGTAGGCGGCGTAGCGGCCATCCGGGCTTGGCCAGGTGCCGGCCAGCGCCACCGTGCCGTCATCTGAAAGCTCGTTCGGGTTGATGAGGACACGCGCCTCGCCGTCCAGCCCCTCACGCACCATGTAGACAGACTGATCCTGCAGCCCGTCATTATAGGCATAGAAATAGCGCCCTTCGCGTGCCGCCGGGACCGAGATGCGCTCATAATTCCACAGCTCGCGCAGGCGCGCGGCAATCGCCGGGCGTCCGGGCAGGTTTTCCAGATAGCGGTTGGTCACGGCGTTCTGCGCCGTGACCCAGGCAGCGACCTCCGGGCTTACCCGCACATCTTCTTCCAGCCAGCGATAGGGGTCGGCCACTTCCACCTCGCCATGGGCCGCCGACTGGTAGATATCGGTCTGCTCCACCGCGCGGGTGGTCGGATAATTAAGGCGATCCTGCGTATGCGCCGCGCCAGCGACCACCTCGCGGGCGTCACCGTCTCCTGTGGCAACCTGATCGCCGCACGCGGCCAGAACCAGAATGCTGGCCAGCGAAAGAAGAGTTGCACGCTTCATGTGATGCGCTCCTGCATGATGAATGTTTGGGCCGAAACCTAGGCGGGCAGGGCGAAATTGTCGACCGCAACAGGCATTGGCTCTATCTGTTGGCGTCATGGATAGCGCGTCTCCCACGCCCACTCTGCCGCCGCTTTTTGCCCGCTGGTTTGCCAGCCGGGGCTGGCAGCCGCGCGCGCACCAGCTGGCCATGCTGGAGGCGGCAAAGGCGGGCGAGGACGTGCTGCTGACCGCGCCGACAGGCGGCGGCAAGACGCTTGGCGGCTTCCTGCCTTCGCTGATCGAGCTGGCGGATATCGTGGAGGGCGCAGGCAAGGACCGGCCCCACGCCCTGCACACGCTCTACATCTCGCCGCTCAAGGCGCTCTCGCAAGACGTCGCGCGCAATCTGATGGTGCCGGTGGAGGAGATGGGCCTGAAGCTGCGCATCGAGACGCGTACCGGCGATACGCCGCAATCGAAACGCGCGCGCCAGCGTGCCGCCCCGCCGGACATATTGCTGACCACGCCCGAACAGCTCGCCCTTTTTGTGGCACAGGAAAACGGCGCGGCTTTCTTTGCCGACCTGAAAGCCGTGATCGTGGATGAGGTGCATGCGCTGGCCCCGCAAAAACGCGGCGATCTGCTGGCGCTGGGGCTGGCGGCGATCAGCCATTATGCGCCCGCTGCGCGCCGTGTCGGCCTCTCTGCCACCGTGAAGGATGTGGAGGGCCATGCACGCTGGCTGTCGCGTGACCCGCAAAGTCCCGTGCTGACCACCCGCATCGTGCGCGGCGCTGCGGGGGCTGAAGCCGAGGTCTCCATCCTCACCCCCGATGCGCGCATCCCCTGGGCCGGCCATATGGGCCATCACGCCATGGAAGGGGTGTACGCCCTGCTCAAGACCGCTCGTACCGCGCTGGTCTTTGTGAACACGCGCTCGCAGGCCGAGTTCGCCTTCCAGCAGCTCTGGCGCATCAATGAGGACAATCTCGCCATCGCGCTTCACCACGGCTCGCTCAGCGTCGAGCAACGGCGCAAGGTGGAAGGGGCGATGGCGGCGGGGAAACTGCACGCGGTGGTGTGTACCTCCACGCTCGATCTGGGGATCGACTGGGGCGATGTGGATTTAGTGGTCCAGCTGGGTGCACCCAAGGGCACCTCGCGCCTGATCCAGCGTCTCGGCCGGGCCAATCACCGGCTCGATGAGGTGTCACGCGCCGTGCTGGTGCCCACCAACAGGTTTGAGCATCTTGAATGCCTCTCGGCGCGCGATGCCGTGGCCGAACATGCGCTGGACGGTGAACCGCTGAAAAGCGGCGCGCTCGATGTGCTGGCCCAGCACGTGATGGGCCGGGCCTGCGGTGATCCGTTCGAGGCGGACACGCTCTATGCGGAAGTCTGCCGCGCTGCGCCCTTTGCAGACCTGCCGCGAGAGACATTCGACCGGGTACTGGCCTTCGTCGCGACCGGCGGCTACGCGCTAGGCAGCTATGACCGCTTCTGCCGTATCGTGAAGGGGCGCGATGGCCTGTGGCGGGCGCGCAACCGCAATGTGGCGCAGCGTCACCGGCTCAATATCGGCACTATCGTGGAGAGCCCGATGCTGGATGTGCGCGTGGTCAGCGCGCGCAGCGGTGCAAAAAGCCTGCGCGCCGCAGGCCCTCGTTTGGGCCAGCTGGAGGAGTGGTTCGCAGACCAGCTCAGCCCCGGCGACACCTTCCTCTTTGCCGGGCAGGTGCTGCGCTTTGAAGGCACCAGCCAGACCGACCTCTTCGTCAGCCGGGCGAGCGGTGAAGACCCCAAAGTCCCCTCATGGCAGGGCGGGAAGTTCCCGCTTTCCACTTATCTCGCCGCGCGGGTGCGCAAGCTGGTCAGCGAACCGGAGCAATGGCCGAAACTGCCAGACCAGGTGCGCGAATGGCTGGAGATGCAGCAGCTTCGCTCGCGCCTGCCGCAGGCTGACCGGCTGCTGGTGGAAACCTTCCCGCGTGCGGGCAAGCATTATCTGGTCTGCTACCCGTTCGAGGGGCGGCTGGCGCATGCGACGCTAGGCGTCTTGCTGACCCGGCGGCTGGAGCGGCTGGGGCTGAAGCCGCTCGGCTATGTCGCCAATGAATATGCGCTCTCGGTCTGGGCGCTGGAGGACATGGCAGGCGTCGATTTCGCCGCGCTCTTCTCAGCTGACCTGATGGGTGATGATCTTGATGCGTGGCTGAATGAAAGCGTGCTGATGCAGCGCACCTTCCGCCATTGCGCGCTCATCTCCGGCCTGATCGAGCGCCGCCATCCGGGGCTGGAGAAGACCGGCAGGCAGGTCAGCTTCTCCTCCGACCTCATCTACAACGTGCTGCGCGAGCATGAGCCGGATCATATCCTGTTGCAGGCGGCCTGGGCCGATGCGGCGACGGGCCTGCTCGACATTCGCCGCCTGTCGGATCGTCTCGCCGCCATTGAGGGCCGGATTGATGCGGTAGCGCTGGAGCGCATCTCGCCGCTGGCCGTTCCGGTCATGCTGGAGATCGGGCGCGAGCCGGTCTATGGCGAGGCCCATGAGGCTATTCTGGAAGCGGCCTCCGAAGACCTGATCGAGGAGGCGGTCCGGCTTGACTAGCCATGCCGGCCAAGCGCATAAGCATGGCCATTATGAACTAGCACCTTTCAAGGCGCGCCCCGCGCCCTCTCCGCCCTCATTGGCAACAGAGACGCCCCGCCATCTGGCGTGCGGGCGTGAAAGGTGACTACCCCATGCATGGTCCTGCCCCCATGAACCCGCACCCGATGGCGGGATTTGACCGCGTCTGCTTTCTCAAACCCGTCATCACCCGGCCCAATATCGAGGTCGGCGAATACACCTATTATGACGACCCGGACGCGCCCGAAGAGTTCGAAAACCGCAACGTCCTCTACCATTACGATTTCACCGGCGACCGGCTGGTCATCGGCCGGTTCTGCGCGATTGCCACCGGCGTGACCTTCATAATGAACGGCGCGAACCATGCGCTGGACGGCCTCTCCACCTATCCGTTCCAGATTTTCGGCGGCGGCTGGGAAAAGAGCTTTGAGGAAAGCTCTCTCGACAGCGGCTATAAGGGCGACACGATTGTCGGCCACGATGTCTGGATCGGACGCGGGGCCGTCATCATGCCCGGCGTGCGAATCGGCAATGGCGCCATCATCGCCGCGCACAGCGTGGTGGCCCGTGATGTGCCGGACTACGCCGTCGTGGCGGGCAATCCGGCGGAGCTGAAGAAGAAGCGCTTTGACGGCGCCACTATAGCGGCGCTCTCGCGTATTGCGTGGTGGGACTGGCCGGTGGAGAAAATATCACGCCATATCAATGCGCTAAGGGCGGGCGATGTGCGTGCCCTGCAAGACGGTGATTGACGAACGGATGGGGAACGCGCTTGTCTGGGCAGATGCTACAGGCCGCCGCTCCCATCGTTCAGCACATAAACGTCAACGGCGTGCCGGTGCTCGCCGATGTCTCGGGCGTGGCCTTCGTGGAAAGTGCGGCGGCATTGATCGTCGCCGATCTGCACTTTGAGAAGGGCTCATCCTTCGCCGCCAAGGGCGTGATGCTGCCGCCCTACGACACACGCGCGACGCTGGCGCGCCTCGCCGATGCGATGGTGCGCCTGCAGCCGCGCACCGTCATCGCGCTGGGCGACAGCTTCCACGATCAGACAGCCGAAGCGCGCATGCATGGTGAGGACGAAGCCTTCCTCAAGGATCTGGTGGCTTGCGTGGAGCGCTGGGTCTGGATTGCCGGCAATCACGATCCCGCGCCTTCGCCGCGCTATGGCGGGCAGCTGGCGGGGGAGATCGAGCTGGACGGCCTCACCCTGCGCCATGAGCCGCGTGAGGGCGCGTCACCGGGCGAATTGGCGGGCCACCTCCACCCGTGCGCCAAGGTGCGCCGCAATGGCCGCTCGGTGCGCCGGCGCGCCTTTGCCAGTGATGGCAGCCGCCTCATCCTGCCCGCTTTTGGCGCCTATACGGGCGGGCTGAATGTACGTGACGATGCCTTTGCCGCCTGCTTTGAACGCACGCCCGATGTCTGGATGCTGGGCCGGGAGCGGGTCTACCGCGTGCCGGGTAAAAGCGTGCTGGGGGATTAGAGGTGGGTGAGAATATTCACCAGCCGCCCGAAAGGGTCGCGGGTGAAGAAGCGACGAACCTGCCAGGGCTCTGTCACCGGCCCGTACTCAATCGCAAATCCGCCCGCCCGGACACGCCGCAAGGCTTCGTCCAGATCGTCCACCTCGACTGACAGATCAGGAACCGGCGTGCCAGATCCCCCCTCCGACGCCACACTGATCTGCACCCGTGCCGCCGCGTCGGTGCCATAGGTGACCAGCCAGCCATGGTCCATCAGCGTGTCCAGCCCCAGCACCGTTTCATAAAAGCGTTTGGCGGCGGCTACGTCCGGCGTGGCGATATTGGCTACAATTCGCAGAGTCTTCATCACATCGCCCGTATCGCCAGCGCTGCGCCAAGGCCGATCACCGCGCCCAGCGTCAGCACCAGCCGCAAGGGCAGATACCAGCGTGGCAGCGTGCCGCCGCGCACCGCGCCCCGGTCCCAGAGATACTGGATGACGAAAACGGCGATCAGAATGCCCCATCCGGCCAGCTCGGTATCAAAGGGCAGGTCGGGCCGGTTCCAGACCTGCAGCAGCACCGCAAACCAGCCCGACAGCGAGAGCAGCACGGCCAGCAGCAACACACCTGTGCGCGGCGCATCGGCGCGCAGCACGATCTCGGCGGTCCAGCGCCCGCCCGCCAGGAAGGACAGCACGACAGCGGCATAGATCGGCAGGAAGTTCGCGGCCTGCAGCCCTGCCTGCCCGCCCAGCGCAATGCCGAACGCACCGGCAAAGAAGGGGACAAGGCCGGCAAAGCCCAGAAGGAGCGGTGTGCCGGGCGCTTCGCTGAGTTGTCTGAGCATGGTCGGTATTCCTATCTGCGGCGGAAAACTTCAGCCGCGCTCCATCCTGCGATGAGCGCGATGATGACGGCAATCATGCCATAGAGCGGCGCGCGCTCATGCGCAAAATCATAGATGGCCTGCTCAAACCCCGCCTTGCGCACCTGCAGGCTGGTGCGGCGGCTGGCGATGGGTACGCCGTCGCGGAACAGATAGATGTCGAGCGCGTACTCGCCCACCGGCGTGACGGGCGGCAGGCGTACGCCTGCGCGAAACAGCCCGCCATCGAGTATCTCCACCCCGCCGGGCGATTCCACATACAGGCCCTCGCGCGCGCGGTTGCGCACGATGGCCCGGCGGTAATCAACGATCTCCGCGCCCAGCTCGGTAACGACCACGCCGCCTACGCCAAAGCGGGTCTCTTCGCGCACATGGGCAGGCGCCGACAGGCGCAGATGCTCCATGCCGATGCCTTCGCGGCGCAGCGAGGAGAAGGTGGCAAACTGGCTTAAAGACCGTGTGGAGGCGACCGCGTAATAGCCATAAATGTCTTCAAACGCGATCGGCGCGCGGTTGATCCAGATGCCCAGCGTGCGGATCTTGCGCATCACGCGCAAATCCTCCTGCGGCCCGCGCACGACGACGACGATATCGTCGCCCTCGGCCAGACCCGTCACAGCGCCATAGACCAGAAAATCCGCGCCGGTGAAGTTGGAGCGTATCTCCACCACTTCCTGCGTCAGGGCGGCGACAATGCCGACAGGCTGGATCTCGTCTTCGGGCGCGGCGTGCGCCGCTCCGGAAAACACCAGCAGGGCCAGCAGGGCGCGGATCATGGCGCGCTCCTTCCGGCGGTCTCCATAAGCTCGAACATGTCAGCGGGATCAGAGACCAGATCGAAGGCGAGTTTGAGGCAGACCGCCAGCACCATCAGGGCAAGCGCCGCGCGCAATTCCTCGGCCCGGATGCGCTGGCCGGCGCGCGCGCCGAACTGCGCGCCGATAACCCCGCCAATGATGAGCAGGGCCGCCAGTACCAGATCGACCGTCTGGTTCTGCGCCGCCTGCAGGAAGGTGGTCAGCGCGGTGACGAACAGGATCTGGAACAGGGAGGTGCCGATCACGACCGAGGTCGGCATGCGAAGGATGTAGATCATCGCCGGGACCATGACGAAGCCGCCGCCCACCCCCATCAGGGCCGCCAGCAGGCCCACCAGCGCGCCAATGCCGATAACCGGGATCAGGCTGATATAAAGGCCGGAGACGGGAAAGCGCACCTTGAAGGGCAGGGCATCGATCAGGCCGCGCCTGCGCCGCCTGGGCCGCGGCGTGATGCCCGCCTTGCCCTGCCGGTAGCGCCGCCAGAGCGCGCCCGCGCTCTCCACCAGCATCAGCGCGCCGATAATGCCCAGAAAGCCCACGTAACACAGCGAGATCACCAGATTGATCTGGCCGGTAGCCTGCAGGAAGGAGAATAGCTGCACCCCGCCGATCGACCCCGCAATGCCACCTGCAAGCAGGTAGAGCCCCATCTTCAGATCGAGGCTCTTGCGCCGGAAATGGGCAAGGGCGCCCGATGCGGACGAGGCGACGATCTGGTTGGTCTGGGTCGCCACCGCCACCGGAGGCGGAATGCCGATGAAGATGAGGATCGGCGTCATCAGGAAGCCGCCGCCAACCCCGAACATGCCCGACAGGAAGCCGACCGCCAGGCCAAGGCCGAGTATCAGAAAGATATTTACCGAGACTTCCGCGATGGGAAGGTAGATGTCCATCGCTCCGCCCTACCGGGACGGGCCGCGCTCGAGCCGGGAGACCAGAGCGGTGTCGATCGCTCCGCTCGCTTCCAGTCCTTGTGCGCGCTGGTATGCCACCACTGCCTCTCGGGTTCGCGGGCCATAGGCCCCGTCAGCCGGACCGGTATCATAACCCATCGCAAGCAGTAATTCCTGCGCCCGTGCAATCAGCCGGGGGCTGGTACCCTGTTCCCAAGCTTGTGCGGGGTAGCGTCCCTGCGCCTGAGGGTCCAGCGTGCGCGGCGCGAAATTGCGGGCGGCATCCTCGGCGGCAGCGCGCTCCTCGGCAGAGAGCTCCCGGCGCAGGCCAGCGGCGCGCTCGGAGGCGGCGCTGTCTCCGCCCGCTGCCGCAATCAGGAACCAGGCATAGGCATCAGCCGCGCTTTGCGGCACGCCAAAGCCCTCTTCAAACAAGAGGCCCAGATTGAACTGGCTGTCGCCCATGCCGTGCAGGGCGGCCTGCTCAAACCAGCGCGCGGCAGCCTGCTGGTTGGCCGGTGTGGGGGACAGGTTCACATACGCCACGCCAGCCTCGTACATGGCGCGCAGATGGCCGTTCTCCGCCGCGCGCACGATCCACTGGCGGGCAGATTCAGGATCAGCCGTCACGCCCTCGCCACGCTCCAGCATGCGGCCATAGCGGAACTGGGCGTCGGGTACGCCTTGTTCGGCGGCCCGGCGTATCAGGGTGACGCCGCCTTGCGTGTCGCCCGCCTCAAACCGCTGGAGAGCCAGCTGGTAGCGTGCCACCGGATCGCCAGCGGTCGCGGCGGCCTCCAGGGTAATAGGGGTGTCGGGAAGCGTATTGGCGGCAGGCTGGGCCGTTGCAGGGGTTTCTGCCTGCTGCGTGGAAGGCGAGGGGGTCTGAACGGGCCGTGCCGGAGCCGCGCTCACCTCGACCGGCGTATCCAGCGCGTCCGCCGCCGCTGCCTCATCGCCGCTGGCTGATGCGCTCTCGTCCGCGCTGGCAGGTTCAGCCGGAGCCGGTTCTGCCTGTGCGGTCGGTTCGGTGCGCACATCGGCAAACAGGCTGGACAGCGCTTCAGGAGAAATATCGCTCTGAGCCGTCTGCGTGCCGCGATTAAAGCCATCGGTCAGCACGAAGGCAGCCGCCGCGCCCAGCGCGAGGAAACCCAGAAGGCTCACCCCCGCCAGCAGCCAGCGGCTGCGTGACCCTTCAGCCTTGGGAGTTTGCGCGGCAGCATAGTCAAAGCGTGCCGGGTCAGAACCGCCCATGCGGATCTTGCGCCGCGCCGCAGAGAGGAACTCGGCGTCCGCCGTAGCGCCCAGCACTTGCGAGGCGCGCGTGCGCCGGGAGGGTTCGGGCATCGGCGCGGGCTGCGGCGCTTCCTGCCAGACATCGTCATCTGCGTGGCTGTCTGCCGGCTCGTCGAAATCCTGGCGCTGCGTGCTGGTGAGCGGGTCTTCCACCGCAACGACAAAGCTGTCAGCGCCGCTAATGGCGAACTCGCCCTGCAGGGCCGCGTCCCGCTGGCCGGGCGGCGGCTGGAGCGGGCTGGCAAAGCTGTCGGCCTCTGGCGCCGGTTCGCTTGCTGTTTCAGCGCGCTTTTCAAACGCTGCTGGCGGCATCTTGCGCCGGGGCGGTTCGTGCAGCGCATTCTGCTCGATGGCTTCCAGCCGCTCGGCGAGCGCCGTCATGGCGCGCTGGACGGGCGAAAGCGTGTCGGCGGTCTCGCTGCGCGCGGCGTCGAGGCGGGCGTGCACGCCTTCCATCGCCTCGGCGATACGCTGGGCGGTGCGTTCTTCCGAGGCGGCAATGCGCTCCTGAAGCACATCGTCCTCGGGACGTGCGCGCCCATTGGCATCGAGTGTTTCCACCACGCGGGCCATGCGTTCGCCAGCGGCCTCCAGCGCCCTGGCAGAGCGTTCCTCGGCATTGTTGACGCGCTCGGCCAGCGTTTCGCCGAGCTTTGCCACCTGTTCGCCGATCTGCCGGACAGCATGACTGCTTTCCCGGCGCACATCGTCAAGGCGCGCTTCGATATCGGCCTGATTGCGCAGCTGGTGGCGGCGCTGCTCATCCTCGCGCAGACGCGCTTCCATCCGGCTTTCATTGTCGGTGAAGCGCCGGTCGATAGCACGGGCGAGGCGGGAGACTTCCTGGCTGATGCGCGCCAGCGTATCGGCCTGACGCGTTTCAGCGGCAGACAGGCGCGCTTCGGTCGCCTGCAGGGCCTGCTCGAAACGGCCGCCCTGACCGCCAGAGCGCGCCAGCGCATCAAGCTGTCCGGCAAACTCCCGGCGGGTATCGCGGATCACTTCGGCCAGCTCGGTCGCCAGCCGGTCAAAGCGCTGCTGGAACTGTTCCTGCGTCATGGCAGAGCTGTTGCCCTGCTCCAGCTGGGCAAGGCGCGCTTCCAGACGCTCATGGGATTTGGCCAGCGCATCGGCGGCCTGATGGGTAGCGCTTTCGGCGGCGACAAGGCGGCGCTGCATGGTCCGCGAGCTGTCATGCATGCCTTCAAGCGCGCTGGTCATGTCGCGGTGGCGCTGCTCCACCAGATCGCGCAGTGACTGCTCTTCGGCGCGCGTGCGCCGCTCGGCCTCCTCAATGCGTTCGGCCAGCGTGCGGATCGATTTTTCCGCGCCATCCTTGCGGCGGTCCTCACGGTCCAGCAGCCCGTCAATCTCGGCGCGGAAATCGCGCTCGGTCTCGTAAAGCCGCGCGGCCACCTTGCCCAGCGCCGTCTCGACCGCGCGCACCGGCGCGGTGTCACCGCTGCCGCCATTACGCTCCAGCTTGCGCAGCCGGTCCATCAGCTCGTCCTGGCTGGCGCGCATGCGGGTGAGGGCCGCCTGGGTGGACTCTTCCTCGTCCTCCAGCCCGTCCTCGATACGCTCCAGACGCCGGGCCAGCCCGTTTACCGACTGATCGACGCCAGAGATAGCCAGTTGCGCGCGCGACTCTGCTGCCTCGATGCGGGCACCCAGACGCGCGATCATTTCATGGAGATCATCGCCGCCACCGCCGCCATCACCATCGGGCGCGGTGAAGCCGGGAAAGGCGCTCAGCCGGTCGGACCAGTCGCTGGACAGAGGGCCGTCTTCGAGGATGACGCGGTTCAGCCACTCGCCGAGTGTCATGCCCTCGCGGCGCGCAGCTGTCTTGGCCATCGCCCGCGCGCGCGGGTCGATGCCTTTAACGCTCCAAGGTGTCCCGGATGTCATCCGACTCACGCGCTCCCGACCCGATAGGGCGAAGGTAGCGGAACGGTTAATATTGTGTAAACCGGATCGCTGACCGCAATATGTGGTGTTTCCACAGCTATCCGTTGCACACGGGCGTTCCACCCCCGTCCTTAACAGTTAACAAGAGCCCGCGATGCGGTTAACGGCACGTAAAGTTTCCTTAAATTGCGGTCACTGTTCTGCATGGCCGGGGAACAGAGCCGGAGCAAGCAATCGCAGCCGCCGTTCCAGGCTGTCTGCCTGGTCGAGCGTGGGTGTGGACGCACGTCCGGGCAGGGCGCGCCCTGTGTCGAGGAAGAACCACGCCTCGTCTGGCGCTCCGGCGGCCATATAGCGCGTGGCGAGATGCCAGTAGAGGTTCGCGGCAAACGGGTCCATCGCCAGCGCCTCGGTGAGCAGCCCGGCCGGATCGAGATCGGGGTGTTCGGTCAGCCCTTCCTCGCCCCATTCGATCAGCTGGCGGGCCACCATGGCGCGGGCGGCCGAGCCTGCGTGACCGTCACGGTCCAGATAGGGCAGCAGGCGCTCCACCGCGAGACGGTGCGCGCCTTCGCCGGCGGCCTGCGTGGCTTCGGATATGGCCTCGAACCCGGCATTGCCCACGCCTGCCGCGGCCAGCCTCTCGGCACCGGCACATGCGAGACGCTCAGAACCGATCGTCTCGGCCGGGCACAGATCAAAATGGGTGGTTTCCTGCGTGAGCGTCAGCAAGGCACCGGCAAAATCGTCTTCGCGCTGCAGGCCCTGTATTTCCACCATGAAATCAGGCGGGGAGGGCGGGTCGCCCAGCTCACCGCTCAGCGCCGAGGCAATGGCAGCGCGCAACTCTGCATCTATGAGGTCCTGATTGCCGGAACCAAGGCTGGCATCTTCAAAGCCGAGCGCGGCAAACGCCATCGATTCTGTGCTGTCCAGCCGCCAGTGCTCGACCCGGCCTTGCGGGCTTTCAGGGCTGATGACGGCAAATGACAGCGCGCACAATGGCTCACCGCCATCGCGCAAGGCCGCCACAATATCAGGATGAATAGCCACCCGGTGGGCGAAGGCCGTGATGAGATTGCGGTGCCGGGCAGGGCTCAGCTCCACGCCCTCGCACCCGGTCCACGCGCTGGCCACGGGCGAACCGCCTTCTTCGCGATACCAGCTGGTGACGGTGCCGTCGCCGGTTGCGCCATCATGCGCCTCGGCTGGCCGCGTGGTTTGCGTCAGGTCCGCCGGTGCGGCGGCCACGCTCATGGCAGCCTCCAGCCAGAACCGGTGAAAGCTTGTCTGCGGCCCGAACGCGATCTCTTCAGCCTGTCCGCCCTGCGACAGGGCTGCGTAGATGTCCACATTGCGCCGGACGGCGGCGTAAATCGATGTGTTGCTATAGCTGCTGCTGGCGCTATTGAGCGTCAGGATGCGGTTGGCCTCGAAGTCATAAAGCCATGTCCCGCTGTCGGAGCGCTCCGCCGCCCAGCTGTTTCCGGCGATGAAAGTGCGCGATCGCAGCCCTGCCCCATTGGCCAGCGGCGTGTCGGCATCTGGAGCGCCGGAGCTATCCAGCGGCCCGACCTTGATATTCCAGCTTAGCGCGACGCCATCGCCCAGAGCCGTGCCGCGCACCGCTTCATACTGGTCCATGCCGACATGGGGCGTCATCCGGCGCAGCGCAGGCATGGCGCTGGCTTCGGGGGAGGCGGGCTGCGCCGCCTCATCATCATCCGCCGCCATTTCGGCATCCGGTGCTTGCGCGTCACTGGCCGGGCTTTCGTCCATTTCGTCAGCCGGGCTGGCCTCGGGAGCCTCTGACGGCTCCGGGCTTTCGCCTGTTTCATCACCTGTTTCGTCAGCCAGATCGGCATCGGGAGCATCCGGCTGCGCCGGGCTTTCAACGGCCTCCTCGTCTACGATGGCCTCGTCGCGGGCTTCTTCGTCAATGGCCCCGTCGTCTCCGGCTGCGTCTTCCTGCCCGATATCGTCTGCGGGCGCGGCGCTGTCATCGAGCTCATCATTGACAGGAAGAGCCTCATCGGCAGCGTCCTGATCACTGGCCGCCTCCTGTTCCTCCTCGGCGGCATCCATCGCGCGCAGCAGGGCCTCCAGCGCCTCGATGTCGGTCGGATCAAGCCGCGACGGCCCGGCAGGCGGCGTTGCCGCCAGTGACAGGGCGAGTAGTATGGTGCTGACAGGCATGGCGTATCATTCCCTCGGTGCAGTCTCGAGCCAGAGCCAAGCGCGCCATTGGGGCGCGGTCAAGGCGGCATGCAGGATGCCGCGCGTTAACTCGAATTGACGTTGACGTGAACGTCAACTTGATCGAAAGTGCGCGCATGAAGGCCACGCCCCCGTCCGAGACACTCTATTCGATACGTGATCTCGCCGCCTCGTTCGGCGTGACGCCGCGTGCCTTGCGGTTTTACGAGCAGCAGGGGCTCATCACGCCGCAGCGCAAGGGCGCAACCCGGCTCTACACGGCGGCGGACCGGGCGCGCCTCATCCTCATCCTGCGCGGCAAGCGCGTCGGGTTTTCGCTGGCCGAGATCAAGGAAATGCTTGATCTTGAGGCGACAGAGCACGCCAGTCGCGGTCATCTGGAAAACTCCATTGAGCGTTTCCGCGCGCGTATCGAAGACCTGAAACGCCAGCGCGACGACATAGATGACGCGATAGGCGAGCTGGAAGCAGGCGTCGTGTGGATGGAAGAGCGGCTCAATGACCGCGAGCCGCCCGAAGACATCAAACGCCGCGCGCGCGCCTTCGAGGCGCTTGCTGCTGCGCGCCTTGTACAATGGTCGGTCGGACCGCCGGACTAGCCCGCCTGCACCATGCTGACTGAATGATTTTCAATTTGCGACCCGGAGACACCCCTCATGCCCAGCTACCGCGCCCCGATCCGTGACCAGCGCTTTGTCCTCAACGATGTGCTCAACGTCCAGCAATACGGCAACCTGCCGGGCTTTGCCGACGCCAGCGCGGACATTGTCGATGCCATTCTCGACGAGGGCGGCAAGTTCTGCGAGAACGTGCTCTACCCGCTCAACAAGGTGGGCGACCATGAGGGTTGCCAGCTTCAGCCCGACGGCGAAGTTGTGGTCCCCAAAGGCTTCAAGGAAGCCTATGACCAGCTGACCGAGGGTGGCTGGACGGCGCTGTCAGCCGATCCCGAATATGGCGGGCAGGGCCTGCCGCACTATCTGAACCTGGCCTTCAACGAGATGGTGACCGCCACCAACATGGCGTTCGGCATGTATCCGGGCCTCACCGGCGGCGCTGCACAGGCGCTCTATGTGGGCGGCTCGGACGAGCAGAAGCAGCTCTACCTGCCGAAAATGATCTCCGGCGAGTGGTCAGGCACGATGAACCTGACCGAGCCGCATTGCGGCACTGACCTTGGCATGCTGCGCACCAAGGCTGTGCCCAATGGCGACGGCAGTTATCGCATCACGGGCCAGAAGATCTGGATCTCGGCCGGTGAGCATCCGATGAGCAAGAATATCATCCACCTGGTTCTGGCGCGCGTCGAAGGCGCACCGGCGGGCGTGAAGGGTATATCGCTGTTTGTGGTGCCGAAATTCATCCCCGACGAGAACGGCAATCCGGGCAAGCGCAATGGCGTGAAGTGTGGCGGGCTGGAAGAGAAGATGGGCATTCACGGCAATGCCACCTGCGTGATGAATTATGATGACGCGACAGGCTGGCTAGTCGGCGAGGAGAATAAGGGCCTGCGCATCATGTTCGTGATGATGAACGAAGCCCGCCTGGGCGTTGGCCTGCAGGGCCTCGCGCTGGCCGAGACCGCCTATCAGTACTCGCTGGCCTTCGCCAAAGACCGCATTCAGGGCCGCTCGCTGACAGGGCCGAAAAACCCTGATGGCCCGGCTGATCCGATCATCGTCCACCCCGATGTGCGCCGCATGCTGATGGACCAGAAAGTGTTCGTCGAGGCAGGCCGCGCCTTCACGCTGTGGACCGCGCTGCAGGGCGATCTGGAACACAAGGGCGCGGATGAGGAAACGCGCACCAAATCTGGCGACTACATGGCGCTGCTGACCCCTATCGTGAAGGCGTATCTGACCGACAAGGGCTATGACAGCGTCTCAAAGGGCCTGCAGATCCATGGCGGGTCGGGCTTCACCCGCGAATGGGGCATCGAACAGCTTCTGCGCGATGCACGCATCACCCTCATCTATGAAGGCACGAACGGCGTTCAGGCGCTCGATCTGGTGGGCCGCAAGCTCGCCATGAACGGCATGCGCCCGATCAACACCTTCTTTGCCGAGATGGACGCCTTCGTGGCCGACAATAAAGGCAATAAGGAGCTCGAACCCTTCCTGGACGGCCTCGCCGCAACCAAGGCCAAGCTGCAAAAAGCTACCAACTGGCTGGTCGAGAAGGGGCTGGAGAATTTCGACAATGCCGGCGCGGCATCGACCGATTATCTCCACCTGTTCGGCCTGACCTGCTTTGCCTGGATGTGGGGCCGGATGGCGAAAGTGTCGCTGGAGAAGATCGCGGAAGGTTCTGACGATCCCATCTACGCTTCCAAGCTGGCGACCGGGCATTACTTCCTGCAGCGCTGGCTGCCGGACGCCGATGCGCATCTGGCCAAGGTTGAGGCCGGGGCCGAGACCATGATGGCCCTGACCGCCGAACAGTTCTGATCCAAACGCCTACAGGAGACGCTTCCATGTCCGCCAATGCCGCCGCCATTCTGGCCAATCCCAAGCCCGCCTGGCTCGACCAGGAAGACGTCAACATGTTCGACCACGCCGTGCGCGGTTTCCTGGAGAAGGAATGCCTGCCCCACGGTGACCGCTGGGAGAAGGAAGGCGCGGTTGACCGCGATGTCTGGACCAAGGCGGGCGAGGCGGGTCTGCTCTGCCCGGCAGCACCGGAAGAGTTTGGCGGCGCGGGCGGTGACTGGCGCCATGACTATGTGTTCCACATGGCCGTTGCAGAGCTTGGCGTAGATGGCTGGGGTGCGTCACTCCACAACTCCATCGTCGGCCCGTATGTCTGGCATTACGGCACGAAAGAGCAAAAAGAGAAGCTGATCCCCAAGCTCATTTCCGGTGAGTATGTGGGTGCTATCGCCATGACCGAGCCGGGCGCGGGCTCTGACCTTCAGGGCGTGAAGACGACCGCGGTGAAGGATGGCAATGGCTATCGCATCAATGGCGCGAAGACCTTCATCACCAATGGCGGCACGGCCAATTTCATCATTGTCGTGGCCAAGACCGATCCCAAAGCTGGCGCCAAGGGCACCTCGCTCTTCATGGTCGAGACCGACGGGCTGGAAGGCTTCCGGCGCGGACGCAATCTCGACAAGGTGGGCCTGAAAGCACAGGACACCGCCGAGCTGTTCTTCGAGGACATGTGGGTGCCGGCCGATGCGCTTCTGGGCGAAGGCGAGGGGCTCGGCTTCATCCAGCTGATGGAGCAATTGCCGCAGGAACGCTTGCAGATCGCCGTTCAGGGCGTCGGCATGATGAAGCGCGCGCTCGCCGAAACCATCGCCTACGTGAAGGACCGCAAGGCGTTCGGCAAGTCGATCATCGAGTTCCAGAACACCCAGTTCAAGCTCGCAGAACTGAAAACCAAGGCAACCATTGCCGAAGTGTTCTGCCAGTATTGCTCGGACCTTCTGATCCAGGGCAAGCTGGATGCCGCCACCGCCTCGATGGCGAAATACTGGGTCACCGACATCCAGTGCGAGCTGATCGACGAATGCGTGCAGCTACATGGCGGCTACGGCTTTATGAACGAGTACCCGATTGCCCGCATGTGGCGCGATGCGCGCGTGCAACGCATCTATGGCGGCACCAACGAGATCATGAAGCTTCTGATTTCACGGACGCTTTAAGACCTGAACAAGAACACCCCAGACGGGAGGAATATCCCCATGACCGACGCATATATTTACGACGCTACGCGCACCCCGCGCGGCAAGGGCAAGAAGAATGGCACGCTGCACGAGATCACCGCGCTGCAGCTGGCCACCCAGCAGCTCGAAGCCATCCGCGAGCGCAATAATCTCGATACCAGCGTGATCGATGATGTGATCCTGGGCTGCGTGTCGCCGGTGGGAGAGCAGGGCGCGGATATCGCCCGCGCAGCCGTGCTCAATGCGCGCTATGCCGAGAACGTGGCCGGCGCTCAAGTGAACCGCTTCTGCGCCTCTGGCCTTGAAGCGGTGAACCTCGCGGCGGCGAAAGTCATGTCCGGCGAGGCCGACATGGCCATTGGCGGCGGCGTGGAAGCCATGAGCCGCGTGCCCATGGGCTCTGATGGCGGGGCGATGGTTGTCGATCCGGAAATGGCGTTTGACCATTACTTCGTGCCGCAAGGCATCTCGGCAGACCTGATCGCCTCCAAATACGGCTATTCGCGCGATGACGTTGACGCGTACGCCGTGGAGAGCCAGAAGCGCGCCAAGAAGGCGTGGGATGAGGGCCGGTTCAAGAAGTCGGTTGTGCCGGTGAAGAACCAGCTCGGCCTGACGCAGCTGGACCATGACGAGTATATGCGCCCTGAAACCGACATGCAGTCGCTCGCGAGCCTCAAACCCGCCTTCCGTGATCTCGCGGCCTTTGTCGGCCTCGATAACGTGGCGATCCAGCGCTACCCGGACGTGGAGAAGATCAACTTCGTCCACCATGCGGGCAACTCGTCGGGCATCGTGGATGGGGCAGCGACCGTGCTGATCGGCAACAAGGAAATGGGCGAAAAGCTGGGTCTCAAACCCCGCGCGCGTATCCGCTCAATGGCCTCCATCGGCTCTGAGCCGACCATCATGCTGACCGGCCCGGCGCCGTCTGCGCGCAAGGCGCTGAAGAAAGCCGGCATGACCCCCCAAGACATCGACCTTTACGAGATGAACGAGGCGTTTGCCGCGGTCGTCCTGCGCTTCATGGAAGATCTGGGCGTCCCGCACGACAAGGTGAACGTCAATGGCGGCGCGATTGCGCTCGGCCACCCGCTGGGCGCCACCGGCGCGATGATCCTCGGCACCCTGCTGGATGAGCTGGAGCGCACCGGCAAGGGTACGGCGCTGGCCACGCTCTGCGTCGGCGGCGGCATGGGCACAGCCACCATCATCGAGCGGGTCTAGGTCACAGGTCGAAGGAGAAACAAAATGAGCTACACACATTTCAAATTCGAACTGGATGGCGACGGCATTGCCCTCATCACGTTCGACAGTCCGAACGTATCCATGAACGTGCTTTCGGCCGCGGTCATGGCCGAGCTAGGCCAGATTGTCGACAAGATCGGCTCGGATGATTCCATCAAAGGCGCGGTCATTACCTCCGGCAAGAAGGCGTTCTGCGCAGGCGCGGACCTCTCCGAGCTGGGTGCAGGCATGATGGACCTGAAAGGCCTCTCCGAAGAGGAAGCCAAGCAGAAACTGTTTGACACCGCCTTCCGCCTGAACTCCCAGCTCCGCGCGCTGGAAACCTGCGGCAAGCCGGTCGCGGCGGCCATTAATGGCCTGGCGCTTGGCGGCGGGTTCGAGGTGACGCTGGCCTGCCATTACCGCGTGATGGCAAACGATACCGGTGCCAAGCTCGGCCTGCCGGAAAGCCTTGTCGGCGTTCTGCCGGGCGGTGGCGGCACGCAGCGCCTGCCGCGCCTTGTCGGCGTGATGAATGCGGCCCCGGTCATGCTCCAGGGCAAGCAGCTGGATGCCGATACGGCCAAGCAGCAGGGCGTGGTGCACGAAGTGGCGCCGGTCTCTGAAATCGTTGCCAAGGCCAAGGAGCTGGTCAAAGCCAATCCGCTGGGGTCCAAACAGCCCTGGGATCAGGACAAGTTCAAAATCCCCGGCGGTGGTCCTTTCCACCCGGCGGGCATGCAGATTTTCGCGGGCGCATCCCCGATGCTGCTCAAAGAGACCTACGGGAACTATCCGGCCCAGCGCTATATCCTGTCCTGCGTCTATGAGGGCCTGCAGGTGCCGATCGATGCGGGTCTGCGTATTGAGAGCCGCTACTTCACCAAGCTGCTGATGCGCCCGGAAAGCCGCAACATGATCCGCTCGCTCTTCCTGTCCAAGCAATCGCTGGACAAGGGCAGCCGCCGCCCCGCCGGTCAGGAGAAATCCGAGATCAAGAAGATCGGCGTCATCGGCGCAGGCTTCATGGGTGCAGGCATCACCACCGTGTCGGCCCAGGCCGGGATCGAGGTCGTGCTGATCGACGTCAATCAGGAAGGCGCCGACAAGGGCAAGCAGCACGCGGTCGACTTCTTCGCCAAGGGCGTCAAACGCGGCAAGATCAGCGAGGAGAAGGCCAAAAAGCTGGCTGATCTCATCACGGCCACGACCGATTACGGCGCGCTGAAGGACGTTGATCTGGTCGTCGAGGCGGTGTTTGAAAACTCCGACCTGAAAGCCGAGATCACCAAGAAAGCCGAAGCCGTGATGCCCAAGGGCGCGATCTTTGGTTCGAACACCTCCACCATTCCGATCAGCTCGCTGGCGAAGGCTTCGGAGCGTCCGGACAATTTCATCGGCATTCACTTCTTCTCGCCGGTCGAAAAGATGAATCTGGTCGAGCTGATTGTTGGCGAGAAGACGGGCGATCTCGCCGTCAGCCGCGCCATCGATTTCGTCGGCAAGATCAAGAAGACGCCGATTGTGGTGGCCGATACGCGCGGCTTCTACGCCAATCGCTGCGTGATGCGCTATATCGAGCAGGGCATGTACCTGCTGACCGAAGGCGTCAAACCCGCCCTCATCGAGAACGCGGCGAAAATGGCGGGCATGCCCGTCGGCCCGCTCTCCCTGCAGGACGAGGTGGCCATCGATCTGGGCTACAAGGTGCTCCAGCAGACCAAGAAGGATCTGGGTGACCAGTTCGAGGACACGCCCAACGCGCAGGTCATCGAGAAGATGTACGAGCTCGGCCGCTATGGCCGCAAGAATGGCAAGGGCTTCTATGTCTATGAGGAAGGCGGCAAGCGGCTGTGGGACGAACTCGATCAGTTCGCTCCTGGCGGCAAACTCCTCCCTGCGGGCGAGCAGCCGAGCGTCGCCGAGATCAAGGACCGTATCCTCTATGCGCAGGCCATCGAGGCGGCCCGCACCATGGCTGAAGGCATCGTCGAGGACCCGCGCGAGGCCGATGTCGGCTCCATCCTGGGCTGGGGCTTTGCGCCCTATACCGGCGGCGTGATCTCCTTCATCGACACCGTCGGTACGGAAAAGTTCGTCAAGCGTGCGGACGAGCTGGCCAAAAAGTACGGCAAGCCGTTCGAGGTGCCGCAGCTTCTGCGCGACATGGCGGCGAAGAAAGAGACCTTCTACGGCCGGTTTGCGCCCAAGCAGGCGGCCTGATCTTCAGGTCTCATGACTGACGGAAAAGGCCGGGTGGCAACGCCCGGCCTTTTTGTTACGTGCGAAGCCTCGATAAATTGTTGATCTGGCGTGATCGAGCCTTCTAATGAGGGAATGTTCGAGGGCATCAAAAACGCCGGGGCGCTGTTTGCCGTTATCGCGCGCATTCCGTTGCGCTATCCGGTGATGATCGCGCCATTGCTGCTGGTCTGGTGCATTTATGCGCCGGTCACCGCGTATTTGTATTTCCAGTTCCCATGGAACGAGACGCCGCTTCCTGCGGCACTGGCGCTGACGTTCGCCACGCTCTTCCTTTTTTCCTATGTCATATCGCTGGCCGCCTTCGTCCTGCTCGAACAGATACGCATCATCGAAAATGGAGGAGAGCCCGGTCTGCTCTGGCCGTTCTTCACCGCGTTTTGGAATTCGGTTCGCAGCCTTCACGTCACACTGGTCTGGGCGCTGCTCTGGTTCATCCTGACGATTGCGGAAGCCGCCCTTCGGCCCAAGCAGGAGGGGCATGCACAGGAGCCGACGGCCGAGAACATAGCGCGTCTCTTTTCCGGTGCGGATAACACCTCCTCGATCGGCGCCCTGTTTGACGCGCTGAACAAGGGCGTGCGGATGATAGCGTTTCTGATTTATCCGGCCGTTGCTTGGGAGCGTCATGCCCAGCCGATCCGGCGCGGTCTCGCCGTTGGCAGGGCGCACAAGATCGAGTTCGCCACCGGGTTTGTCCTAAGCGGCCTCGCCGCCGGAGTGGTCTTCGTTCCGCCAGTGATTGTGTTCATTTTGAATGACCAGACGGATGTGCCGTTCCCGGACTGGATCTGGTTCTCTGTGATCGTCTATTGCGCGCTTGCGTGGAGTTTCACGGTGCTGCTGGAGCAACTTTTTGCCGCCGAGCTATATCTTTGGGACATGAAATGGCGTCAGGCCTGCGAAGCCGCAGCGGCGGCGGGCAAGCCGGCTCCGCCCTTGTCGGCTGTGCCCCGCCCGTCAATCCTCGACGGCAAGGCTGACCTACTGCCCGGGTGACCTATTCCTCCTCAAGGGTGCGCGTCACCGGATAGGGTATCGGGCATGACGCTTCGCTCCTCGACGTTCTAAAGAGATCGTCAGGAGTGACGGCGTCTCGCGTAGCTTCGGACTGAACTCTGGTTTCGTATCCGATCAGTGTGTGCATTGCCGCCCGGAATTCCCCGGCGCGCACTGAAATCGGATGAGGCAGTCCGTTCCGCAAATAGCAGCCAATGTACCACTCAAATTCTCTGGCCGAGCCATCTTCGAAGATCGCTTCCACCCGCATCGAGGACTGGTCGGTATACACGCGGCTGCAGGCGAAGATGCCCGGAACAATCGAGGGTTCGTTCAGCAATCCGGATTTCAGGACAAGGTCGGCGGCGGCGGCGAAGGCGCCTTCGGGCAGGGTGCCCGGCGTGACCCCTGGCGAGTCCACATGGGCGAAGCCGCACATCGCATACTCATCTTCAGGAAAGATCGCGAAGCGGTATGCGGGGCAGGGGCCATAGCAGTTCGTCTCGGTGAAGACGATCAAAGCAGGCGCTACCTGGTGCTCGGCCTGCGCGACCAAGCCTGCTGCGACCAGTCCAGCCAAAGCAGCGAGCATGGGATTTCCCTCCCCTAAACGCTCAAACCCTCAATCACCTTCGCGCGCAATTCCGCCAGCCGTTCAGGCGGGGTCTTGAACAGGCGGCGGGCTTTCAGGTCCATCATGCAGGCGACGCCCTCGATGGACCAGAGCGGCTGGCCGGTGACCGGATCAAGCATCCAGTGGACCAGCGAGCGCACGTTCTCGTTCGCGCCGATAAGCCCTGACCGCATCAGATAGCCATCACCGGGCAGCGGCAGGCGGCGATAGATGATGCGCGCTTCGAGCAGCGCCCCGCCAAGCTCCAGCCCGGCCCCGTCGCCATGGGCGGACCATTCTTCGGGGAAGCCGTCCTTGAAATGGATCACGCTGTCGGAGGTCTTGCCGATGGCGCTTTCCGCGCGCATGCGCCCGAAAATATCGGCATCTTCCGGCCCGAAGCGCCCGCGCCCTGTCACCGCCATGCCCAGCTTGTCGGCTAGTTTCAGCGAGATGTCGCTGCGCGGCTTGGAGGCGGTAAGGGTGCGCGCCGTCACTTCGGCGGGCCGCTCGATGCGCAAGGCTTCCAGCCCCTCACGCAGACGGTCTGACCAGTTGAAGGGCTTGCCCGAACGCGGGTCGCAATGATCGAGCTGGATGAGGAAGCTCGCCGCCGGGCGCTCCTTGACGGTGTGCTCCATGATGAGGGCCAGCTCCACGCTGTCCTCGCCAATCTGCGTCACCCCGCCATGGATGACCAGCGGCACACCGGCATGGCACTCGGCCAGATAGCGCACCTGCAGCTCGCGCGTGATAAGCGTGGCGATGGCATCGCTGCGGAAGGCATGGCGCATGCCGGCAAGGTCGGACAGCGTGCCGACCGCCTGCATGGCTTTGGCGATATAGAAGCGCACATTCATGTGCCCCAGCTCATCGCATTCCCATGCGTTGGCATTGCCGCGCCACAGCTCTTGCATGCTGGCCTCCCGCCTTTTGTCTGACCGGTAAAAGCCTAGGCCGGTTCGGGCAGGCGCGTCACGCCTTGCTGCATTGAGCGCAGCGCCCGTAATGCTCCAGCACCGAGCGGGCGATCTGAAAGCCTTCCGGCGTATGGTCGGGCAGGGCAGGGGCGTGCTGCTCGCGCACCGTGCCGCAGGCCTCGCAGATGAACAGCTCGGCAATCTCGTCGCCATGCCCGTGCACGCAAGCCAGATAGGCATTGAGCGCCTCCACCCGGTGGGCGAGGCCCGCCTGGGTCAGAAAATCGAGCGCGCGATAAATGGTCGGCGGCTGGGCGCTGCCATCGGGTTTGAGCGCGGCGAGAAGGTCATACGCCTTCACCGGCCCGCCCGCTTCCAGCAGTAATTCCAGCACGCGCTTGCGCAAGGGAGTCAGCGACAGGCCTTTCTGCGCGCACAGGGCGTCGGCCTTGGCGAGCTTGGTCTCGGTACTGGTATGCGTGTGTCCCATAAGCCTCACCGATACAGCGAACGCGGCAAAAGCGCGAGCCTTTCTGCATATGGGTGCAGTAGGCGGGGTTGCCAGCGAGTGTTATGTAATAATATGACATCACGCAACAGTATAACGTTGCGCTGTTGGTTTGTCCGGTGGCGTGATCTCCCCACGAATGCAGGAGCCGTCATGAAACATCCGCGCACATCCCTGATGCTGGCCGCCAGCGTCTCAGTCCTCGCCGCCGCTTCGGGCGGCGCGCTGGCCGACACACTCTCCGATGATGTGGAAACCATCACGGTCACCTCGTCTGCGCTTCTGGTGGAGCGTGACTCCGTGACCGGCTCTGTCGATGTGCTTGACCGTGATGACCTGCTACGCGACCTGTCCAGCAATATTGCCCAGACGCTCGAACGCCTGCCCGGTGTGTCGACCACCTTCTTTGGCCCGGCCTCGGGCCGCCCGGTTATCCGGGGGCTGGGGTCGGAGCGCGTGCGTGTGCTGATCAACGGGCTCGACGGGCTTGATGCCTCCTCCTCCAGCCCGGACCATGCCGTGGCAGTGGATGTGCTCGGCTCCACCGGCGTGGAAGTGCTGCGCGGCCCGGCTGCCATCGGATTTGGCGGCGGCGCGATTGGCGGCGTGGTCAACGTGTTTGACGGCCGTATCCCTGAAACCATGCCGGAAACTCCGGTGTTTGGTGAAGTTTATCTGGGTGCGACATCCGGCAATGAAGGCCGTGAGGGCTTTGCGCGCGCCGGCTTCGTGTGGGGCCAGCTGGTCGCTCAAGGCGAGTTCCAGCGCCGTCAGGCCAGGGCCTATGACATTCCAGACTTTGCGGAATCCGCACGCCTGCGCGCCATGGAAGAGGATCATGACCATGACCATGATGACGACGATCACGACGACGATCATGATCACGAGGACGAGGCATTCGGCTTCGCCCCGGACACCGACTATGTGTTCGAATCCGGCTCCGTGGGGACGTCGATTGTCGGCAATTGGGGTTTTGTAGGTATCGGGTTCAAGCGCACCGAGGCCGAATACGGCATCCCCGGTCACGTCCATGCCCACGACGATCATCACGATGACCATGATGATGACGATCACGACGATGATCACGACGACCATGATCATGACCACGATCACGAGCACGCGCCGCGCCTCGTTCTGGAACAGACCCGCGTGGATCTGCGTGGCGAGATCGCCCTCAACGGTTTCTTTAACCGGGTGCGCTGGTCGCTGGCCTATGCCGACTATGTGCACGCCGAAATCGAAGATGACGAGCAGACCATTTTCGACAAGGAGGGCTTTGAAGCCCGCGTTGAGCTGCGCCACGGCCATGGAAACCAGCGTCAGGGTGCCTGGGGCGCCACGGCGCTCACCCAGGACTTTGAGGCGACCGGTGATGAAGCCTTCATCGAGGCAGTTACCACGCAGGATTTCGGCCTGTTCGCAACCGAGCGCTGGGACTTTGACAGCTGGGGTGTGGAAATTGGTGCCCGTGCCGACACGCGCGAACTGACGGCCCGGAGAGCCAATCGCCGTTTCAACTCGATCTCGGCATCCGGCGCGGTATTCCTGCGTCCGGCCGAAGGCTGGTTCCTTGCTGGCACCTTGTCGCGTTCCGAACGCGCACCCAGCGATGTGGAAGTGTTTGCTGACGGCCCACACCTGGCCACCCAGGCTTATGAGGTAGGTAATCTGGACCTCTCCACCGAAGTCGCATGGTCGCTGGAGGGCACGGCGCGCTACACGGGCGCAAATGGCCTGAGCGCCGAAGCGTCGGTGTTCTACGCCGATTATGACGGCTTTATCGAGCTGTTCCCGACCGGAGCGGAAGAGGACGGGCTGCCAGTTCTGGAATTCCGTCAGGAAGATGCACGCCTGTACGGCTTCGAAGCACGCGTCAGTGCGCCGCTGTTTGCCCTGTCCGGTTTCGACTTCACCGGCGAAGCGAGCGTCGATTATGTGCGCGGCGAAATCGATGGCGGGGGCAACCTGCCGCGTATCTCGCCGATGTCCGGCGCGCTCTCGGTCACGGCCGATAACGGCCCGCTCTCGCTGCGCACCGAAGCCCGCTTCGTAAGCGAGCAGACACGTGTGTTCGAGAACGAACTGCCGACGGACGGCTACACGCTTCTCAATGCGGATGCCCGCTGGCGCCCGTTTGCCGAACGCGATGTCCAGCTGATCTTTGCGGTGCGTAACATCACCGATGAAGAAGCGCGCATTCACGCCTCTTTCCTGAAGGACTTCATCCCGCTGCCGGGCCGGAGTGTGCGGGTGGCGCTGGCGACACGTTTCTAGCCGCCGCTGGCAAGAGCCTTGCATACAGCCCTGCACGGGTAACGTGCGGGGCTGTATTGCCTTGGAAAGGCTGCTCCGCTAACAAGCCCGCAAGTGTTTTTTCAAGGGGAACTACAAATGGCTGATGCCGCAACCGGTGCGCCCAAAATTCAGGGTACGCTGCCGCTTTACAAAAAGCCCGAGCCGCTCAATCTCGAGGCTCACAAGGGCAAGGGCCTGAAGTATGGTGATCGTCCGTTCGACTTTCTGAACCAGACGCATTTCTTGCCGCTGACCATGAGCGAGTTCGCTCAGGCGAGCAGTGTCTATCCCATCATCTTCCTGGGCGCCAACTACACGCCGGTCGCGGTCATGGGGCTTCAGGAGGCGACCAACCTTTTTGTGGACCCTGAGACGGGCCTGTTCGAGCGCAACACCTATGTTCCGGCATTTGTGCGCCGCTACCCGTTTGTCGCCGCGGTCCACACCGAGGACAATGAACGCTTCACCCTGTGCATTGATGCCGGTTCACATCTCATCTCGGACAATCCCGACCAGCCCTTCTTTGATGAAAGCGGCCAGGCCACGCCCCTCGTTCAGAACGCGATCGAGTTTGTCCAGCGCTATGAAGTAGACGCCCGCAACACCACGCAGCTGGTCCAGCGCCTGCGTGAGCTTGATCTGTTCGAAGAGCAGAAAACCCACTTCCAGCCGCGTGACGAGCAGGGCCAGCCCACCGGCGAGCCGCAGGTGATTGCATCCTACTGGGGCATTTCTGGTGAGAAACTCAGGGCTCTGTCGCCTGAAAAGCTCGCCGAACTTCGTGATGACGCCACGCTCGGCGCGATCTATGCACACATGATTTCGGTTGGGCGCTGGGACGGTATTGTTGCCCGTGCCACCGCGCGTCAGCTGGGTGCGGCCGCTGCTGCGCCCCAGCCGGGGATCACCCCGCCTCCGCCCGAAGCGTAATCTGCTTCTGACAAGGCTTGTGTAATTGCGATGGCGGTCCCTTTTGGGGCCGCCATTTGCATAATCGGTTTGCGCGGCTGGATCACAAGACCGTCAGCCCCCTCGTTACCGATTGGAATGACAGCTATATCTAGCTTCAGCCGGGACAGCATTTTGCGCCGGGCGTGAAACGGGACGAACGGGAGTCTGTCTTGCTGCGTAGCTTTCCTGCCGGAATTCTGATCGCCCTTTGCCTGTTCACGGGTCTGGCTGCCGCGCAAGGCACAAGCGGGCCCATGGTCGAGGCGAGCCTTGTCAGCGAGCGCAGCTCGGTTGCGCCGGGCGAGACCTTTCATCTCGCCCTGCATCAGGAAATCACCCCCCACTGGCACACTTACTGGCGCAATCCTGGCGATAGCGGCGAGGCGACGCGTCTCTTCCTTGACCTTCCCGAAGGCTGGACGGTTGGCGAGATGGCGTGGCCTGCGCCGTCCACCTACCGGATCGGCCCGCTGACCAATTACGGCTATGAGGACCAGGTTACGCTGCCCGTGCCGGTGACGGTACCGGCTGATGCAGAGCCCGGCCCGGTGACAATCACCGGCGAGGGCACCTGGCTGGTCTGCGAGGATATCTGCATCCCCGAGGATGCAAATTTCGAGATCACGCTGGAGGTCGGCGAGAGCGCTGTCGACAGGCAAGGCGCTGCGCTGATCGAGACGGCCTTCTCGCTCGCGCCGCGCACTGATATCGCCATCGAGGCCGGCCTTGCGCGCAAGGATGATGTGCTGGCGCTGACGCTGGCGGGCGACAGCTTTGCCGGGGGTGCTGACGCGATCCGTGATCTCTACTTCTTCCCGCATGATAGCGGCGTGGTGAACCACAGCGCGCCGCAGCCCGCGCGCGTCGAGGCCGGGTTCGCCCGCATCGACCTGACGCCCGGCTTCCTTACACGCAACGCCATCAATGCTGACCATACCGGCGCGCTGGCCTTCGAGGCTCGCATCGGTAATCGGTGGGAGCGCCGCGTCATTGAGGTGACGGCCATCGCCGGTGAAGAGGTCAACACGCTTGCCGCGCCGGTCTCTGCACCGGCTGCGGGCAGTGGGGAGGGCGGCGGCACGTCCGCGCCTGCGATGAGCTTCTGGCAGGCGGCCCTGTTTGCGCTGGTCGGCGGCCTGATCCTCAACCTCATGCCGTGCGTGTTTCCCATCCTCTCCATGAAAGCGCTTACAATCGTGCAAAAACGCGGCGCCGAGCGCGCCCATGCGCGCGAGCTGGGCCTGATCTTCGGGGCAGGGGTGATTGCCACCTTCCTGGCGCTGGGCGGCCTGGTACTGGCGCTGCGCGGCCTTGGCGGTATGGAGGTGTGGGGCTTCCAGCTGCAGGAGCCGTGGGTAGTCGCCGGCCTTGCCGCGCTGATGTTCGTCATCGGCCTCAACTTCCTCGGTTTCTTCGAGATCGGCACCTCTTTGCAGAGCGTTGGCGGCCATGTGCAGGGCAATGACCGCTCCGGTGCGTTTCTCACCGGCGTTCTGGCCGTCTTCGTGGCCGCACCGTGTCTGGCGCCGGTTATGGCAAGCGCGCTCGCCTTTGCGCTGGCCCAGCCGCCGCTCGCCTCACTGACCATTTTTGCTTTCCTCGGCGTTGGTCTCGCCCTGCCCTTCGTGATTGTCAGTTTCGAGCCGCGCCTGCTCGCCTTCCTGCCCAAGCCCGGCGTGTGGATGGAGCGCTTCAAGCAATTCCTCGCCTTCCCGATGTTTGCCACGGCCATCTGGCTGGTCTGGGTGTTGAGCGTGCAGACCGGTGCGCAGGGCGTCTTGTGGATACTCGTCCTATTCCTCGCGATCAGCTTTGCCGTCTGGGCCTTGCGCTCGCCGACCCTCATGTCTCGCGCGGCGGGCGTTGCAGGCGTGCTGCTGGCCGCTGGCGCTCTGTGGACAACAGCCAGTCTGGAACCAGCTGCCATCGCTGCGGGTAATGGTGAGTATGAGGAGTGGAGCCCGGCGAGAGTGGAGGAGCTGCGCGCCGAGGGGCGGCCTGTGTTTGTCGACTTTACCGCCGCCTGGTGCGTGACCTGTCAGGTCAACAAGCTGGGCGCGCTGGCCGATAATCGCGTGCGCTCAGCCTTCGCCGAAAACAATGTCGCTTTGCTGCGCGCGGACTTTACCAATCGCGATCCTGTGATCGCTCAGGTACTTGCTGACCATGGCGCGCCCGGTGTTCCATTCTATCTGATGTACCCGGCAGATGGCGGAGAGCCAGACATCCTTCCGCCGCTGTTGACTGAGACCATCATGATCCGGGCGGTGGAGGCTGCCGCCGGTAACTAGTGCCACTCGAAGCCTTGCCCTTTAACCTGAAGGAGACTTCCCGCCATGGCCATTTCCCGCCGCACCTTTACGCTTACCGCCAGCCTTCTTGCCGCGACCGCGCTGAGCTTCGGCGCTGCCGCCCATGCGCAGCCTGTCATTGGCGAGCGCGCGCCCGACTTCACCGCCACGACCGCGACCGGCGAGACCGTGTCGCTGGCCGATTTTGCCGGCCAGACCGTCATGCTGGAATGGACCAACCATGACTGCCCGTTCGTCGTGCGTCACTATCAGGGCAATATGCAGGCCCTGCAGGATGAAGCGGCTGAAAACGGCGTTGTCTGGATCCAGGTGATCTCCTCGGCACCGGGCGAGCAGGGCTATGTCAGCGCCGAGCGCGCGCTGGAGCTCAATGAAGAGCGCGGCGCCTCGAATGTCGCCCATGTCTTCATGGACGCGCCGGGCATTATCGGCCGGGCCTATGATGCGCGCACCACGCCGCACATGTATGTCATCGATAGCGAAGGCACGCTGCGCTATAATGGCGGTATTGATGACCAGCCGCGCCCGCGCGCTGGCGATCCCGAACCCATCCCCTATGCGCAGATCGCGCTGAACGCCGTGCTGGCGGGTGAAGCGGTGGAAATGCCCGAGACCCAGCCCTATGGCTGCAACGTGAAATACGTGGACTAGGCGTAAGCCGCTTATCTGACCTGTTTCAGATGACAGACCCCGGTCCGGCAACGGATCGGGGTTTCATTTGCGAGAACGATAAGAGCTTTACACGCGTGGCGAATAGACAAAATCGTCAGGGTCTATTCCGGCGTCCACCAGCTTGGCCTTGATCTGGTTGACGTCATCGTCAGTAAACCAGTCTTGCCACTGGCCGATACGGCCATCGCGAACAAATCGGTTGTTTTTTCCGATGAGTTTTTTCGCTTTCGAGCGGTTTGGTGTGTGCATATGACCATTCTCATCTTCAAACTTCTTGGCGCGTTTGATGGATGAGTGTTCGGCGGCCATCGATGCAAGCTCGTCCGATACAGGAAGCTTATAGAAGTCAGCAGCTCTGGCGATACAGTCCGACGGGCGCTCAATCATATCCTCATATGACAGTAGCAGCGCTCGACCGCCTGCCTCCATCTCGCGCATCCGCTTGTATGGGCGAATGAACCTCGGAGTTCGTTCTTCTATAATATCACGTGGGTGTGATGTGTTTGAGTTGTTTCTGGTGTAAAAATAAAAATAAGCGGATATGAGCTGATCCAGCGGGTTTCTGTATAGACCGATTATGGGCCCTGTAAGTTTGCAGGCAGCGGTGATGGCGTGCCCATAAACAAAATCAGAGTATTTTTCTGGCAAATATTGTCTGTTTGGCTTTTTCTCATCCCCCTTCTTGTAGTTAGCAATTTCATTGGGGAATGCCGCGATCATGTCATCATAGGTTTTAGGTTCGAGATCACCCTTTAGATGTGCGAGATAGTTGAACATCGCCACCCGAAAGAGGTTTGTTCCTGACTTCGGTATCGACGCAAGGAGCATTTTCGGGTTCTGATCCGCCAAAGCGATATTCCTTCGATTAAAACAGAGGCACCATTTCGCACTGGTGATCGAACATCTCAAGCCCGAGGCGGTCGCGGCTTTCGCGACAGGCCCCGGATACCGCGAAAGCGGTTCCGGGGTTTCAGCAATAGTTCGATCTGAACTCCCGGAGGCCCGAAGGGCCATCCGGGACCGGATGCAGAACACGTTGAGAGGGGCCCCGGACGCTTTGTGTCCGGGGTTTCATCTATCCCGCAGACGGACAGGAAGGCGGAAAGCCAGTATCCGGGCCTTCGGTTTCCACATCGGCTGCTATGATGACGGCGTGGGAGAAGGTGCGCGCCAGCTGGCGGTAGTCTTCTGCGCTTGCCGGGTCAGCCTCCAGCGCCGTGCGGCGCATGTCGGCGTCCTCGGCCATGCCCCGGAAGATGCAGGGCAGGTCGGCCGGGCCGCCATGCGCATCGATATGAAGCGCGAGCGCGCGCATGTCCGCCGAGAAGCGGGCCGTGTCAGCCAGAAAAGCATCGTCCGCGTCGATGGCCGGAGCGCTGCCTGCCTCCAGCATGTCCGCCCGCATTTGCGCCTCGCCCTGCAGGCGTTCAGAGAGCGCAATCAGCCTGCCTGCGTCCTGCGCGAAGGCCGGTGCGGCCCCAGCGGCGAGCAGGAGAAGGGATGCGGCGAGGGCGCGAATGAGCTGCATTGGAACACTGGCCTTTAAAGTTTGGACGGCTAGTTGATGACCGTGCAAGGGGCGGGCCGCTTGAAAGCGGCGCGTGCAAAGGCTACTCCGGCCCTCCTTTCGATAGCGTTTCCATCCAGACCGGACCTGTCCCATGGCCAAAGAGAAAACCTTCCGCCCCAAGGCGCGCCGCCCGCGCGGGTTCGAGGACCGGGCCGCCCATGTGATCCGGGCCGAGCGCGCGCTGGTGACAGCTGCCTCTGCCGTTTACGAGCGCTGGGGCTTTGAGCCGCTGGAAACGCCTGCGTTCGAATATGCCGATGCACTCGGCAAATTCCTGCCGGACGAGGACCGTCCGAATGAAGGCGTGTTCGCGATGCAGGATGATGACGGGCAGTGGATGGCGCTGCGCTATGATCTGACCGCTCCGCTCGCGCGCTTTGCGGCGGAAGGCTTTCAGGATCTGGTCAAACCCTATCGCCGCTACCAGTTCGGCGAGGTGTGGCGCAATGAGAAGCCGGGGCCGGGCCGTTTTCGCCAGTTCGTCCAGTGCGACGCGGATAATGTCGGCGCGTCCGGCCCTGCCGCCGATGCGGAGATGATCGCGCTCGCCGCCGAAGTGATGCGCGCCGCTGGCTTGACCGACAGCGAGTTCGTTATCCGGGTAAATGACCGCCGCCTGCTTGATGGCGTGCTGGAGAGCCTCGGGTCCGCCGATGAGACCCGCCGCATGCGCGTGCTGCGCGCCATCGACAAGCTGGACCGTCTGGGCATGGAGGGCGTGGAGCTTCTGCTCGGCAAGGGCCGCAAGGATGAGAGCGGAGACTTCACCGAGGGTGCGGGGCTGGACGAGGCGGGCCGCGCGCGCGTGCTTGGCTTCCTTGAAGCCTCCAAGGCAGGCGGCAGCCGCGCGGAGGTAACGGCTCGCCTTGCAGGTAGCGCCGGCGAAACTGCCGCCAGGGCCGGTGTGGAGGCGCTGGAGGAAATCAACGCTATCCTGACGGCGCTGGGCATTTCAGAATCGCTCGCCGTATTTGATCCCTCCGTCGTGCGCGGCCTTGGCTATTATACCGGTCCGGTCTTCGAGACCGAGCTGCTGGCCACCCCCACCTATCCCGACGGCAGCCCGATGCAGTTCGGCTCGGTCGCCTCTGGCGGGCGCTATGACGATCTTGTCGCGCGCTTTACCGGCCAGCAAGTGCCCGCGACGGGCTTCTCCTTCGGGGTTAGCCGCTTTGCCGCCGCGCTTTCTGCACTGGGACGGCTGGAAGGGGCCGATGCTGCGCCGCTGGTCATCGTGGTCGCTGCCGACAAGGCGCGCATGGCGGACTACTTCATCATGGCAGCTGAGCTGCGCAGCGCGGGGCTGCGCGCGGAAGCCTTCACCGGCAATGGCAATATGGGCAAGCAGCTCAAATATGCCGACCGGCGCGATGCGGCCTTTGCCGTCATCTGCGGTGAGGAGGAGTTCGCCAGCGGCACGGTCCAGATCAAGGATCTCAATCTCGGCGCGCAGCTGGCCGAATCGATCACCGACCGCGATGAGTGGAAAGAGCAGAAGCAGCAATTCTCCGTGCCGCGCAGCGAACTGGTATCGGCGATCCTCACCCGTCTGTCCGCGCGCGGATGATGGGTGCGCTGCGGCAAAAACGAAAACCTGCCTTGCACAAAGGGGTTGACTGAAACCTGTCTTCTGAGTCACGTTCATTAACAGACAGGGCCTGACCGTCTTGTCTTCTTGAGTGACGGCTCTGGGGAGGAGACGTCTCTTATCGACCAACCAAAATTTCAAAGCCCGGCATCTTCTGGATGCCGGGCCTTTTTTGTTCTCGCGTTCAGCTGTCTCGCTCCATCCCCTCACTCCCCGCCCAGAAGTGGCGGTTCGGGGCGCTGGCGGATCATGCGCTGGCCCTCGCTGGAATTGAGCCAGCCGGTCAGGGCGTCGCCCTCCAGCTCCTCACCATCAATCCAGACGCGCAGGCGGCCATCGCGGTCTTCCAAGCGCACCCGGCGGCGGTCGGCGCCTTCGGTGCGGGCCGGGCGCAGGGCCACGGCGCGGCGTTCACCTCCTGCATCGTCTCCGAGCAGGACGGCGTGCTCCTCGCGGAACTCGGCGATACGCGCTTCCAGCCGGGCGCGGGTGGCTTCCATCTCCGCGCGTTCCTCACTGGTCATGGCGCGCCGTTCGCCATTGCGCCAGACCTCTCCGCGCTCCAGCGCCTCGTCTATGGCACGCAGGCCCGCCTCCATGCCGCGCGCACCGGCATGCAGCCCGATCACGCGGACGCGTTCGCCTTCAAGGCGGGCAAGGCGGCCCATCTCGCGGGCGCGCATGCCGGCTTCTTCGGCCCTTTCACGGGCGCGCTCCGCCAGCACGCGTACGCGGTCGCGATGGGCTTCGCGGTCAAACCCGTCCATGTCGCGCCATTCAAAGCGGAATCCGCCCTCCGGCCCGCCGGGCAGGGTCGCCAGCGTCTCGCGCAGGGTTTCCATCGCCTCGCGCAGGGCCGCGCGGTGCTCCTCGCTCCAGCCGGTATCATTGTCAAAGTCGAAGTCGAAGACCAGGCGCCCCCGCCGGCCTTCCCCGAGGGCTTCCTCCACGATGCGCCCGGCCTCGTCACCGATCTCCACTGCGCCGTCATGGATGAGGATGACGCGGCGTTCGGTCTCGCGCGGCGGCGGCGGCGCATCGGGTGGTGCCGGCGTGGCGGCGATGAGCAGCGGGCTGGCCGCGACAGCCCAGATGAGATGTTTCATGGATGTGTTCCTCCCTTAACTCGTGCGCCATTACGCGCCGCGGCGAATTACACGGAGATGACAGCGGGCTTAATTGTGCGAAGGGCAGCGGTGCCATCGCGCACTGGACAGGCAGGCTTCGGCGCTGCCTAATCGGGCGCGGGGAAAGTTTGAGGGGATTGCAGGCATGACAATGGATCGCCGCCAGCTTCTGGCCGGGCTTGGCCTTGCCGGTGCGGGTGCAGGACTGGCCAGCGCGCAGCCCGAACACCTTCCACGCATTGCCGAAGTTCCGGTGCGTCCGCTGGAGGCGCAGATTGCCCGGCTGATCGTCATGGGATTTGTCGGCGCTGATCCGGGCGGCGAGGGCGCCGATGCCATGGTGCGCCACCTTGAGGAGCGCTCCATCGGCGGCGTTCTCATGCTGCGCCATAATGCGCGCGAGCGTGATCCGGCGCTGGCACTGGCGGCAAGGCTGCGTGCGGCATCGGCTGATGCGTGGCTTGCCATCGATCAGGAGGGCGGGGTGGTCCAGCGGCTCAATGCCGAGATGGGCTTTACCCGCATACCGCGCGCGACCGAGCTGACCATGCGCGGGCTGGAGGCGGGGGCCGAACTCTTCGCGGTGGCCGCGCGCGAGCTGGCTGATGCCGGCTTCAACATGAACCTTGCGCCCATCGCCGACCTCTACGACCCGGCCAATGACGCGATCGGCCAGTATGGCCGCGCCTATGGCCCTGATCCTGACAGCGTGGCCACATGGTGCGCGGCCTTTATCGAGGCGTTCGAGGCGCAAGGTGTGGCCTGCGCCATCAAGCACTTCCCCGGTCATGGCCGCTCACGCGGCGACAGCCATGATGGCTATGTCGATATCAGCGATACCTGGACATTCGAGGAGGCTGCCCCGTTCGGCCAGCTCATGCGCTCCGGCCATGCCCATCTGATGATGGGCGCGCACCTCATCAACCGTCGTCTGGAGCCTGATGGCCTGCCGGTGACGCTATCGCGGCGCGTGCTGCACGGGCTCCTGCGGCAGGTGATGGGCTATGAGGGCGTGGTCATCACCGATGATCTCGACATGGGCGCGATCCGCCACCATTACACCCGCGAGCAGGCCGTCATCGGCGCGCTCAAAGCCGGCAATGACCTGTTGCTCATCTCCAACTCGGCCAATCCCGACCCCGACCTGCCAGCCAATGTCCAGCGCTGGGTGATGGCGGCCATCGAACGCGGCGAGCTGTCTCAGGAACGCATTACACAGGCCAATCAACGCCTCGACGCGCTTGAGGGGCATGTGAGGGGGTAGGGGTTTTTCGCGGCCTGTCCGACCTGTTCAGCAAACTTGACGTCGTCACCCCCACGAAGGTGGGGGTCCAGAGATTGTAGAGCTCTGATGGTGACTATGGCTCTGGGTTCCCGCCTGCGCGGGAACGACGAAACGGGTCTCCCATCCAGCGTTTCACCGGCGAAAGCCGGTGCCCAGATTACCTAGCCCCGCAACGCATCCGCGTTGCGATGTTCCGCGAACCCCCGATCGGGGCCGGGGGCAGGCAGTCGCGGGCGCCCGCCCGGCCTCATGGCCGGAACCGACCCCACGGATGTGGGGGAGGACAGAAAAAAGCTGGGTCTCCCGTCGGTGCGGGAGACCCCGGCTGTTTTACCGATACCGCTATATATCCAGTTTCAGCGATACCCCCTCCACCGGGGTCCCCCGCCCCGACGGGGGACCCAGAGTGTAGGGTACCATCAGATCGTGAGAGTTGATCGCCGTTCAGGCGCGCTGCAGGCTTTTCCTGGGTCCCCGGTCAAGCCGGGGACCGAAGGTGGAGGGGTCTTCGGAAAATGGTGAGAGCGCATAGAAAAAGGGCGGCTCGATGGAGCCGCCCTTTTCCGTAGTCGCCAAGAGGATAGAGCCTAGAAGCCCATATCGCCCCGCCGGGCGCGCAAGCGCTCCCGGCTACCTCCTTGAAGAGATGGGCGATTTCATGGGCTTCCTAGAAGCCCATATCGCCCATGCCACCGCCCGGCATGGCCGGAGCAGCAGATTCTTTCTTCGGCAGTTCGGCAACGGCCGCTTCGGTCGTGATCATCAGCGAGCCGACAGAGGCTGCGTCCTGCAGGGCAGTGCGCACCACTTTGGCCGGGTCGATGATCCCGAAGGCGAACATGTCGCCATACTCTTCGGTCTGGGCGTTGAAGCCGAAACCGTGCGCGCTGTTTTCCAGGATCTTGCCGACAACGATGGAGCCTTCGACCCCGGCGTTTTCGGAGATCTGGCGGATCGGCGCCTGGATGGCGCGCGCGATGATGGCGATGCCTTGCGTCTGGTCGGCGTTGTCGCCTTCCAGGCCTTCAAGGGCCTTGGCCGCTTTGAGCAGGGCCACGCCGCCACCAGCCACAATGCCTTCTTCCACCGCGGCGCGGGTGGCGTTCAAGGCATCGTCAACACGGTCCTTGCGCTCTTTCACTTCAATCTCGGAGCCGCCGCCGACCTTGATCACGGCCACACCGCCGGCGAGTTTCGCCAGACGTTCCTGCAGCTTTTCCTTGTCGTAGTCCGACGAGGTGTCTTCGATCTGCTTGCGGATCTGGTTCACGCGGCCTTCGATCGCGGACTTCTCGCCAGCACCGTCAACGATGGTGGTGTCGTCCTTGGTGATCGACACGCGCTTGGCCGTGCCCAGCATGTCCAGCGTGACGTTTTCCAGCTTGATGCCGAGATCTTCAGAGACAACCTGGCCGCCGGTCAGGACAGCGATGTCCTCCAGCATGGCCTTGCGGCGGTCGCCAAAGCCCGGAGCCTTCACGGCAGCCACTTTCAGGCCGCCACGCAGCTTGTTGACGACGAGCGTGGCAAGCGCCTCGCCCTCGACATCTTCAGCCACGATAAGCAGCGGACGGTTGGACTGCACCACGGCTTCGAGAACCGGCAGCATGGATTGCAGCGAAGACAGCTTCTTCTCGAACAGCAGGATGTAGGGGTCATCCAGCTCGACAGCCATCTTGTCCGCATTGGTCACGAAATAGGGTGACAGGTAGCCGCGGTCGAACTGCATGCCTTCCACGACATCCAGCTCGGTTTCCAGCGACTTGGCTTCCTCGACCGTGATGACGCCTTCATTGCCGACTTTTTCCATGGCGCGGGCGATCATCTCGCCGATTTCTTTTTCGCCATTGGCAGAGATCGTGCCGACCTGGGCAATCTCCGAAGAACCCTTGATCGGGGTGGAGTTGGCCTTGATGTCCTCGACCACTTTCAGCACGGCCTTGTCGATACCGCGCTTGAGATCCATCGGGTTCATGCCGGCGGCCACAGACTTCATGCCTTCGCGGATGATGGCCTGGGCCAGAACCGTGGCGGTCGTGGTGCCGTCGCCGGCCTCGTCATTGGTGCGCGAAGCGACTTCGCGGACCATCTGGGCGCCCATGTTCTCGAACTTGTCTTCCAGCTCGATTTCCTTGGCGACCGAAACACCGTCCTTGGTGGTGCGCGGCGCGCCGAAGGACTTTTCGATGACCACGTTGCGGCCCTTCGGACCCAGGGTCACTTTTACGGCGTTGGCAAGGGTGTCGACACCCTTGAGCATGCGTTCGCGCGCGGAGGCGCCAAACTTGACTTCTTTAGCGGACATGTGCGTCAGCTCCTTGTTCGATCAGTCGATTGAATAGGGGGAAACAGACCTAGCCGACGATCCCGAGGATGTCGGATTCCTTCATGATGAGGAGTTCCTGGCCGTCAACCGTCACTTCGGTGCCCGACCACTTGCCGAACAGGATGCGGTCACCGGCTTTCACGTCCAGCGGGCGCACAGTGCCATCATCCTTGATCGTGCCGCTGCCAGCGGCGATCACTTCGCCTTCCTGGGGCTTCTCCTTGGCCGTGTCGGGAATGATGATCCCGCCCTTGGTCTTGGATTCTTCCTCGACGCGCTTTACCAGCACGCGGTCATGCAGAGGACGAAAAGTCATCGCGTCACGTCTCCGTTTTCTTGGGCGCAGGCAGTCGCCCGCCGCAAACAAATGAGTTCTGGTTCAATGCCGTTAGCACTCGGTGCCACCGGCTGCCAGCTCGCCGGAGATAAGCAGGGGGCCGGTTGGCGTCAAGGGGCTGTCAGAGAATGTTGGAGCGATTTTTCCGCTCGCGCGTTTTATACCCCTGTTCAAGCTGCGTTCATCGCCCTGTCGCGCAACTGTCGTGGTCAGAGCGCATCGGACGCGCTAGTGTTCGGGGCCCAACTTTTTAATGTCACCATGGAGCTTGATAGCCATGATCTTTCGTTCTCTCACCGTTGCCGGCATGGCGTTGACCATGGCGGCGGCCTGCACCACCACCGACCAGTACGGCAATGTCACCCAGAACCGCACCGGTACGGGTGCCATCGGCGGCGCGCTGGCTGGCGCTGCCCTGGGCACGCTGGCGGGCGGCGATGACCGCCGCAATGCGCTGATCGGTGCCGGCATCGGCGCCCTCGCCGGTGCGGCCGTCGGCAATTATATGGACCGCCAGGAGCGCGAGATGCGCGAGCGCCTGCGCGGGTCCGGCGTCACCGTGCGCCGTGAAGGCCAGGACCTTTACCTGGTCATGCCGGGCAATGTGACCTTTGCCACCGGCCAGTCGAATATCGAGCCGAACTTCTTCCCCATCCTCAACGATGTGGCCGACGTTCTGCAGACCTATCCGGCGACCTATGTCGACGTGATCGGCCATACGGACTCCACGGGCGGGCGTGAGCTGAACATGCGCCTGTCGGCGCAGCGCGCGCAGGCTGTTGCCGGTTATCTGCAGCAGGTTGGCGTGGATGGCCGCCGCTTCTTCATCACCGGCGCGGGCCCGGATTATCCGGTTGCCTCCAACGCCACCGATGCGGGGCGCGCGCTCAACCGCCGCGTCGAGATCAAGATCGCACCGCATACGCAAAGCTAGGCGTGTGACCGCTGCAATCTGATGAAGGGGCGGGCTGAAAGGTCCGCCCCTTTTTTCGTGAGTGCCGCTGGATATGAAACCCCGGACGCGCAGCGATCCGGGGCCTGTCTCAGAACTATTCTGCACAAGGTCCCGGACAGCGCTGCGCGCTTCCGGGATCTCAGGTTTATGGGCAGCCCTTTTGCGTTGCGGTGTCTGACATTACGGCGATAGCAGCGTAAGCTTTCCTGTCGGGCATGCGATTCGCGCCTGACGGGGACGTAACGGAGGCTTGGCCATCATACCGCGCGCGACAGACATGCTCGTCGTCATCACCTACGCGATGGTCGCCATCGTGGCGGCGCTGGCGTTTGAGCGGTTTGGCCTGATGAGCTCCGGGCTCGCCTGGGTCATGGGCGCGGTCGTGTTCCTGATCGCCGGGCAGGCTCATGCCGCGGCCGCGCGCGCCGAGGAACGCCGGGCCACCGAGAAGGCGCTGCACGAGCTGCGCGCCGCGAACCTTTCCCTGATCGAGGAACTGGAACTGGCCAGCGCGCGCATCGAAGAGGTCGAGACACAGCTTGCCACACAGCCCGCCCGCCCGTCAGCCCAGATTACGCCTGCCACCTATGCGCGCTCTGCCGCCCCGGCGCGCGATGAAGGGCCGGGCGATGAGCTGCTCAACGAGATATTGCAGAAGCTGGAAATGGCGGGCGCGGGGCAGGCGGCGAACGTGTCCAGCTCTGCGCGCGTGGAGCTGATCCGCGATGCGCTGGACGCCAACCGGGTTGATCTCTATCTGCAGCCCGTGGTCGGCCTGCCCCAGCGGCGGACTTACTTTTACGAAGGCTTCACCCGCCTGCGTGATGCCAAGGGCAATGTGGTCACGCCTGCGGGTTTCCTGAAAGCGGCCGAGGAGCATGGCCTGATCGCGGAGGTCGATAATCTCCTCCTGCTGCGCTGTGTGCAGATTGTGCGCAAGCTCACCAAATCGGACCGGCGTGTCGGGATTTTCTGCAATATCTCCATCCGCTCGCTCACCGATGAGGAGTTCTTCCCGCCCTTCCTCGATTTCCTGCGGCGCAATTCAGACCTCGCCACGTCGCTGATCTTCGAGATGCCGCAAGCCGCCTTTGACGGACGCTCCTCGGTCGCCGCGCGCCACATGGCGCGCCTCGCTGATTACGGTTTCCGCTTCTCAATCGATCAGGTCAGTAATCTCAATCTGGATCTGGCCGAGCTGCAGCGCGCGGGCGTGCGCTTTGCCAAGGTGGAGGGCGTGCGCCTGATCGAGATGGCGGGCGGCCACATGCCAGTCGCTGGCCGCGAGCCCGGCACGATCGCACCGGAAGACATTGCGAGCCTCTTTGCCCGCTACGGCGTCGATATTATCGCGGAGAAGATCGAGACCGAGGCGATGGTGGTCGAAATCCTCGATCTCGACATCGCCTATGGTCAGGGCCACCTGTTTGGCGCGCCGCGCCCGGTGCGCGAAGACGTGCTGTCCGAGGGCAGCGCCGAGGCGCGGCGGTTGGGGTAGGGCAGGAATAGAAAACCCCGGACGTTTCCGTCCGGGGCTTCCTGCGTCGTTCAGGGCAAGTGGAAGGGCCCCTAATTACCCGCCATAGCGGCGTCATAGCGCTCGGACGCGACATCCCAGTTCACCACCTGCCACCAGGCGTCGAGATAGTCGGCGCGGCGATTGCGGTAGGTCACGTAATAGGCGTGTTCCCACACATCATTGCCAAGGATGGGGGTGCCGCGCGTACCGGCGACATCCATCAGCGGATTGTCCTGGTTCGGCGTGGCGGTGATTTCCAGATCTCCTTCGCCGTTGACGATCAGCCAGGCCCAGCCCGAGCCGAACTGGCCGGCACCGGCGGAATTGAACTGGCTCTTCATCTCGTCGAGAGAGCCGAACTGCGCATTGATCGCCTCGGCAAACGCGCCGCTGGGCGCGCCGCTATCGGCAGGCGCGGTCATGCTTTCCCAGAAGAAGGCGTGGTTCCAGTGGCCGCCGCCATGATTGCGGAAGGCACCCGGCAGGTCTGACACGCGCGCCAGAATATCTTCCAGCGATACGCCTTGCAGGTCGGAGCGGTCTTCCAGCGCGCCGTTGAGGCCGTTCACATAAGCCTGATGGTGGCGCGAATGGTGCAGCTCCATGGTTTCGGCATCGATCACCGGTTCCAGCGCGTCATAGGCATAGGGAAGGTCGGGGAGGGAGAAATTGCTCATCGTTTCTGTTTCCTCTTGGTGGGTGGCTGCGCTGTCCGCACACGCGGCAGCGCTTATCAGGCCGAAACTGGCAAATGCAGCGGCGGCAGTGCGGGTGGTAAGGTCGATAAACATGGCGGGCGTCTCCTCCTTGATGACTTTTATATCCCGGCTGGGCGGCGCAAGCTGCGGCCTGAACCCTTGAGCGTGTCCATGCCCTCTAGCTAGGGTCGGCGGCCCGGCCCTTCCAGTGGCAAACGGAAATCCTGTGCGGTTTGTTCCTTTGTTAAGCGTGTTTGTGAGCCAAGTGTTAACGTGCCAGCCCCATACTCCCGCGCCAATTCAGGGAAGCGGAATTCACATGCTCGACAGAAGCCGGACACACGCAGACACCGCTCTGCTCGATGGCGCACACCTTCACCGCTATACTGGCGGGGATGTCGCGCTGGAGGTCGAGCTGTACGGGCTGTTGCGTGGTCAGATCGTCTCCACGCTCGATGCATTGGCACGCGCTGGCGATGACGCCGTATTGTGGCAGAGGCTGGTGCATACGCTCAAAGGCGCGGCGCGCGGCGTCGGCGCGATGGCGCTGGGCGATGCCTGTGCCGCGCAGGAGAGCCACGCCAACGATCCGGCTGCGCTGGAGGCTATCCGCGCTGTGGCCGATGAAACACTCGCCGCCATCGATACCGAGCTGGAACGCCGCGCGGCTTAAGACCGCTTGCGCTGCGGCTCACGCGTGGCGTCCCACACCTGCAATTCATGCTGGATGGAACGCTCCACCAGTTCGCGCCAGACCGGCTCGGCAAGGCTTTCCGGCACGCCCGCTTTGCGCGCTGCCGCCTTCACCTTGGCAATCACATCCTCGATCCGGTCTTCATCGCGCACCACATCGCGTGACGGCTTGATGCGCGCGGCCGCATCCATATAGCGCGTACGCTCGGCGATCAGGCCGATCAGCGCCCGGTCCAGCCGGTCCACCCCGTCGCGCACTTCGGCCATGCTCGCGCACTCCTGCGGCGGCGTGCGGCGGTTCAGATCATCAGCGTCGAAGGGCAGTGTCATGTCGCAAACATCCTGTCGGGTATGGCTGTCGTCATACAGGCCCTGAGGCGCGGCTGGAAAGCCTTCATATACTGCGCGCCGATTGCGCTGTCAGAATCGCACGCACGCTTCTACCATGCCGGGTAATGGATTGGCGGATACGGGAGCGGCAAATGGACGCCTTCAGACTCTATGGTCACAAAGAGAGCGGCAATTGCCTGAAAACCCTGTGGACGGCGCGCCATCTCGGCCTCGATTTTGAATGGATCGAGATCGACATTTTCAAGGGCGCCAGCCGCACCGATGAGTTTCTGGCGCTGAACCCGGCAGGCCAGGTGCCGCTGCTGGAGCGCAGTGATGGCCGCACGCTCGCCCAGTCCAACGCCATCCTCATCTACATGGCCGAAGGCTCTGACCTGATCCCGCAAGACCCGTTTGACCGGGCCAAGATGATGGAATGGCTGTTCTGGGAGCAATACTCCCACGAGCCCTATATCGCCGTGCGCCGCAGCCAGCTGCGCTTTCATGCGCGCCGCGCCAGCGATCTCGATCCGGGGCTCCTCTCTGGCGGACGCCGGGCGCTCGGCGTGATGGAGATGCGCCTGCTGGCGCGGGAATATTTCGTTGCCGAACAGCTGACCCTGGCTGACATCGCGCTCGTCGCCTACACCCGCGTCGCCCATGAGGGCGGGTTTGACCTTGCAGATTTCCCCGCCGTGCAGGGCTGGGTGCGCCGCGTGGAAAGCGCGCTTTCCCTGCCCCATGCGGGCGACACGGCGATGGCGGGGTAGGGGGCGGTTTACTCTGGATCCCGGCGTTCGCCGGGAAAACGCTGTATTTGCTTCATCATTTCTCGTCATCCCCGCGCAGGCGGGGATCCAGAGAATGTAGGGCAAAGGCGTTGAATGTGGCTCTGGGTTCCCGCCTGCGCGGGAACGACGAAAGTGTAGCTACCGCCTCGCCAGTTCCTTCATCGCGCCATCAAGCCCCTCCAGCGTCAGCGGGAACATGCGCTGCGGGCCGATGATCTGGCGGATCAGCTCGATGGAATAGGTGTGCTGCCACCATTTGTCGGGCTGCGGATTGAGCCAGATGAGGTGGGGGTAGGTATCGACGATGCGTTTGAGCCAGACCGCACCCGCCTCGCCATTCCAGTGCTCCACCGAACCGCCCGGATGGGTGATCTCGTAGGGCGCCATCGAGGCATCGCCCACAATCACCACCTTGTAGTCGTGCGGGTATTTGTGCAGCACATCAAAGAGCGGCATGGTCTCTGACTGGCGGCGCAGGTTCGACTTCCACACCCCCTCATAGATGCAGTTGTGGAAGTAGAAATAATCGAGCGATTTGAAGACCGATTTCGCCGCCGAGAAGAGCCGCTCGGTCAGCTGGATATAGGGGTCCATAGACCCGCCCACATCGAAAAACACCAGCACCTTGATGGCGTTACGCCGTTCGGGCCGCATCTTCACATCCAGCCAGCCCTGCCTGGCGGTGGCGTTGATCGTACCCGACAGATCCAGCTCCTCGGCCGCGCCTTCGCGGGCAAATTTGCGCAGGCGGCGAAGCGCGAGTTTGAGATTGCGGGTGCCGAGCTCCCGGTCGGAATCATAATCCTTGTAGCGGCGCGCCTCCCATACCTTGGCGGCCTTCTTGTGCTGGCTCTGGCCGCCAATGCGCACGCCGGACGGGTTATAGCCAGAATGGCCGAACGGGCTGGTGCCGCCTGTGCCAATCCACTTATTGCCGCCCTCATGGCGCTCGGTCTGCTCCTGGAGGCGCTGATTGAGCGTGTCCATCAGCTCGTCGAAATCCATCGCCTCCAGCTCGGCCATTTCCTCTTCGGTCAGATGACGGCGCATCTCGTTGCGCAGCCAGTCTTGCGGGATTTCGGCCTCGTTGAACATCTCGCCAAGAAGCTCCACGCCCTTGAAGACATGGCCGAACACCTGATCGAACTTGTCGAAATTGCGCTCGTCTTTCACCAGCGCCGCGCGGGAGACCGCATAGAAATCATCGATGGCGGGCGAAACCGCGCCCTTCTCCAGCGCTTCGAGCAAAGTGAGGTATTCCCGTGTCGAAACCGGGACTTTGGCGGCGCGCAGTTCGGTGAAGAAGCGATGGAACATGATGGCTAGGATAGGCGCTCGCGCGGCTATGCTGCAAGCGCCCAAAAAGCCATAGGTGGCCCGCCATGGGTAAAGCCCTAGCGGCGGGCGAGCAGGGCGCCCGCAATGACGCCGATACCGGCGGCAATGCCGAGCGAGGCATAGGGGTTGTCCTTGACGTAGCCGACGGCCTGGTCCTCGATTTTTCCGGCGCGCTTGGCCACTTTCCGGGCCTGACGGCGCGTGGTCTTCGCGGCGCTTTCCAGTTCCTTCTCGGCAGCCCGGCTGACCGATTTCAGGGTCTTTTCACCCGTTTCACGGATATTCTCTACGCGCTTGCTGGCACTCGTCGCCATGGGGAGCCTCCTTGGTTCAGGCATTATCATTCGCGCCGGTCATTGATGCCGGACGCATCCCCTGACTAACGGTGCCAGAGCGGGAGGGTTCCAAAATGGGGCTGCACAGCGGGAAAGATCCGACCGACTTTCGCTGATGTCATGGCGCACAGCAGCGAGGGTGGCAATCAATACTTTCGTTCAGCCTTCAAGATTGGAATTAGAATTCTTTCTATTGTAGTTATACTTCTTTGTATGCGGCAATAGACCCCAGCTTCGGATTCGTCTCTCAAATTAATTACTGACTGCTTGATGTGATCGCTTCTGCGTTCGGAATAATCTTCACCGAGGTCCAAGTTAGAAATTTTATGATCAGCAATGTCTAGGAGCCACTTTCCGATTTGATCATAGTCACGAACTATGGAGCTCATTGCTTGGAACACGGAGTCATCCAAAAAAGCCTTAGCCAACGGTAAGTTTTTTCTTATTTCATCAAATAAATCGCGATTTTTTATGTGAACCGTGGACTTGTGCTGAAAATGAAGTTCGTCCCCGAAGCTTTCGAGGTAATAATCGTCGGGCCGTAGATCTTGAACGACTTCGGATGCGCCATACACGAGAAACATAATTCGTTCAGATAAATCAAACACTTTGCTGTGGGATTTGGATTTAAATACACTGCTGGCAGTTCTTGCGGCAATGATAGCCGCAGTGAGGATGGCCGCCGCATTCGCGAACAGGCCCCAAGCCTGCCAGTCGACAGTCTGTGCCCAGCCCACAAATCCGTCGTACCAGCCCACATCGTCCCCCTACTGCGCTGCATCCCGTCTCGCCATGAAGGCGAGTTTTTCAAACAGCTGCACGTCCTGCTCGTTTTTCAGGAGTGCGCCGTGGAGCGGCGGGATCAATTTCCGCGGATCCTTCTCGCGCAGCAGTTCCGGGTCCACGTCTTCGACCAGCAGGAGTTTCAGCCAGTCGAGAAGCTCGGAAGTTGAGGGTTTCTTCTTCAGGCCGGGGACGTGGCGCACCTCGTAGAATTTCTTCAGCGCTTCGGAGAGCAGGCGCCCTTTGAGGCCCGGGAAGTGCACCTCCACGATGGCGCGCATCGTCGCCTCGTCCGGGAAGGCGATGAAATGGAAGAAGCAGCGACGCAGGAAGGCGTCCGGCAATTCCTTTTCATTGTTCGAGGTGATGATGACGATGGGGCGCGCTTCGGCCTTCACCGTCTCGCCCGTCTCGTAGACATGGAACTCCATCCGGTCGAGCTCCTGCAGGAGGTCGTTCGGAAACTCGATATCAGCCTTGTCGATCTCGTCGATCAGCAGGATGGGCCGCGTCTCGTGGGTGAAGGCTTCCCAGAGCTTCCCCTTGCGGATGTAGTTGCGCACATCATGCACCTTGTCATCGCCCAGCTGGCTGTCGCGCAGGCGGGCCACCGCGTCATACTCGTACAAGCCCTGCTGGGCCTTGGTGGTGGACTTGATGTGCCATTCCAGCAGCGGGGCGTTCATGGCGCTCGCGATCTGGCGGGCCAGCTCCGTCTTGCCGGTGCCGGGCTCGCCCTTGACCAGCAAGGGCCGCTCCAGCGTGACGGCCGCGTTCACCGCTGCGGCCAGTTCCTCTGTCGCGACATACTGGCTGGTGCCTTCAAAGCGCATGATCGTTAACCCCTTAGTGGTGCGTTTCACTGTCAAACCTTGGGAGAAACTAGAACGCGAAAACGCAAATCGCGAGTGCCGCGCGGCATTTTCTTTTGCGTTGCACCAACCTAGAAACGGCAGAATCGCGCTAGCCATGGCCAAAATCACAACCCTCAGCCAAGGAGCGCGCTAGGTGAGGCTCGCCGTGATTCCCGCCCGCGCAGGCAGCAAGCGTATACCGGGCAAGAACATCGCCCCCTTCCACGGCCGGCCCATGCTGGGCTGGGCGGTTGCGGCGGCGTGCCAGTCCGGCTGCTTTGACCGGGTGATCGTGTCGACCGATGACCCCGCCATTGCCGCCATCGCACGTGAGCAGGGGGCCGAAACGCCCTTTGTGCGCCCGGCGGAGCTGGCCGATGATCATACCGGCCTGATGGACGTGATGGCGCATGCCCTGACTGCGGTTGACGGCGAAGCGGAAATCGCCTGCTGCATCCTGCCGACAGCCGTGATGACAACGCCGAAGCGTCTGCGCGAAGGGCTGGATGCCCTGCTGGCCGATCCCGAGCGTGATTACGTCCTGTCTGCCCAGCGCTATCCGCATCCGATCGAACGCGCCTTGCGGCGCGATGCGGCCGGGCGGGTGATGATGGACGATCCTGAACATCTGTCGACACGCACGCAGGACCTGCCCGAGCGCTTTTACGATAGCGGCCAGTTCTATTGGGGCCGGGCCGCAGCCTGGCGGGCGAAAAAGCCGGTCTTCACGGCCCGGTCGGGCCTGATCGTACTGGCTGGGCACGAAGCGGTGGACATCGACACCCCTGATGATCTGGCCCGGGCCGAGCGCCTGTTCGCCCTGACTGTGCAGGACAGGGCGTGACGGCGCGCCTGCTCATCCGGCCTGATGCCTCGCTGGCCAGCGGTGCAGGCCATCTCATGCGCTGCCTGACCCTCGCCGATGCGCTTGCCGCTCGCGGATGGCAGGCCCATTTCGCGTGCAACGCGGCGCCGGGGTTTGACTTCTCGCTCATTGCCCGGCGTGGCCATCACTTGCATCAACTGCCGCCTTTAAGCAGCTGGAGCGAGGATGCACAGGCCACTGCCGCCCTGGTGGCAGAGCTGCAGCCGCGCTGGCTGGCGGTCGATCACTACCGGCTTGATGCGCGCTGGGAACGGGCCTGCGGGCAAGCCCCTGAACGGATATGCGTGATCGACGATCTGGCGGACCGGCCCCATGACTGTGCGCTGCTGTTTGATTCCGGAATCCACCGCCAGGCCGGAGCCTATGCGCTACACTTGCCAGCCGGTTGCCGACTTTTTTGCGGGGCGGGCTTTGCGCTGCTGCGCCCGGCTGTCGCCAGCCGGCGTCCAGAAAGCCTGAAGCGCCGGGCAGAGGCGCCAAGGCCGGAGCGGCTCCTGCTCGCCATGGGCGGGGTCGATGTCGACAATGTCACCGGCGCGGTTTTCGATGTGATCAGCCCGGTGCTGGATCGGCACACGCTGGCGCTGGACGTGGTGCTGGGGCGCAGCGCCCCGCATCGCGCCGCGATCGAGGCCCGGCTTGCCGGGGCCCGGTTTGCCGCCCGTCTACACGTCGATCTGCCCGATCTCGCCGGCCTGATGGCGCAGAGCGACATCGCCATCGGCGCATCGGGCGGCACGGCACTGGAGCGCCTGTGCCTCGGCCTGCCCAGCCTCGTCCTGTCACTGGCCGATAACCAGCCTGCCGCAGCGCAGGCCATCGATGCCAGCGGAGCAGGTCTTTACGCAGGTGATGTGCGCCAGCCGGGCTGGCAGGACAGGCTGCGCACCGGGCTGGAGGGATGGCTGGCCGATCCCGCTGTCCTGCCTGCGGTCTCGGTGCTGGCTGGTGCTCTCGTTGACGGGCAGGGCGCGGAACGGATGGCGGAGGTATTGCATGCCCGTGTCTGAAGCCGTCATTGCGATCAGAACTTCCGCCTGGCTGCGGCCAATGACGGACGCGGACCTGGACGCCGTGCTCTCCTGGCGCAACGCGTCTGCCGTGCGGGCCAACATGTACACCACGCACGTCATCACACCGGGCGAGCATGCGCGCTGGTGGTCACAGACACGCGATGACCTGTCGCGGCGCTATTTCATCTTCGAGACCCCTGACGGACCATGCGGCGTGGTCGGTTTTACCCGGATTGGCGAGATCGCGGGCGAGGCCGAATGGGCCTTCTATGCCAGCCCGGATGCGCCGCGCGGCACCGGCTCGCGCATGGAATGGCTTGCACTGGAATACGCGTTCGGGCCGCTCGCGCTGGAAACCCTGCGATGCGAGGTGCTGGAGAGCAATACGCGCGTCATCGATCTGCACACCCGTTTCGGTTTTCGCACGGTGGAGACCGCGACCCGTATCGTCGATGGGAACCGGGAAGCAAACATTTACCGGCTGGCCTTAGACCGGCGTAAATGGGGTGGTCTGCGTCAGTCCGCCCTCGACAGGATCACCAAGCAGGGACCGGCAAGATGACAGATTTCGTGATCAATGGCCGCCATATCGGTGCCGGTCATCCGCCCTATCTGATCGCCGAGCTGTCAGGTAATCATAATGGCTCGCTCGACCGGGCGCTGGCGATGATCGATGCTGCTCTCGCTGCGGGTGCCGATGCTGTCAAGCTGCAGACTTATCGCGCCGATACCATCACACTGGACAGTGATGCCCCGGAATTCACGATACGCGACGGCCTCTGGGCCGGGCGACGGCTTTACGACCTCTATGCCGAGGCTTCGACCCCGTGGGACTGGCACGAGGCCCTGTTCGCCCATGCCCGCAAGACTGGCATCACCATCTTCTCCTCGCCCTTTGACCATACGGCGGTTAACCTGCTCGAAAGTCTGGGCGCGCCAGCCTACAAGATCGCTTCCTTCGAACTGGTGGATACGCCGCTGATCCGCCGCGTGGCTCAGACGGGCAAGCCCCTCATCATGTCTACCGGAATGGCAGATATCGATGCCATAACGGAAGCGGTTGCGACGGCGCGCGCCCATGGTGCGCAGGCTATCACCCTGTTGCGCTGCGTCAGCGGCTACCCGGCCCCGGCAGCCGACTACAATCTTGCCACCATGACCGACATGGCCGCCCGTTTCGGTACGCTGGCGGGCCTGTCAGACCATACGCTGGAGGATACGACCGCCATTGCGGCGGTGGCGCTTGGCGCTAGCGTGGTGGAAAAGCACTTCACCCTCGCGCGCGGCGATGGCGGGCCTGATGCCGCCTTCTCGCTGGAGCCGGAGGAATTTGCCCGTCTCGCCCGGTCCCTGAAGGCTGCGCACAGCGCCATCGGCTCGGTCAATTATGTGGTGAAGGCCAGCGAGCAGGGCAATGTGCAGTTCCGCCGCTCGCTCTATTTCGTGCGCGACTTGCCCGCTGGGGCGGTGGTCGGGCCGGACGATGTTCGCAGCGTACGGCCGGGCCATGGCCTCGCTCCCCGGCATTATGACGCCATCATGGGGCAGAAGCTGGCCAAGGCCGTCCGCTTTGCCCAGCCTTGCAGCTGGGACGATTTTGAAGGCTGAAGGGTTCGTCCCTGCCGGGGTTCAGGCGGCGTTGCGGGCGTGCGCGTCGACAAATGCCCTGAACTCGCCCGCCATCCGCTTCATGCCGCCAGCCCAGTCGCGATAGCGTTCGCCGGCAAAGGTGCGGCTGCCGGGATACCAGAGCATTTCCGGCTCCCCCAGCATGGTCCAGGCCACATTGATCGGCCGGATGAACCAGACCAGGCCGCCGACGGCCGCCGTCAGGTTTGTGGTGGCGTTCATCGGGCCCATGACGAGGTCACAAGCCTTGCCCAGCGCCGCAACGCCGTCGAGATCGTCTTTCAGATCAATGCCTTGCAGCTGATGGATTTTCACACCGAACCGGGCCTCGGCCTCGGCCAGCTCCTCGTCCACCTCGCCATACTGCAGGTTGATGAAAATGGCTCCAGGCGTTTTCAGGACCGGCTTCCACATCTCGAACGGCGCAAAGTGCTTGGAGCGTGCCGCGTTCATTTTCAGCGATTTCCACAGAATGCCGACCTTGCGGCCCGGCCCCAGTGCGGCCAGCTGTTCGCGGAATCGTTCGACACGGGCCGGATCGGCAGTCAGAAAGCCTGCCTGCGAGGGGAAGTCATCGGTGCTGGCGCGAAAGGCGCGGCACAGATTCCCCGCTGGTGCCCACAGATTGACCTTGCCGTCCTTGAACAGGTCCGGCGCGTGGCGATGCTGGCGGCCTTCGCGTTCGACCGTGTAGTGGCGCTCGACACGGGCATTGGGGAAGGAACGCTGCATGAGCGGCACCAGGCGTTTCTCGCAGGCGATACGCAGCTCACCGTCCGGTCCAACCGCTTCTTGTGCGTCATGGAAGGTGTTGGCGAAGAGCACTTCGTCGCCAACCCCCTGCTCACCGACGACAACCAGCGTTTTGCCCTTCAGCTCCGCCCGGTCAGCGCCATCCCATGGCCGCGCCGGGATGAGGAAGTTGGTGGCGAAGCGGTAATGCATGTTCAGGCGCGCCTGATAGAGTTCCCAGCCTTCGGGCAGCCGCCCGGCAGACAGGAGGGTGTGGGAATAGCCATGGGTGGAAATTACCCGGTCCGCCTCTGCTTCGGCGCTGTCTATGGCTGCCTTGAAATGGGTCAGCGCGCCTTCGACATCTCCGGTCAGTTCCAGCGCATGGGCCAGGTTATGTGCAGCGCGCGCATAGCCGGGCCGCAACCGCAGCGCTTCGGCATGGAAGGTGATAGCCTCGGCGGCTTCGCCGCTTTCCATCACCGTCGTGCCCATCGCATTCCACAGATCGGCGTTTTCCTGATCGCCGTAGATCGCCTGACGCAACAGCTCGATCGCGTCCTCGAACTTTGCCTGATCGCGCAAAATGCCGGCCAGCTGTACGGTGCCGCCCTTCGCATCGGGGGCAATCTTCAGATAGATGCGCATGAATTTTTCTGCCGTCGGCAAGAGGCCCAGCTTGGAGGCCAGCATGCCGAGGCTCTTGTAGACTTCCGCATTTGACGGGTCGCGCTGCAGCGCCCGCTCATAAAATTCCAGCGCCTTTGACAGCCGGCCCAGATGTTCCAGCGCCATGCCCATGGCCTGGTTCACGACCGGATGGTCCGGGTGGGTGTCCAGCAGTTTCAGGATGATGCGTGCGCCCTCGGCTGCCTTGCCGTCATCGACCAGACCCATGGCCCGGCGCAGGCGCGCGGCGACTTTCGGATCGGATTTCGCAGCCGGGCTGGCATCAAGATCAAGGCCGGGTATGCTGGCGGCCCGCGCCTCTTCGGACGGGTTGATAACCTCCTCCACACCCTTGGCGAGTTCTGCATCAAGATCGAGAAGCATCGTCATTGTCTGGCCCTGCCCGTCGCTGGAAGTGTAACAATGCCGAAACAGCCCTGCTTCGCTTAAGAAGCTGCTAACGATTGGCGATGTGCAATTTATGTTGCGTGAGCAACGCTTTGTTCACCCCGTTTGGACAACATCGCGTGCAACAGGGCTGCATACCTGCAAGAACTGTTAAGGGGGTCGTTCCATGCCGCTCAAGCTATCCTTGAAACCGGGCGAGAAATTCGTGCTAAACGGGGCGGTTGTGGAAAATGGCGACCGCCGGGCCACGCTGGTGCTGCAGAACAAGGCATCGGTCCTGCGCGAAAAGGACATCATGCAGGAGCATGAGGCCGACAGCCCCGCGCGGCGCATCTATTTCCCCGTGATGATGATGTATCTGGAAGGGCGGGCCGAAGGGGCCGTTTACGACCAGTTCGTGCTGCGCATGACAGAGTTCATGAACGCGCTGACCAATCCCGAAGTGCTGGCGGACTGCGTGTCGGTCAGCCGCGATGTCATGGCCGGCGACTTCTACAAGGCGCTCATCCGCTGCCGCAAACTCATCAGCTACGAAGATCAGCGCACGGGCCGTGCACCGGCCGCGTCGAAGGGTTAGACCGTTCCATGTCCTACCAAGCCTACCAGACCACGGCAGCCCGCACAGAAGATCCGCGTTCGGCGGAGTACCGTCTGTTCGGGCAGGTGACCCGCGCCCTGATGGTGGCGCGCGAGTGCGGGCCGTCCGAGCTGTCAAAACGCGCCGATGCGCTCGACTGGAACCGGCGCATGTGGACGGCCTTTGCCGCCGATTGTTCCAGCGAGGACAACAAGCTGCCCGAGTCGCTGCGCGCGGCGATCATCTCGCTCTCCATCTTCGTCTCGCGCCAGACCAGCGAGGCGATCCGCGACAATGATGCGGTCGACACACTGGTGGAGATCAACCGCACCATCATGCAGGGCCTGGCACCCCAGGGGCAGGGCGCAGCCAGCGCCGCCTGACGGATTTTCGAGCCGGGACATCTGACAGGGGCCGGATGCGTCCTCCGGCCGTTTTGGCTGCGCGCTGTTCAGGCGGCGCATTTTGCCCACAGACCAGATTGCGTCCGGCAGTTTTGGCCGGGCGCGCGCGGCGGATTGGGCTGGCGCTATATTCCCTATTGAAAACAAGCAGCTGACCGGGTGGCATCGCGGTGTCAAACGGCACGGGGTTTGCGCAAGGCAGGGCAGGACAAAACGTCCCTTACCCACTTCCAGAATGGAGGAACCCCACAATGACAAATTCCGTGAACACGAACTATGGGTCCATGGTGGCCCTGCAGAACCTGAACAAGACCAATATGCAACTGCAAACCACGCAAAACCGGATCAATACCGGCTTGAGCGTCGCAAACGCGAAGGATAATGGCGGCATCTACGCCATTGCCCAGCGTATGCGGGCGGATGTGAGCGCGTATGGTGTCGTTCAGGACAGTCTGAACCGCGGCATCTCAACAGTGGATGTCACCCTGGCCGCGGGCGAGGCAATTTCTGATCTGCTCATCGAGATGAAGGAAAAGGCTCTGGCAGCCGGCGACACGTCGCTGGATTCGCCCAGCCGGGTCGCCCTGAACGAGGACTTCAAGGCATTGCGCGACCAGATCGCGACAATCGTCGAGAATGCCGAGTTCAACGGCCTCAACCTGATCGATGGCAGTGCAACGAACGGCTTTATCGCTCTGGCGAACTCGGACGGTTCGAAGACGATCACGGTGGGAACGGAGAATCTTTCGCTCTCCGGCACCATCGTGACGATCACCTCGACGGCCTCGTTCGGTACAGCGAGCGCCGCTTCGGATATCGCCTCGCAGATCGCCACCTCGCTGGAGAACGTGAACAGCGCGCTTGCGCGTCTGGGCACCAAATCAAAGGCGCTGGAGATCCATCAGACGTTCGTCACCAAACTCTCTGACGCTCTGGAAAGCGGTATCGGCAACCTTGTCGATGCGGACATGGCCAAGGAGTTGGCCAAACTTCAATCCCTGCAGGTCAAGCAGCAGCTTGGCATTCAGGCTTTGTCGATTGCCAACTCTGCGCCGCAGTCCGTTCTCAGCTTCTTCCGGTAGGGGCAGAAAACCAGGGCCGCTCTTCGGGGCGGCCCTTTTTTGCTCGCGAACGGCGTTAGCATTTCATCAATAAATCGCTGATTCGTCGTAAATTTTAGTGATTCGATAACCGGCAAAAACTGCCTGCCCGGCAAGTTCTGCCGGGCTTTTGGGGGTCTGCCCGGCATAATTTGCCGTCCGTGCTTCACGTTCAGGTTTTGCTGATATTTATAACCACGTGAAATTAATAGGGTTTTCTGATTTTTGCATTCAAGTGATTCGTTTTGGCCCCACCCTTGCTGGGAGCCCTCCGGGTCAGAAGACCTGGCACGCAAAACGCGCGTCACACCATAGAACGTGAAAAGGAGCCAAGAAATGGCTAGTGTAAATACCAATGTGGGCGCGATGGTCGCCCTGCAAAACCTCAACCGCACCAATCAGGAACTGCAAACCGTTCAGAACCGGATCAACACCGGTCTGTCGGTCGCGTCTGCCAAGGACAATGGTGGCATCTACGCCATCGCCCAGAACATGCGTGCGGAAGTCGGCGGCCTGCGGGCTGTCAACAACTCCCTCGACCTTGCCATCTCTGTTGTCGACGTCAGTCTGGCGGCCGGTGACGCCATCTCCGATCTTCTGATCGAGATGAAGGAAAAGGCGCTGGCTGCGTCGGACGTGTCGCTGGACAGTGCGTCGCGTACGGCTCTCAGCGAAGACTTCAAGGCTCTGCGTGACCAGATCTCGACGATCGTGGAAAACGCCGAGTTCAATGGCTCCAACCTGATCGACGGTTCGATGTCCGGCGGCATTTCGGCTCTGGCCAATGCCAAGGGCACCAACACGATCAGCGTGACAGACGAAGACCTGTCGCTGTCCGGCACCATTATCGGCCTGTCCGGTGGTACGGATATCGCGTCTCAGTCCGATGCGACTGCAGCCGTCACGGCCATCGAGTCGGCCCTGACCAACCTGAACTCGGCGCTGTCGCGTCTGGGCACGGGTTCGAAGTCGCTGGAAATCCACAAAACGTTCGTCAGCAAGCTTTCCGACAGCCTTGAAAAGGGTATCGGCAACCTTGTCGACGCCGATCTCGCGAAGGAATCGGCCCGTCTGCAGTCCCTGCAGGTCAAGCAGCAGCTTGGCATCCAGGCGCTGTCGATTGCCAACTCTGCACCGTCCACGGTGCTGGGCTTCTTCCGCTAGGTTAGTGGTGGGGAGAGTGGCGGGGGCATTACGTGGGGTTCTGCCTCCGCCGCTTTCTTTTCTGAAGGATCTTGCAGCCCGCGGGCGACGAAAAGGATCGGAATTTTTAGGGGGAATGGGGGCGTCTGCAGATAGGAGCGCCAGCCAGGTGACGTTATGAATGCTATAGTTCCCATATCAGGGCGAGAGCTCGTTGTGCCGGTCAGCGGCATAGCCATGAGCACCGCGCCTGTCAGCGCCGAACCGAATGTGGTTCCGCCGGTTGAGGCCGGTACGCGCCAGCCCGGTTCAGATTCCCGCGACACCTTGCGCCAGAGCGAAGCCATAGAAAGGATGCGCGCCGAGCTCAGCGCCAATGGGCGTACCCGGCTCCAGATCGAACGAGACGAGGACAAGGCCGGCCGCTTCATCTACAAGCTCATGGACCCTGACACCGGTGAAACGCTTCGCCGCTGGCCGCCGGAAAGCTTCGGTGATCTTGTCTCCTTCCTGCAGAACGAGACTGGCGGGCTTATCAACGAAACCGCCTGACACTGGCGCCTGCCCGGCAGAATTTGACCGGCTGAGGCAGGGAGTTTTTGCCCCTAAGCCGCCTCCCGCCATAAGCGGAGGCGTTTTTCGTTTTTATAACTATATGGTTTTGCTCAGATAATCCCAAATTAACCCTGATGGCCCCGCTCTTGCTCCGTCAGGCGCGAAGGGCTGCCAAAAGGCGGCGGGACTCTGGGAGAAGACCGATGGCGCTAAGCGTCCAGACAAACGTATCCGCAATGCTCGCATTGCAGAACCTGAACAAGACCAACACGGACCTGCAGACCACCCAGAACCGTATCAACACGGGGCTGAAGATTGGCGGAGCGAAGGACAATTCCTCGGTGTTCGCCGTTGCCCAGTCGATGCGGGCCGATATCGGGGCGCTGGGATCGGTCAAGACATCACTCGACCGGGCAGTCTCCATCGGCGATGTGGCGATTGCAGCCGGTGAGGCGATATCCGATCTGCTCATCGAGATGCGCGAGAAGGCCACCGCCGCGATGGACGCGTCCATCGACAGCTTTGCCCGCGCTGCCTACGACAGTGACTTCAAGGCACTGATAAACCAGATCCAGGTCATTCTGCAGAATGCCGATTTTGATGGCGCCAACATGCTCAACGGCTCCATCAGTGGCGGCATTGCCTTCCTGGCAGACGCGGACGCGGCCCGCTCGGTCACGCTGAGCACGCAGGATATGAGCTTCTCCGGCACGATCATCACCCTGTCGGGTACGGCGAGCCTTGGCACCGTCTCGCTGGCGGCGAGCGCTGTGTCCTTCGTCAATGCGAGCCTTGATAACGTCAACGCAGCTTTGGCACGCCTCGGCTCGGACCTGAAGAAGATGGAGGCCCACCGGACCTTCATCGGAAAGCTCAGTGACAGTCTTTCAGCAGGGGTAGGCAATCTGGTGGACGCAGACCTTGCCAGGGAAAGCGCTCAGCTGACCGCCTTGCAGGTCAAACAGCAGCTCGGTGTTCAGGCACTCTCGATCGCCAACGCCGAACCTCAGATCATCCTGTCGCTCTTCGGACGATAGGGATTTCGTCCGAGGGGGACGAATAAAGGGCGCGGCCAGATGGCCGCGCCCTTCGCATTTCAACGCCCCGTATCGGGCTAGAATGCCTTGGAGATGCTCAGCACTGCCGTGGCATTGCCTTCACGGAAATTCTCCGAGGTGTCGATATAGGCCAGCGACCAGTCGACGCCCAGAGCCGTCCATGCCAGCCCCAGCGACCAGTCCCATTTGTCATTGCCATCGCCGTCGGGGTCACCAAAGGCTCCGGTTTCATATCCCACCGAGCCGGTCAGGCTGAGACCTGTCTCGCCCAGCGGATAGGCAGCCTCGTAGAAGACATAGAGGTTGTCATCGCCGCCGATATTGTCCTGTTCGGGGGCGTAGGCCAGGCCGAAGGTGGATTCCAGTGCGCCCGTGGTGAAGCCGGCAGAGCCGTAGAACTCCCAGTAATGCGCATCGGATTCGCCGGGATAGGTGTAGAGCAGCGCCCCGACATCGAACTCGGCGCCGCCTGCTTCAAAGGCAAACCCGGCATAGAGGTCAAGCTCCAGCTCGGACGCGCCAACCGGCTCGATGCTCGATGCCCAGGTACCAACATAGAAGCCGCTGGCAAAGCTGATATCGAACCCGCCCTGGATGGCCGGATCCTTGTCGGACAGCGAGACCCCGCGGAAGCGGTAATCACTGACCAGGGCCACATTGGCCTCGATCTCCAGCCCGTCCCTGGCGTGGGCTGCCGGAGCGATGGCCAGGGCTGATGCCGAAACGGCGAGCAGTGCGGCAAGGCTGGTTGTGCGGCCTTGCAAGGTGTTGAGATATTTCATGTCTAATCCCCTTTATTGTGTGTCTGGCCGCCCCGCATCCGGCCGTTTCGAAAGGGCGTGCGCTCTGTCTGGCTGTTGCGCGCGCCGTACCGCACCGGAACTGGCCAGCCCTTCAGGGCGGGCGGGGAACCGGTCAGGTCGAGAATGGTCATCTGGAACAGGCGCTGCCGTTTTTTCGGACGAGCCTTCGTTGCCGGCTTGCGAGGTGGGCCGGCAGGTGTCGGGCGCGTTGGCGAAACCGCTTCTGGCGCGGGCAGTTCTGCCCCGGTGTGACCGGTGAAGGGCGGCCGGGAGGGGGTGAAACCCGCCCGGTCCGCCATTGGCGTCATGTTGCTGCCGGGGCTTTCTCCTTTCCCGGCAGGAACTCCGGATAGGCGCTATGGCCAAGCTCGGTGTAGTCGCCGCCTACCGTCTCCTCATCCGGCTTCAGGCGGATGCCGACGGTGATTTTCAGCACCAGGAAAACAACAAAGCTGGCGGTGAACACGAACGCGCCGATGGCGCCCACGCCGATGGCCTGGGTGACAAAGCTGGCATCGGGATTGGTCAGCGGCACGATCATCGTGCCCCAGATGCCGGCAAACAGGTGGACGGGGATGGCCCCCACCACATCGTCAAGACGCAGCTTTTCCAGCAGGATCGCGCCAAAGGTGGCGATAACGCCGCCCACCGCGCCGAACAGGATGGCCTGCCCGATTGTGGGGGTGAGAGGCTCGGCGGTGATCGAGACCAGGCCGGCCAGTGCACCGTTCAGCACCGCGCCGAGATTGGCCTTGCCGCGTCCCAGAGCCAGCGTGAGCAGATAGGTGGCCACAACGCCGCCAGCAGCCGCCATGTTGGTGTTGGCGAATATCTGGGCGACGGCGGTCGCATCGGCAGCCGAACCCAGAGCCAGTTGCGAGGCACCGTTAAAGCCGAACCAGCCGAGCCACAGCACAAACGTGCCAAGCGTTGCCAGCGGCAGGCTGGAGGAGTGCATCGGCACCGCCTTGCCATCGACAAAACGCCCGGTGCGTGCACCCAGCAGGATGATACCGGCCAGTGCCGCCCAGCCGCCGACGGAGTGAACAATGGTGGAGCCCGCAAAGTCGGAGAAGCCGGCAGCATCCAGCCAGCCTTCGCCCCATGTCCAGGCGCCCTGGATCGGGTAGATGACGGCCGTCAGCGCGACAACGAACAGGAAGAAGGCACCGATGCGCACGCGCTCGGCCACTGCCCCGGACACGATGGAGGCGGTGGTGGCCACGAACACCATCTGGAAGAACCAGTCAGAGGCGGTCGAGTAGCCGTTTTCCGCGATGTCGATGATTTCGTCGCCGGTCAGCTCATCTGGCGACCAGGGGAAGGGAATGCCGAAATAGCCCCCGCTCTGGTCGACGCCGAAATACATCAGATTATAGCCAACAAGGTAGAACATGATGCCGGCTATCGAATAAAGGCCGATGTTTTTCAGGCAGATAGCCGCAGCGTGTTTGCCCCGCACCGAACCCGCTTCCAGCATGGCAAAGCCGCCGCCATCCACATGACGAGGAAGCCGCCAATCAGGAAGAGGAGCGTGTTGAAAATATAGGCGGCTTCATCGGTTACCTGCGCCGAGGCGGGCGCCGCGAATGCCAGGGCGCCGCCGAGTGCCAGCGCGCCAGCCCAGGCGAGTGGACGCGCACGCCTGGGCGCGCCGATCTGATCTGAATTCATTGATAATCCCCTTGAATGTGTTCTGAAGCCGTTGTCCGGCAGGCTTGCAGAGGGGATGGGTCGGGTATCGGCAGTGCCGTGATTTCCGTTTGCCGCATGTGCATGCATCACACCGTCTCCTCCGCATGGTCGTGCGGCTGGCGGGATCGCATTGCAGAGGCTTTGCGCTGGTCTGACGCCGCGCTTTGTCACATTAGCTTTACGCAACCGTTGGTGCGCCGCAACATTAATTGCCGCAACTTCGCTGCAACGCAACAGAATGTAGTAAAAATGCCACAATTCTTTGGAGCGTGGAAGTTCTGATGATTGCCAATACTAAGCAGGCACAGGAAATGAGGCCGTGCGGACACGGCCTCGAGTTTTTCTGCAAATACGGATCACCAGAACCGCATGAACATCGCGTGGCACGTCTGCCGGTGAGTCAATATGGACTTATCGATTCAGAGCCTTTCCTGACGAATCCACCCTCTGTGCTCGCCTTAAGAGCGCGTCTGCCTGCAAACCGGGCGGGCGATGGCAGGCGCGCGACTCACGCCATGCTGGTCTGCAACATGAGACGGGCTACGGAGCACCCCGATGACGCAGCAGGCTGATTTACTTGCCTATGGGCGCCAGGATATTGACGAGGTTGATATCGCCGCCGCCGTGCGCGCGCTGCAATCCGATTATCTGACGACCGGGCCGGAAATCCCCGCATTCGAGGCGGAGTTTGCGCGGTTCACCGGGGCCGCCCACGCCATTGCATGCTCCAATGGCACGACGGCGCTTCACCTCGCGCTGGATGCGCTGGGGGTGGGCGAGGGGGATGTCTGCATTGTCCCGTCCATCACCTTCATGGCGACCGCCAATGCCGCGCGCTATTGCGGGGCGGAGATTGTGTTTGCCGATGTGGACCCGGCGACGGGCCTGCTGACCGCTGACACGTTGGCAGATGCGCTGGAGCGGGCAGGGGGCAGGGCGAAGGCCGTACTGCCCGTGCATCTGGCCGGTGTGCCGTGCGACATGGAGGCGATTGCGGCCCTCGCCCGCCAGCACGGCCTGGCGATCATTGAAGACAGTTGCCACGCTATCGCCTCGCGCGGCGCATCAGGCGCGATGGTCGGGGCCTGCACGCATAGCGAAGCGGCGACCTTCTCTTTCCACCCGGTCAAATCGCTCACCACCGGTGAGGGCGGGATGGTGACCACGAACAGTCCCGATCTCGCCGCGCGCATGGCGCGCCAGCGCAGCCACGGCATTGAGCGCGATGCGGCGAGGTTTGAGCGGGCCGAAGGCGCGGGCGAGCCCTGGTATCACGAGATGGCGTCTCTGGGCTGGAATTACCGCCTGCCGGATATCAATGCCGCGCTTGGCCGGGCGCAGCTCGCCCGCATGGCGCAGTTCGCCGCCAAACGCCGCGCGCTGACGGTAGCTTATCGCGAGCACCTGCATGCCCTTGCGCCGCTGGTGCGCCTGCCCGCTGATCCGCAAGGCAGCGATCCGTGCCGGCATCTGATGAATGTGCAAATCGATTTCGAGGCCGCCGGGCGCACGCGCGCGGTCGTGATGAATGCCCTGAAAGAGCGTGGCATCGGCACACAGGTCCACTACATCCCGGTCCACACCCAGCCCTACTATGTCCGCCGCTATGGCTGCCGGAGCCTGCCAGGTGCCGAGGCGCATTATGTGCAGACATTATCGCTGCCCCTCTTCACGCGCATGGGCACGGGCGATGTGGAGCGGGTGTGCGCGGCGCTGGCTGAGGTGCTGGGTTAGAGATCGGTTTCCTCCCCCGTTTACGGGGGAGGTGTCAGCGAAGCTGACGGAGGGGGGAGCTATTGGGAACACCCCCCCTCGGTCCTTCGGACCACTCCCCCCGTAAACGGGGGGAGACATCGGCAGACAGCCTCGATAACCCGGTCTTGTTCCGATTTTCCTGCGCAAGGTCCCGGCTCTGTGCTTCGCTTGGCCGGGAGTTCAGGGAAGGGAGGCTAACTCCCGAACGCCTGCCCCAGCAGGGACTGCAGCGCACGGGCGTCCAGCCGCTCCGGATTGCTGTCAGAGGCATAGGAGAAGCCGTCAGGGGCTGCTGCGCCCGCGTCCAGCCATTGCGCCATCAGCGTGGTGCGCTGCGGGGGCACGATGACATAGCGGTCTTCCAGCTCGACCGTTGAGCGGGCATCGTCTTCCGGGACCATGATCTCGTGCAGCTTCTCGCCGGGGCGTATGCCGATAATCTTGTGCGGCAGGCCGGGGGCGAGCGTGCGGGCCAGATCCGTCGTGCGCATGGAGGGGATTTTCGGCACGAAAATCTCCCCGCCCTTGGCCATGGCCAGCGAGGAGAGCACGAAATTCACCCCTTGGGTCAGCGTGATCCAGAAGCGCGTCATGCGCTCGTCGGTGATGGGCAGATGGTCTGCGCCTTCGGCGATCAGCTTGTTGAAGAACGGCACGACCGAGCCGCGTGAACCGACCACATTGCCGTAGCGCACGACCGAGAAAATGGGACCATCCTCGCCGCCAATATTCTGCGCCGCGCTGAAAATCTTGTCCGAGGCAAGCTTGGATGCGCCATAGAGATTGATCGGGTTCGCCGCCTTGTCGGTGGACAGGGCGCAGACATGCTTCACGCCGCGCTTGATGGCTGCGCGCACCACATTCTCCGCGCCGAACACATTGGTACGGATGCATTCAAACGGGTTGTACTCGGCAATCGGCACATGTTTGAGCGCAGCGGCGTGGATCACCACGTCCACCCCGCGCATCGCCATGTCCAGCCGGCCCTCATCGCGCACATCGCCGATGAAATAGCGCATGAAGGGATATTGCGCGGGCGGGAAGAGCTGCGCCATCTCATACTGTTTGAGCTCGTCGCGCGAAAAGATGATGAGTTTCTTCGGTTTGAATTCCTCGATCACCGTGCGGACGAAATGATGCCCGAACGAGCCGGTGCCGCCGGTAACGAGCACGGTCTTGCCATCGAGATTCATGCGCGGAGAGCGAAAATCCCGGCCCAGGAAGAGCGGCTCCAGATCGCCTTTCGCGGCGGCCGGGGCAGTGGCTTTGGACGCTGTGGCGCTCATCTGTCCTCACAAGGAAATATCGAATCACGAATGCGCGTTAACCTTCGGCCTTCAGCCGTTAACACTGTCTTAGCCTTGGTTGACGAGGGACGCGGCGTTGTACAGCGGACTAACCTTTTGTTGGTGATGGTTTGCGAAGCTGGCCGGTGGGCGATTCTGTCCGCAGGGAACGACACGTGATTACCGGCCTGTCAGGCGATGTTCTGGGTGCGTGGTTTTCCGCGCAGAACGCTGCGCGCAACGCAGCGGCGAACACGCGCGCGCCCGCGCAGCAGACGCAAGGTTCCACCCGTGACAAGGACGTGCTGCCGCCGTGGGATCCGCGCGGCGAGGTGACGGCGCTGGACGCGGTGCGCCGCTCGGTTCTGGCCAATGGCCGCTTCTTTGATTCAGAGGCCAGCGCTTTTTCCAAGCTGAATGTCAGCCAGGACGAGAAAAAGCTCTACGCCATGTTCACCGGCCTTCGCGCGCTGCAATCGCTGGCCGCTGCAGCCAGTGAACGCAATACAAATCCGGTCGATATGGCCTTCTGGGACCGCCGTTTCCAGGAAGGTCTTGGCCAGATGGACGATTTCTTTTCCAATCTGAAGCTGGACGAGATTTCGGTTCTGAAGAACACACAGCTGACCAAAGCGGAGAGCGAGGTCGCGGTCAGCCGCGGCATCAGCGAGTACACAACCGGCATCATTCACAAAGGGCCGGCCGATCAGGCGGTCACGGCCTTTCAGGGTGATGTCGAGTTTACCGTGACGGTGCGCAAGAATGGCGGTGACATCAATGTCGCCATCGATCTCAATGAAATGGGCGCGACACCGCGCACGATGGGCAATGTCACCGACTTCATCAATTCCAGGCTGGAAGAGCAGGAGGTTGTCACCCGCTTCTCATCTGTCCGTGTGGGCGAAGTGGGGCCAGCCGGTATCGTCACGGCCAATGACTGGGCGCTGCGCATCAATGGCGTGCTGACCGAGCAGGTCTCGTTTTCGGCGCCGCAAGGCAAGCCGGCCATCTATATGGCGGGCGTGACCGGGACAGGTGACAGCGCGGCTGGGCAGCTCTCAAAAATCACCGGGCTGGATGGTACGCCAACGGTCCAGTTCGCACAGCGTATCGAAGCGGACGGCACCATCACCGATGTGCCGCTTCCCAATGGCGAGACGCGCAGCTCTGAAGCAGCCAACCCGCTGACCATTGATTCGATTACGCAGGCCCCCGATGGAGGCATTTATGTTGTTGGCCGCACCAGTTCCGGCGTCAGCGGACAGGATATCAGGGGCGAGTCCGATCTGGTCCTCATGCGCTACGATTCCAACGGCAAGGAAGTCTGGAGCCGGGTGCTGGGCGCAGCGGGCGAGGCCAATGGCGCATCGGTTGCCGTGGACAGCGCGGGCAATGTCGTCGTTGCGGGATCGGTAAAAGGCGCGCTTGGCGGCACGAACGATCTGGGCGGCGAGGATTCCCTTGTCGTGAAATTCAATGCCGATGGCGTGGAGCAATGGGCCCAGCGCTTTGGCGCAGCCGGCGATGACCGTGCCAACGCCGTGACCATTGGCGATGACGGCACGATCTACGTTGTCGGTGAAGCGCGCGGCAGTTTTGGCGGCATGGCCAATCAGGGCAGCCTTGATGGCTATGTCCGCGCGATCGGGGCAGACGGCAGCGTGCTCTATACGCGCGGCGTGGAGGCCAGCGCAGGCATTGAACGCGCGCGCGCCGTTACCAATGCGCAGGATGGCGGCCTGCTGATCGCCAGCGAAGTTGACGGGCGGGCGGTCGTCACCAAGTTCGCGCCCGGCGATGACGGCACCGGCGATCCGGTCTGGACGCTGGACATGGGTGCGCTGGGCGGCGGGCGCATCACGGCCATCACGGTGGATGATGACGGCGCGATCTATCTGACTGGCGGCGCGGGGGCGGCCTTCGCGCCGAGCGCGCCTCTGGCAGCCAATGAAGGCGGGCGCGATGCCTTCCTCGTGAAAATCGAGGACGGGGCGGAGGCCAATGTCAGCTACACGACCTTCCTCGGCACGGGCGTTGATGATCTCGCCACCGGAATTCAGGTGTCGGGCGGCAAGGTCTATCTGTCCGGCACGACGAATGGCGAACTGCCCGGCGCAAACCAGAACGGCACGCGCAACGCGTTCGCGGCCAGCTTCGATGCGGCCACTGGCGCGCATGAGTGGACGCAGCAGATTTCCGGGCGCGGCGGCGTCTCGCAAGGTGCGGGCATTATCCTTGATCCGCAGGGCGATTCGGTCCTGTCAAAGCTCGGCCTGCCGAGCGGCAAGATCGTCTATGCCGACAGCCGGGTGGTGACCGCCCAGAGTGCGGCACGCGAAGGCGACCATTTCTATATTTCGGTCAATGGCCGGCGCGCGCAGAAGATTACCATCGACGCGAACGAGACCATGCGCTCGCTGACCTTCAAGCTGAACGCGGTCCTGCTGCTTAATGGCACGTCAGCCGTCGGGCGGCGCACGGGCGAAGAGTTTTTGCGCATCACCCCGCGCGACGGGGTCAGCATCGAGCTGAAAGCCGGCTCAGACGGCCAGAATGCGCTGGAAAGCCTGGGGCTTCCCTCCGGCACGATCACCGGAAAATCGCTGACCAAGAAGAGCACGCGCGATGAGAGCGCGGCCGCGCCGCCATCCTTCTCGCTCAGGCTTGGTGGCAGCTACAGTATTTCCAGCCGCGATGGCGCGATTGCGGCAAGCGAGGCCCTGACCGAAGCGATGAACGTCATCCAGCGTGCCTGGCGCGAGCTGACGCAGGATCCAGCGCTCAAACAGCTGCTGGAAGGTCCGGGCGCGGGCAAGAAAGGCGGGCAGGTGCCGGCCTACATGCAGGCCCAGCTCGCCAACTATAATGCGGGCCTGGACCGGCTGATGGCCGGCAACCCGCAAGCGGACACGCTGGGCTTTTTCTAGAAAATCTTGACATAAATTCGCTATAGGCGAATATATAGCGTGAAAGTGATTGCTTACAGCAAGCAAGCGGTAAAGGCATTGCGCCGTATGCCGGTCACGGATGCACAGCGCATCATGGCCAAGATCAGTCAGTTCGCTGAAAACACCGCAAGCCTTGCCAATAACGTGAAGGCTCTGGCCGGATCACCCTATCTCCGCCTGCGGGTGGGGGACTGGCGGGTGATCATGGACGATCAGGGCCGCGTGCTTGAGATACTGAAGATCGCGGCGCAAGGCAGCATCTATGAGTAGGAGCGGTGCCATGCAGACCATAACCACGCCATCGGGCGAAAAGCTGGTGGTCATCCCGCTGAAGCAGTACGAGGCCCTGCTGGACGCGGCGGATATCGCGGCTGCTGAAAAGACAGCCGCGCGCCTGCGCAGCGGCGAGGAAGAGCTGGTCCCTGCCAGCGTGGTTGCCGAGCTGGTGGCTGGCGGCAATCCGGTGCGTGTCTGGCGCCGTCATCGCGGGCTGACCGCCCGCGCGCTGGCCTCCAGGGCCGGGATCAGCCCGGCCTTCCTCTCGGAGATCGAGACAGGCCGCAAGGAGGGCAGCGTATCAGCGCTCAAGCGGCTGGCCGGAGCGCTGAATGTCGATCTGGACGACCTGGTCTAGTTCCCTGTGATCTCGTCTAGTTTCCTGTGACCGTGGAGAAGGTCGAGACATTGCCGACGGCTGTGGCCGATCCGGTCATGCCGCCGACATAGCCATTGGCCCGCATCTGCGTAACCGAGCTGATCGCGCCGGAATTGACCTGGTTCACCGGAGCGTTCAGGCCCACCGGGCAGGTCGCACAGATATAGGCCGATTGGGCATTGCCGATGGCCGAGCTGGTGCCGTAGGCGGCCATGCCGGTTCCCAGCTGCATGGAGACCTGTCCCGTTACCGCGGCCGAATTGTTCTGCGTCACGCCGCTATAGGCATCTGCCCCGATATTGGACACCAGCGCGTTATTGCCAACGGCGTGGGCCGAACCGACGACCGGACCGTCACCAAACGTGCCGACGGCCAGCGTTGTCGTGGCGCGCACCTCGCCTGAATTGTTCTGGCCGCCCTGCAGATGGCCATAGCCCCAGTCATTCTGGGACGAGGCGGTATTGCCGGAGGCTTCGCTCATCGCGGTGACGCCCCAGTTGGCATGGGCGATGTCGGCATCGACGGTTGAGCGCACATTGCCGCTGTTTTCCTGGTCGATGAGCGCGATGATGTTCGCCTCATAGCCGGTTACGGTCAGGCTGTTGCCCGCGCTCTGCGCGGTGGCCAGCGCCGTTTCGACCTCTTCGGCCTCGATCTCGGAGCGCGCTTCGACATCGGCTTCAGAAGACTGGCGGACATTCATCGGCATATTGCCTGAACCCATCACCTCGACGGCGTTGGCGCTGGCGATGGCCGATTGAGCGGTATTGCCGCCATAGGTGTTCAGGCGCAGCGCGGACAGCGCCGATACGCTGGCACCGGCACCGGCCGTCTGCTCGGCGTCAATGTCGAGACCGTCTTCGCCGTCCACCGTCAGGGCATTGCCCTGCGCGGTGGCAAAGCCGGTCGACAGCCCCCACACCGAATCTGCCTCGATATCGGTCGTGGCACTGGTCGCGCCGTTTGTGACCTGCGTCGAGTCGATCTCGGTTTCGTTGGTAAAGCTGCCGCCGGCCGAGTTGCTCTGCGCCGTAGCAATGGCGGTAGCAATCTCCGTCGTGACAGCTTCGACTTCGACAGTGGCGTCGACCGGGGCGCTGTTGTCCTGGTCGTTCTCTATCCTATCGATAGACGCCGCGAAGGACGCTGCGGATGTCGCTATCGCGGCGGTCATGGCCACGATTGACGTCAGTGCGAGCCTGGACATAGGGGGCCTCCGTACCGGCATAAGCCGTATTGAGCTGGACGCCGCCGGTAACATTCGACGGGCCGATGGGATCATTGAACTGGCAGACCGATTCAGCACGGACGCCATAAAGCTGGGACGAGATTTCAAGCACGGCGCGTTCGATGACGGCGCGTACGGCGAGCTGGACCGGCTCAAGCGAGCGGCCACCGGCGGACAGATCCACCACCGCATCGCCAAAGAAGCTGAAAATGCCAGCCGAGAGCTCGCGGCCAATGATCTGCTTCTGGTAGGACACAACATCGACCACTTCGAGCGTGCGGCTGTCCACAAGGCGCAGATCAAGCGCGACATTCATCACATAGACGCGGCGCGAGAAGACCGCTGCCGGGCTGGAATCAACGCTGTCGCCGGCAAACAGATCCTGACCGTTGGAGCGGATATTGGAGTTGAGCTCGGTAATGCCGCCGACCAGGAAATAGTCCGAACCGGGCATCGCACCGGCATAGATCTGGCGAAAGCCCTGCTCTTCAACTTCGTCGCCGATCAGCTGGCTGTTGGTATACCGCAGCTCCAGTTCGGCCACCGATGTGTCGAAACGCTCCACCAGCCGTGCACCAGCCTTGGCAAAGGCGCTCATCGCCATCAGCGATGCGCCTTGGGTGACACGCGTACCGCCTTCAGGCGCCAGCTGTCCGGTATAGTCCGCGATGCGGCCCACCGCGACGCGCGGTGCCGGACGGCCCTGCTGGCGCGCATGGCCGGAAATGCATACCAGCGCTTGCGAGTACGGGGTCGGGTTGGCCGTAACCGGCGCATTGCCCGTCGGCGTTGCATACAGCCCGTCAGAGCCGGAATTGGAGGTGGCGCAGGCCGATACGGCAAGAGCCGATGCGGCGGCCACGAAAAGGCTTTTAATTCGGGTCATTGGGGCGACTCCGGACTTTGAGGGGTAGAGGAGGAGGTTTGCGTGTTGGCTTGCTGCGCCGCGCGAGAGGCGCTGGCATTGGCCGTGACGTCGCCATTGTTGATCTGGCGCGAATTCACGACCACCGTGTTGTAGTTGCCATTCACGACAACGTTGAGCTGGTTGGCGATGGCGGTGGCTGAGGAGCCGGTGTGCTGGCCATGGCCGCCCACACCGCCGCGAAGACCGGTCGAACCGGTAGCTGTGCCTTGCGCCGAGACGCCAACGCCTGTCTGGATGATGCCATTGATCACGACGCGGTTAGCACCACGCCCGCGCTGGCCGGCATAGGGGCGGTTCTCATCGCCTTGCGCCATGCCATAGGGCTGGTTCCAGTTATCCCCGGCCTGCTGGGCCTGGGCTATACTGGTGCCTGCAAGCGCGATGGCTGCGGTGGCGAGGGTGACTTTGGCAAAACGCGGCATAATCTTTTCCAGTGTCCTGTTTGGATACGCTTGGACCTGGTGGCTGCAACGCGTGTGCCAGCCGCCGTCTGCGGTGGGTTTCGAAAAGGAAAAACCATTGACTGAACAGGAACCTGGCGCACCCGGCGGTGCAGGCCCCGGCGAACACGATCCTGCAGACCGGGCGGCGGCGGTGCGTGTGCCATTCCTTGGGCCGGGTGTCTCCGGCCTGGTGCTGGCCCTGTGCGCGCTTACCCTGGCGGTGCACGGCGTTGATAGCTGGGCAGCGGCCAATAACCATGTCCTGCATGGTCTTATCATGTGGTCAGGCGCGCTCGTGACGGCTCCGGAAATGTTGCCTTATCCGCCGCCAGAGCCGCCGCTTGGCGGTCTCAGCCCTTACATTCTGCACGTCTTTGTGCATGCGGGCTGGTGGCACGTCCTGCTCAATATGGGAATTTTGCTGGCGGTGGGCAGTGCCGCAGCCGCGCCCTTCGGGCGGGGCTTTTTCGCTGCGGCGGGATTTCTCGCCTTCTACTTCACCTGTGCCATCGCGGGAGCAGGGCTGCACGCGCTGGTCCATCTGAACGAGCCCACATTCATGGTGGGGGCGTCTACGGCGGTATCGGGCGTGTTTGCAGCGGCGGGCTGGGCCAATGGCGGCCGCGCAGGGATGCTGCGCCTCGCCATTCCCTGGCTGCTCATCAATGTGCTGATCGCGATTGGCGGCATGTTCTATTCCATACCCATCGCCTGGGCCGGCCATGTCGGCGGCCTGCTGGCGGGCATGCTGCTCTACCCGGTCTTTGTGAGGGTGTTCAGGCGGTAATTTGCGGCGCGCTAGCCGTCAGGGAAATTGCGCGCCAGAACGGCGCCCACGGCAGGGTTCTCGCCAACCCTGCCGGCAATGGCGGCCAGGCGGGGCGAGTTGGCTTCGTGCCACGCCTTGCCGGGGCGCCAGTTGGTCATCACGCCGATATAGATATCCAGCGCGCTCATACGCTCGCCGAGAAACCACGGGCTGCCAGCCGCACCGTCCAGCTGCGTGTACAGCTTCTGGGCGTAGGCGTTGACGGCCTTGAAGAAGGGCTTGCGGGCGGATTCCTCCGCCACGAAGCGGGACGGATCGTCGGCATAGGTATAAGTCGGGTAGATATTGGCCACGATGAAGACCAGCCATCGCAGGAAGGCGGACCGCTCAGGGCTGTCCGGACCTGGTACCAGCGCGTCGCTCCCCGTCAGGTCCGCCAGATACAGCGTGATGGCGGCGCTCTCGGTCAGGATCTCGCCCGAATCCGGAACAAGCGTCGGCACCTGAGCCAGCGGATTGACGGTGGCCAGCTTCTCTCGCGCGGCGGCGTCCTGGAAAAGGTCGCCGCTTTCCACCAGCTGGAAATCAATGCCGTACCAGGCGAGCTGCGCCTCCACGATAGCCGATCCCCAGCCGGCATTGGCGTATAGCTTTATCGTCATCGTACGGTCCTTCAGAACAGTCGGTCGAGATGATCTTCGCCGTCGATTTCCAGACCACGGATGACCGCGCTGCCTGAACCGCCAAGTGACACGATCAGGCGCAGGCGCGATTCGTTGCGCAGCGCCTCCAGCTCCAGCGCGGCCTCGGGCGAGGCAAAATAGCGCTCGATATTATAGTGGACGGTCAGCCACTGGCCCGGCTCGTCACGGACATAGCCGGCATGGCGCACCCGCCCTTCGATATAGGTGCCGCTGCGTGGTGAAGGATAGACCGATACGGGTAGGGAGGAGCCGTCTGCATCGCTCTCCAGCCCGACCCAGATCCGGTCGCCTTGCGCGAACACGTGTTCGCTCCCGCCTTGCAGCTGCGCGGTTTCAAGGCGCTGCAAGGGCGTGACCAGTTCCACATAATGGCCCAGCAGCAGGTCGCGCGGATCGACCGGCTCCATGGCGAGGCGGATTTCCGTGCCGCCAGCACGGGCATTGGCCTGGTTGATGACCATCAGCGCCAGCAGGGCCGTCATGCCCGCGGCAATCAAGAGCAGGCGGATCATCACGCTCATGGCAGCACCTCCTCCGTGCGCGCCTGTTTGCGGCGCTGCAGCCGCATGGCGATGACCGACATCGCGATAAGCAGCAATCCGCCAATCAGGAAGAACAGCGCCGTGTCCAGCAGGCTGCCGAACAGCGCCGTGTAAACATGCAGGGCCTGGGCGATGAACAGCACGAGCCCCAGCCCGCCGGTAAAGCCCCGGCCCGCCTGTGCGCCCTCTGCTACCATGGCGGCGGCTATGGCAAAGACGGCGGCGCCCGCCATGATCTCCAGCGCGCCGGCCCATTCCGGTGCGAAGGCCGGAACAAGGGCCAGCCCCAGACCACAAAGTGCAATAAGCGGTAAGGAGTAGGCCAGCAGCGGGCGCATCGTGCCTGCGCGCAGGCGTATGAATGCGGCCACGCCGATAATGGCGACGCAGACCAGCCCGGCAGGGATAAGGGCGCCCGTGGCACCGTCATATCCCCGCTCGAGGGAGAACTGGGCGGCAAACGCGCTGGCTACCGCGCCGGTCATCAGCCAGCGCGAGGCGATGCGGCTGAGCGTCAGCCCGCGCTCTTCAGTCAGCGCCAGCACCAGAGTGCCAGCCGCGCAAACCAGCGCGAGCGTGACGAACAGGGCGTATCCGCCAAAATCATCGCCGCCGATCAGCCAGCGCGCGAGTGTATAGAGCCAGGCAAGCAGGCCCGCGCCCAGCAGGTTGGCGGTGAGGGGGCTGGCATAGCGGATAGCCGCGATGCTCAGAACCAGCCAGAGCGGCACAAAGCCCCATACGATACGCGCCGTGAGCGGATTGGCCGCTTCCAGAACCATCCAGCTGCCGCCCAGTAGCGCCGACAG